>CAYMTM010000122.1:4165-11173 GCA_964393375.1 uncultured Rhodospirillaceae bacterium
ATGTTCCTGGCGCGCGCGCTGCCGGCCGGGCTGGGCGACAGCGGGCTCTTCCTGCTCGCCGCGGCCTCGGGCCTGGCCGACGTGGACGCTATCAGCCTTTCGGTCGCCAACCTGGCCGCGCGCGGCGGCACCGGCCCGGTGACGGGCGCCGCCGCCATCGCGCTGGCCGTCGCGGTCAACACCGGCGTGAAGATCGCGATCGCCGCGACGGCGGGCGGCCCGGCTGTGGCTTGGCGGCTCGGCGTCATCCAGGGCGCGGCGGTCCTGGCCGGGCTCGCCGGGTTCCTCGTTCGGATCTAGCGCTTCAGGCAGTGCAGATTGACGCAGTTCTGCAGCGAGCCCTTCTCCAGACAGTCGAGGATCGTGCGCACGGCGAAGCTGCGCATGTCCACGACCGCGTCGGGGCTGTAGAACGCCGCGTGCGGGCTCAGCACCACGCGGCCGTCGATCCACGGTTCGCGCGCGCGCCAGGCGGCGACGAGCGGATGCCCGGTGTCGGCCGGCTCGACCGGCAGCACGTCGAGCGCGGCGCCGCCGATCCGTCCCGCCTTCAGCCCGTCATAGAGCGCGTCGAGATCGACGATCAGGCCGCGCGCGGTGTTGATCAGCACCAGGCCGGGCTTGGCGCGCTCCAGCGCCGCGCGTCCCACGAGCCCGCGCGTCTCCTCGGTCGAGGGCGCGTGGATCGACAGCACGTCCGCCATCGCCGTCAGCGCGTCGAGCGAGGCGCAGCGCGTCGCACCTACCGCGATCTCCATGCCCGAGGGCAGGTAGGGATCGAAGAAGGCGATCTGCATGCCGAAGCCGCGCGCGCGCAGCGCGGCGGCGAGCCCGATGCGTCCCAGCCCGACGACGCCGAAGACCTGCCCGCGCAGCCGGCGCACCAGGGGTGCTATGGGCTGGCGCCAGTTGCCGGCCGGGTCGTCGCGCAGCATCGTGTCGTAGTACTGGGCGCCGCGCACCAGGCCCAGCATCAGCGCGATGGCGTGGTCGGCGACCTCGGACGTGCCGTAGTCCGGCACGTTGAATACCGGTACGCCGCGCGCGCCCCAGCCCGCAAGGTCGATCTTGTCGAAGCCGACGCCGCAGCGCAGCACCGCGCGGACCTTGGGATAGTCGGCCGGCGCGCCGTCGGGCGCGGTGCCGGAATGGAAATGGATGATCGCGTCGGCGCGCGCGCGGATCTCCATCGGCAGCGGGTTCTGCGCGGCGGTCTTGGCCTGTTGGACGTAAAGCTCGGCGCGGCCGTCGAGCGCCGCGCGCTCGATGTCGGCGTCGGGATGCGTGAAATGCGAGATGACGATCAGCACCGGCGGTGCGGCGCGCGAGGTTGTCAGGCAGCGGCCTTCCGGTTCTTCGCGAGCCAGAGATCGACCATCGCCACGGTCTGGTCGACGGCCTCGGATTTCTTGCCCTTGAGCGCGGCGATGGTCTGCACCACGCGGTCCACGCGCTCGATGTTCTGCGCGCCGGCGGCTAGTGCGCGGGCGGCCGAACTGGGCTTGGCCAAGCTCAAAGCCGCGTTGGCGTATTTCTCGAAGGGCACCATGTCATCCTTTGATGCGCCGAGTTGCTGGCACAGCTCGCTGACCCAGTTGTAGATCGCGCGCGAAGTGGCAAGGTCGCTGTGCACCGCCTCCTTGATCGGGCGCATGCCGTCCTTCTGGACGCAGCGGTAATTGCCGGTCAGAAGCATGCACCACTTCGCCAGCGGCACGAAGATCGAGTCGTGCACCTTGAGCTTGACCGGCAGCTCGAGGCCTTCGAACCGCGCCGCCTCGATATCGTCCTGCATCGTGCGCAGCATGGCGGTGTGCCTGTCGTCGTCGAAGCGCGCCACCTTGAAGTTGGTGGGCAGCGCCACCTGCAGCACGTTGACCGGCTCGTCGGGCGGACGAAAGGCCTGGGGATCGGGGCTGCAGAGCGTCATCAGCTTCGGATCGAAGTTCTGCCAGACCGTGGCGTCGGTGTAGCAGCCCTTGAGCGCCTCGACGTTGAGTCCCGGGATGCGCGCGAGATAGGGCAGGGGCGGCATGTTCATGATCGACATGCAGGGCTTGCGCGACCTCGCAACCCGGTCCAGCAACTCGCGCACCCCGGCGGCGCGGTATTGCGGCTCCTGCATCGCCAGCGCCACCAAGTCGTACTTTGCGGGATCGACGCCATCGGGCCCGC
Source organism: uncultured Rhodospirillaceae bacterium (assembly GCA_964393375.1). GTDB lineage: Bacteria > Pseudomonadota > Alphaproteobacteria > JAEULC01 > JAEULC01 > JAEULC01. Next base: position 6,341 of record CAYMTM010000122.1, read on the forward strand.
CCGCCGTCACCCTGCCCGCGAGCTTGCGCGAGTCGATCTCCACGAGCCCCTGACGCCCCTTCACCGGCATGCGCACCCGCGCGCCCTCCTTGTTGATGAGCTCCGCTTCCGCCGGCAGGCAGATCAGGTGGGTGGAATGGCCGGCCAGCGCCAGCTTGGCCGCGAGCAGCGACCCGTAGGAAGCGCCTAAAACCAGGGTGTTGTACTTCATGGCCATCGGACGCCGGCTCCCCTTGTCGGATGTCGTTACAGGAGGCCGACTCTAGCGCCCGTCCGGCATCTGTCCATATCTATGTGCAGGATCGCGCCCGCCGCGCGGCCGCGCGGCGGCGTGACGCTGATCACTTTCGCGCGGGCGCCCGTCGTTATAGGCTTCGCGCCGTCATCCGGTCCAAGGACGGGGGTTTACATGATGGGTCGGACGCTGCGGGCTGCCGCGCTGGCGGTGGCGGCAATCCTGACGCCGGCCGCGGGCGCGGACGCCCAGCCCGCGCAAAAGCGGGTGGCGCTGGTTATCGGCAATGCGGCCTACGCGCAGAATCCGCTGCGCAATCCGGTCAACGACGCCCGTGCGATGGCCGCGACCTTGCGCCAGGCCGGGTTCCAGGTGATCGCCCGCGAGAACGTCACCAAGCAGGAGATGGAACGCGCGGTCGGCGAGTTCGGCCGGGCGCTGACGCCGGGCGCCGTCGCGCTGTTCTACTACGCCGGTCATGGCATTCAGGCGGGCGGACGCAACTTCCTGATCCCCGTGGACGCCAAGGTCGAAACGGAGCCGGCGCTGCGGCTGGAGACATTGGACGTCGACCTGGTGCTGGACCAGGTGGCCGCTTCGGGCAGCGACGTGAACCTGGTGATCCTTGACGCCTGCCGCAACAACCCGTTCGAGCGGCGCTTTCGCGCGGTGGGCGGAGGCTTGGCCCAGATCAGCGCGCCCAAGGGCACGCTGATCGCTTACGCGACCGCGCCAGGCAAGGTGGCGGCGGACGGCGAGGGGGCCAACGGCCTTTACACCGCCAGCCTGATCGCGGCGATCAAGACGCCGGGCCTCTCGATCGAGGAGGTTTTCAAGCGGGTTCGCGCGGAGGTGTCGCGCGAGTCCAAGGACCAGCAGACGCCCTGGGAGGCTTCCTCGCTGGTAGGCAATTTCTACTTCCTTGGGCCGACGACCGTGGCGGTGACGCCGACGGCGCCCGCCCAGGGCGCGGTCGACCGCGAGGCGCTGCACTGGCAGTCGGTCAAGGACTCGACCAACCCGGCCGAGGTGCAGTCCTACCTCGACCAGTATCCCAAGGGCGCGTTTGCCGGACTCGCGCGCGCCCGCCTGGCGACGCTGCGCCAAGCGCCGGCCGCCGCCCAGCAGGCTGCCGCGCCGGCAGCCGGTGGACCGCCGACGGCCAAGGCCTTCGACGGCGCCTGGCAGACCACGGTGCGTTGCGAGCGCGCCAGCGATGGCGCGAAGGGCTACACGCTCAACTTCGTCTCGCATGTCAAGGACGGTGTATTGTCCGGCCAATTCAGCTCGGCGAAAAACCAGTCGTCGCTCGCGATCAGCGGCGCCATCAACGCCGACGGCACGGCGCTCCTGCGCGCGAACGGGCGCACCGGCGACGAAGAGTTCTCGGTCGGGCGACTGCAGCCTGGTTCGAATTACAGCTACACGGCCAACGCCCGCTTCGAAGGCGGGCGCGGCAGCGGCACCCGCAACGAGCTGCGCCCCTGCACTCTGACATTCGTCAAGCAGTAGCTTGGCCCTCACCCCCTTCGGCGGGCGCAGGGGGAGAGGGCGATCAAGCCTAGGGCCGCCGCAGTCCCGTGAACCGCAATGCCGCGAACAGGGCTACGGCGGCGGCCTGGAAGAGCACGAAGGCGATGCCGAGCCCGGTCGGCCGGACCCAGCCGCTCGGCAGCAGCAGCACGCTCTCGATGGCCCAGGCGGCGTTGCCGATCGCCACGGCCCAGACGATCCAGCGCGGCAGGGCGGCGCGGCTGCCCAGCACCGGCGCGAGGGGCGCCCGCGCCTCAAAGGATGTAGCCGGCCCCGCTTATGTAGTATGGTCGCGCCGGTAGCGATCGGGTCATCAAGAGGGTGACATGCTCAGCCGCGCGCACTCCGTCCTTGCCCTGCTGCTCATCGCCCTAGCCGTTTCCGCCTGCTCGAAATGCGACATGGCGGGCTGGCTCAATTCCTGCAACGACGCGAGGCCGAAGCTGGCGGCGTTCGCGCCTCAATACCGGTAGGGCTCGATCTCCAGCAGCGGAAAGGCGCTGAGCACGCCGGGCGGATTGGCGGGCTGGGCGGGGCGCAGGCAGGCACGGTCGAGCCCGCCATAGTCGGTGATGCCGAGCAGCCCCATGCAGCGGCGCATCTCGTCCTCCAGCAACTCCAGCATCCTGACCAAGCCGGCCTGGCCGGCGGCGGCGAGCGCGTAGCACTGCATGCGCCCCAGCCCCACGATCTGGGCGCCCGCGGCCAGGGCCTTGACGATGTCGGTGCCGCGGCAGAAACCGCCGTCGATCATGATCCCGGCCCGGCCGGCCACCGCGTCGACGATCTCGCGAAGCACCTCCATCGCGCCCAGCCCGTGGTCGAGCTGGCGGCCGCCATGGTTGGAGACGTAGATCCACTCGACGCCGTTCTCGATCGCGAGCTTGGCGTCCTCTACCGTCATGATCCCCTTGAGGATCAGCGGCAGCTTGGACTTGGTCTTGATGAGGCGGACCGTCCGCCAGTCGAGCCCGGCCTGGAAATCCTGGCCCGACACGCGCCGCCTTCCGCTGGTGACGTGGCGCTTGGCCAGGTCGCGCTCCCGCCGGCTGTAATGCGCGGTATCCACGGTCAGGCAGAAGGCGGCGTAGCCTAGCGCCTCGGCGCGCATCACGTGGTCGAGCACATAGGCGTCGTCGCCGCGCACGTAGAGCTGGTAGAGCCGCAGCGCGGCGGCGGCGGCTTCGGCCACGCCTTCCATGCCCGGCAGGCAGACCGAGCTCAGCATGTGCGGCACGCCGAATTCCTCGGCCGCGAGCGCCACCGAAGCGGCAGCCCCGTCGTGGAACGCCTCCAGCGCGCCCACCGGCGCCAGCATCACCGGCAGGCGTAACCGACGCCCGAAGTGCTGGGCGGTCAGGTCGATCCGCCGCACGTCGCGCAGCACGCGGGGCCGGAGCGCGATCGAATCCAGCGCCAGGCGGTTGCGCCGCAATGTTGTTTCGGTTTCGGTGCCACCGACGATGTAGTCCCAGGCGTTCTGGTCCAGGTTCTGGCGCGCGCGCCTGACGATCTCGTGCAGAGTCTCGAACCCGCCCGCGGGCAGGGTGCTGGCGTCCTTGGCCGGCATGAAACACATCCCCCCGATTTGCCGGGACGAGCATAGGCAAGCGCGCCGCGCCGTCCAGTCCGTGCTACCAAGGATGCCCCGCAACAGCGAAAGGCCGACCATGCCGCCCCAGGACCTATCCGCCCGCGACGCACTCAACGCCTTCGTGCCGGGCGGACAGTTCGTCGTCGCCGGCGCGCCGGATGGCCCGCTCAAGGGCCTGACCTTCGCGGCAAAGGACATCTTCGACATCGCCGGCCGCGTGACGGGCTGCGGCAACCCCGACTGGGCGCGCAGCCACGCGCCGGCCGAGGGCAACGCGAGCTGCGTGCGGAAGCTGCTCGCCGCCGGCGCTACGCTGGTCGGCAAGACCATCACCGACGAGATCGCCTTCAGCCTGATGGGCGAGAACGCGCATTACGGCACGCCGATCAACAGCGCCGCGCCCGACCGCGTGCCGGGCGGATCGTCCTGCGGCTCGGCCGCGGCGGTGGCGGGCCTGGCGGTCGACCTGGCGCTGGGCAGCGACACCGGCGGGTCCGTGCGCATTCCCGCCAGCCATTGCGGGCTTTGCGGCATCCGCACCACGCACGGGCGGCTGGCGCTCGACCGCACCATGCCCCTTGCGCCCAGCTTCGACACGCTGGGCTGGTTCGCGCGCGAGGCGGCGCTGATGCGGCGCGTGGGACGGGTATTGATGGGACCGGACGCCGCATCGGCAAGGCCGAGGACGCTGCTGGTTGCGAGCGATGCTTTCGCCGAGGCCAATCCGGCGGTCGGCGCGGCGCTGAAGGACGGGATTGCCAGCGCGGCGCAGATTATCGGCCCGGCCGTGCCGGTGACGGTTGCGCCGGAGGGCCTGGCGCCGTGGTACGAGGCCTTCCGCCACCTGCAGGGGGCCGAGATATGGGGCGTGCATGGCGACTGGGTGACGCGCGAGAAGCCGACTTTCGGCCCGGGCGTGGCCGAACGTTTCCGCTGGATCGCCACCATCACGCGCGAACAGGTGGCGGCCGCCGACGCCGTGCGGGCGCGGGCGCGCGAGCGCGTGCGCGGACTGCTCGCCGACGGCGCCGTGCTGGCGCTGCCGACGTCCCCCGCGCCGGCGCCGCTCAAGGGCCTGCCCCTGCCCGAGACCGAACGCTTCCGCGCCCGCACGCTTACGCTCACCTGCATCGCCGGGCTCTCCGGCCTGCCGCAGGTGACGATGCCGCTGGGCCGCGTGGACGGCGCGCCGGTCGGCCTGTCGCTGATCGGCCCGGCGGGCTCGGACGCGCTGCTGCTGGAACTGGCGGAAGCGATCGGCGCCTGACTCTCTCCCCCGGCGGAAGAGGGCGCGCGACTAGCGGTCGTACGCCACCAGCGAGGTGAAGGGCACGTCGAGGTGCCTGCGGCCGTTGAGGAAGGTGAGTTCGATGATCGTCGCCGCCGCGCGCACGTCGGCGCCGCAGTCGCGCAACAGGTTGATCGCCGCGCGCAAGGTGCCCCCGGTCGCGAGCAGATCGTCCAGCACCAC
>CAYMTM010000122.1:11183-13634 GCA_964393375.1 uncultured Rhodospirillaceae bacterium
GGGGATCACCGCGTCGGCCTGGATCTCGCAGGTGTCGCTGCCGTATTCCAGCGTGTAGGTGTGGCGGTTCACCTTGCCCGGCAGCTTGCCCTTCTTGCGCACCATCAGGAAGCCGCAGCCGAGCGAGAGCGCCAGCGGGGCCGCGACCAGGAACCCGCGCGATTCGATCCCCGCCAGCATGTCCGGCTTGTGCTGCTTGATGGCGGCGGTGAGCAGGCTGATGGTCTCCTGCCAGGCCGCGGGATGCCGGAGCAACGTCGAGATGTCGTAGAACAATATGCCGGGCTTGGGGAAATCGGGGATGCCCCTGATGTGGTCCTTGAGGTTCATCGGCGGGTTCGATCCGTGCATAGATGGAAGGCGCGGGCATCCTAGCGAGGACGCGCCGCGCCTGTCCAATGCAGCGGTTCCGCCAGCGATCAGAAAATGCGGTCGACCGGCAGTCCCAGCGCCATCGCGCCGGCGTATTCGGCCTGCGCGCCCGCCTGCAGCGGGTGGTAGCGCGCGGCCTGGATGTCGCGGAAGCGCCGCTCCAGCCCCGTGGCGCGGAAGAACCCCGCGCCGCCCGCCAGCTCCATCGCGCACTCGACCGCGGCGAGCGCGTGGCGCGTGAACAGCGCCTTGCCCGTCATCACCTGGTTGACCGTCGCCGCCGACGGCGCGTTGAGGCGGACCGCCCCCAGCATCGCCTCGTGCGCCATCCGCGCGCCGGCCAGCTCGGTTTCCATCCGGCCGGCGAGCTCGACGGCGTGCTTGCCCGGCGTCTTGCGCTTGGCAAGGCCGACGGCGATGTCGCGCGCGCTTTCCGCCACGCCCAGATAGACCGCGTAGACCAGCGGAAAGGCGATGGTCGCGATGATATGGAACAGCGGATGCCATTCGCCCGCCTTGCGCTTCACCGCGACCGCCGCCTCCGGCACCACATAGCCCTCGATCAGCACGTCGTTCGACCCGGTGCCGCGCATGCCCAGGGTGCGCCAGTTGTCCTGCACCTTGACGTGCGGCGAATTCATCGGCACGCCGAAATGCAGGACCGTCGGCGGCTGGCCCTCCTCTTCCAGCACCGCGCCGGTCATGAACAGGTCGCCGGTCGGCCCGCCCGAGGTGAACACTTTGCGCGCGGTGATCCGATAGCCGCCCTCGACCTTCTCGGCCTTGCCCGAGCCCGCGATCCAGTCCGACCCACCGCTCGACAGCAGCAGCAGGCGCTCCTTGGCGATTCGCCTGAGCAGCGGCTCGACCGGCGCGGCCTTCTGGTGGGTCCAGCGCCAGGCCGGGATCGCCATTTGGTGGGTATGCATCGAGAAGGCGAGCGCCGTGGAGCCGCAGTGATAGGCCAGGGTCCGCAGCATCGCCGCCAGCTCGTCGACGTCGGCGCCGCCGCCGCCCAGCTCGGCCGGCACGCCGGCCTCGACCAGCCCCGACTCCTTCAGCGCGGCGATGTTTTCCGCCACATAGGCGTCCTCGTCCGCCGTCTCGGCGCGGCGGGCGAACACCGGACCCAGGGTCCGGGCGACTTCGGCCGCGCTTGGCGCCGCTTGGATGCTTCTCAGTGTCGATGTGTCGCTCATAACCTTCTCCTGAACGTTCGCGCGCGAGCCGGCAGGGCCTCGCGCGCCCTTGCCTGGGCCGCCATCGTCGCTTCGAACCCCGCCCCGCCTCTAGTCCAGGAACTGTAGCGGCCTTGGGAATGCTCGAGCCCGGAGGGCCGATTCCGCGCCCTTTGGCAGTTGCATCGCAAAAAGATCGCGGTACAGTTTGTGGACTGCCCCCATGGCAGGCTGCCAGGACGGCGCAGGAGGCGGGTATGCCCGAAGGTCAGGGCCTCGGCAGCTATGGCCAGTTCTGTCCCGTCGCGATGGCAGCGGAGATCTTCTGCTCGCGGTGGACGGCGCTGGTGCTGCGCGAGATGCTGTGCGGCTCGACCCGCTTCAACGATCTGCGCCGCGGCCTGCCGCTGATGTCGCCGACGCTGCTCACCAAGCGCCTGAAGGAGCTGGAGCAGGCCGGTGTGATCTACGCCGTGCCGGCGGCCCAGGGCCAGGGAAACGAATACAAGCTGACCCAGGCCGGCGAGGAGTTGCGCGAGGTGGTGATGGCGCTGGGCTTCTGGGGCCAGCGCTGGGTCGAAAGCAGCGTGTCGCTGAAGAATCTCGACCCGTCCTTGTTGATGTGGGACATGCGCCGCAACCCGAAGCCCGACCCCCTGCCCGGGCGGCGCTGCACCATCAACTTCCAGTATCCCGAGCTGGAGCCCGGCAAGCGGAGCTGGTGGCTGGTGGTCGACCGCGGCACGGTCGATCTGTGCAGCGCGGATCCCGGCTTCGATGTCGACCTGTTCGTGCGCGCGCCGCTCAAAACCATGACCCAGGTGTGGGTGGGCATGACCACGGTGGCGAAGGAGGTCGCCAACGGCCGGATCGAACTGATCGGCGACCAGGCGATCGCGCG
>CAYMTM010000123.1:0-13628 GCA_964393375.1 uncultured Rhodospirillaceae bacterium
TCCATTGGTTGTTGATGATGAACAGCTTGACGGGCAGGCGATGCTGCACCGCCGTCGAAAGCTCCTGGATGTTCATCAGGATCGACGCCTCGCCGGCGATGTCGATCACCAGCTTGTCGCGATGCGCCATCTGCACGCCGATGGCGGCCGGCAGGCCGTAGCCCATCGTGCCGAGCCCGCCCGAGGTCATCCAATGCTTGGGCTTTTCGAAATGGAAGAACTGCGCCGCCCACATCTGGTGCTGGCCGACCTCGGTGGTGATGTAGGGTTCCCTGTCCTTGGTCAGCTCGTAGAGCCGCTGGATCGCGAATTGCGGCTTGATCACCGCGTCGGACTTGGCATAACGCAGGCAGTCGCGCGCGCGCCACTGGTCGATTTGCTTCCACCACTCCTTCAGCGCCTTGCCGTCGGGCTTGGCCCTACGGCGCTTCCAGGCCTCGATCATCTGTCGCAGCACGGCGGCGCAGTCGCCGACGATGCCGATCTCCACCGGCACGTTCTTGTTGATCGAGGACGGGTCGATGTCGACGTGGATCTTGCGCGATCCGGGCGAGAAGGCCGCGAGCTTGCCGGTCACGCGGTCGTCGAAGCGTGCGCCGACCGCGATCATCACGTCGGCTCCATGCATCGCCAGGTTGGCCTGGTAGGTGCCGTGCATGCCCAGCATGCCGAGGAACAGCGGGTCGCTGGCCGGGATGCCGCCCAGCCCCATCAGGGTCAGGGTGCAGGGATAGCCGGTCATGCGCACGAACTGGGTCAGGAGGTCGGACGCCGCCGGCCCGGAATTGATCACGCCGCCGCCGGCATAGAAGATCGGACGCTTGGCGCTGGCGATCAGGTCGACCGCGCGCTCGATCAGCGCCGGATCGCCGTCGGTCTGCGGGCGGTAGGTACGGTGGCGCACATTCGCCGGTCCCTCGTAGGGCCCTTCCGCGAACTGCACGTCCTTGGGCAGGTCGACCACCACCGGTCCCGGCCTCCCGCTGCGCGCGACATAGAACGCTTCGTGCAGCGTGCGCGCCAGGTCGTTGACGTCCTTCACCAGGTAGTTGTGCTTGGTGCAGGGCCGCGTGATGCCCGTAGTGTCGGCCTCCTGGAAGGCATCGTTGCCGATCAGGTGGGTCGGCACCTGGCCGGTCAGGCACACGATCGGGATCGAATCCATCAGCGCGTCGGTCAGGCCCGTGACGGCATTGGTGGCGCCGGGGCCCGAGGTCACCAGCACGACGCCCACCTTGCCTGTGGAGCGGGCATAGCCTTCGGCCGAGTGCACCGCCCCCTGCTCGTGGCGGACCAGCACGTGGCGCAGGGCGTTCTGCTTGAACAGGGCGTCGTAGATCGGCAGCACCGCCCCGCCGGGATAGCCGAAGACGACATCGACGCCCTGGTCCAACAGCGCCTTGATGACGATCTCGGCGCCGGTCAGGCGTTCCGGGGTCGCGCCCTGATCGGGCGCGCGAGGTGCACTCGCCCGCGCTGCGGGCGTGCGTTGCTGGGCCATGGCGTGGTCCCTTCCCGACAGACCAAGAAGCGCGGAAACGCCGCTGTGGCCAGGGGGTTCTGGCTCAAAAAGGACCGGCAACGTAGACGCTCGATTCTAGGCGGTCAACAGAAACTGACGAATTATCGAAAAGATTTCCGGGAGGAATCTTTCCGAAAATTGCGTGTCCATGCGATGGTCGGCCTCGATCTGGTGCCGGAACCAGGTCGCTTGGCGTTTGGCGTACTGGCGGGTGGACTGCTGCGCCAGGGTGACCGCCTTCTCCAAGGAAATCAATCCTTTGAGGTGATCCAGCAGGGCCGGCAGGCCGAGCGCCTTCATGGCCGGCAAGGACGGATCGAGATTTCGGGCCAGGAGGGCGCGGGCCTCCTCAAGCGCGCCCCGTTCCATCATGCGCAAGAATCTTGCGTCGATGGCGCGATGAAGCTCGGCGCGGGACGGCATGACGAGCAGCACGAAAAAGCGCCAGCCGGCTGCGTCCGCCGGCACGCCATGGCCCTGGAATGCGGCGATCGGGCGGCCGGTCGCCTCGACTACCTCGTAAGCGCGGACCAGACGTTGCGAATCTCCGGGTTTGAGCTTTGCCGCCCCCGCAGGGTCACGCTCGGCCAGGCGGTCGCGGAAGGCCTCGCCGCCGAGTTCGGAATGCAGAGCGCGGGCCCTGGCGCGGATGTCGGCGGGGATCGGCGGGATCGCGGCGATGCCCTGCATCAATGCGCGCAGGTAGAGCCCGGTGCCGCCCACGAGGATCGGCGGGCGCCCGGCCGCATGCGCTGCGTCGATCGCTTCGACCGCCATCTGGCGCCAGCGCCCGGCCGAGGCATGGTCGGCCGCATCGAGGACGCCATAGAGCGCGTGCGGGGCGCGCGTGCGCGCCGCGTCGTCCGGCTGCGCGGTCAGCACGCCGAGGCCGCGATAGAGCTGCATCGAATCGGCGTTGATGACCGTGCCGGAAAATGCCTCCGCCAGCGCGAGGGCGAGGCCGGACTTGCCGCCGGCCGTCGGCCCTGCGACGACGACAACCTTGCGCCTCATGCAATGGCGCTTGGCCGCGACGGGCCAGCTCCGCTATAGGACCGCATGAATTCCGTTCTGACCCTGATCGCCAATCCCGCCAACCCGATCCTCGATCCTAGCACGGCCGGTTCTGCCGCCCGGGCGCTGGCCGATGCGGGTGCGCGCGTCGGCGACGCGGCGTGGCTTGCGCCCGGCATCGCCTGCGATGTCCCGTTCGCGGGCATCGAAGCGAACCTAGCCGAACGGGCAGCGCGCGCCGCGCTCGCGGGCAAACCCATCGACTTGGTGGCGCAAGAGGTGTTGGGCAGGCGCAAGGCTCTGCTGGTCGCCGACATGGATTCCACCATGGTCGTGGGCGAGACGCTCGACGCCTTCGCCGCGGAAGCCGGGCTCGGTCCGCGCATCGCGGCGATCACCGCGCGCGCGATGCGCGGTGAGCTCGACTTTGAAGGGGCCTTGCGCGAGCGCATCGCGATCCTGAAGGGCACGCCGGCCAGGTTTCTGCACAAGGTGCGCGACGACATGCGGCCGATGCCGGGTGCCGAGGCGCTGGTGGCGACGATGCACCGGGCCGGCGCCCGCACGGTGCTGGTTTCCGGCGGGTTCCGCATTTTTACCGCGCACGCGCGCGCGCTGATCGGGTTCGACGCGGATTGCGGCAACGAACTGGAGATCGCGGACGGCATGCTGGCCGGCAGGGTAGTCGAGCCGATCCTGGGCCGCGACGCGAAGCTCGAAACCCTGCGTGCGGAGGCCGCGCGGCTGGGACTGGCGCTCGATCGGACCATGGCAGTGGGCGACGGCGCCAACGACCTGGCGATGATCCGGGCGGCCGGCATGGGCGTGGCGTTCCAGGCCAAGCCGATCACCGCGGCGGCTGCGCGCGCGCGCATCGACCACGGCGACCTGACGGCGCTGCTGTACATACAGGGGTTCCGGCGCGACGAGTTCGCGACCGCTTAGCCGATCGCGAATATGCGGTTCGCTTCCTCGAAACGGCGCAGCGCCAGCTCGGCGGTGGAGGCGTGTTCGGTCAGCGCCTCGGGGTCCCACTCGCTGCGGCCGACGCCGAAGAAGTCGCCGCCATAGACATGCAGCGCCCCGGTGAAGCGCGGGATCGGGTTGGTGACCGAGTGGATGATGTCCTTGCCGAGCGGCACGGCGTCCTTGCGGCTCATGGCCCTGGCGCCGGCGGCCTCGATCCTGCCCTCCGGATCGTCCGGCAGGCGGCGCCAGAACATGTTGTGCTCGCAGCCGGTATAGATGCCGATGATCGCCCACATGTTGTGATTGTGCGGCGCCACGGTCATGTAGGGCGCCCACACCACGTTCAGCACCACCAGGTCATTGCTGGCGTACAGCCGGTCGACCTGGGCCCGGCGCGGCTCGCCCACGGCGCGCAGCACCGCATCGGGTTCCGCGACGGCGCGGGCCACCACCTCGCGAATCGCGCGCTGCGCCTGCGTTTCCTTCAAGGCCGCGCGGCAGTCCTCGATCAACCGGTCGAGCGCGAACATGGCGCGATTGTAGCGCGGAACATGAGCGGGGGCGACTCGGCTACCGCCGCATGATGCGCAGGATCTTGTCGTCGCCGCCGCTGAAATTGGTCAGCGCGTAGAGCGCGCCGTCCGGCCCCACCACGGCGTCGCGGAACGAGCCCCACTTGCCGCTGTCCGGCTTGTCCGAGAACCAGCGCTCGATCGCCTTCACGGTCCAGCCGTCGCCCCGGCGCTCGACGTCGACGCGGATCAGCGCGTCCGAGCGCTGGGTGGCGACGAACAGCGAGCCGTCGAAGAAGGCGATGCCCGAGGGCGGCGCGCCCGTCTCGCGCCACAAGAGGATCGGATCGATATATTCCCTCAGCCCCGCCGCGCCGACGACACGCGGCCAGCCGTAGTTCCCGCCCTTGCGGATCACGTTGATCTCGTCGTCCTTGCGCCGGCCGAATTCGCCTGAAGGCCCGTGTTCGGAAATGAACAGCTCCTTCGTCTCCGGGTGCCAGGCAAGGCCCTGCGGGTTGCGGTGGCCATAGCTCCACACCGGCGAGCCGGGAAAGGGATTGCCGGGAGGAACGGCGCCGTCCGGCGTCACGCGTAGGATCTTGCCGCCCAGCGACTTCAGGTCCTGCGCCAGTTCCGCCTGGTAGATCTCGCCGGTCGTCACATAGAGCATCCCGTCCGGCCCGAAGGCGATCCGCCCGCCGTCGTGGTAGTTGGCGCCTGGAATTCCGTCGACGATCACCTTGTCGATCGCGGCGCCGGCGCCGTGGCGCAGCCGGACGACGCGGTTGACGATCTTGCCCGCTTCGCTGACCGTCATCATCGCGTAGACGAAGGGCTGGCGCGCGAAGTCGGGATGCAGCGCCAACCCCATCAGCCCGGCCTCGCCGCGGGCGTGGACGGGGATTGTGGCGTAGGGCGCCTCGGCAAGCGTTCCGTCCTTGGCCAGCATGCGGATGCGGCCGGGCCGCTCGCTGACCAGCGCCTGGCCGTCGGGCAGGAATACCAGCGACCACGGAACGTCCAGCCGTCGCGTCCAGACCTCGACCTTGTAGCCGCCGGGATCGGGCCGGAACTGCTCCGGCACGCTCTGCGGCTGGCGGCCGACGATCGGTTGGGCGCACCCCGGGAAGGAGAAGAGGTAGATATTCGCAACCGCGAGGAGCGGGCCGAGGACCCGGCAGAAGGACTCCATCATGGTCTGGCCCTCCCTTGCTCCCTGACCGCAAACGCGGACGCCGAAGGCGCGTTCCGGCTAGGCGGTGGCCGCCTGCGGCTTCTCGCCCCCGACCTTCTCGGCCAGCGCCGCCTCGAGGAAGGCGTCGATGTCGCCGTCCAGCACCGCCTGGGCGTTGCCGCGCTCCACGCCCGTGCGCAGGTCCTTCACCATCTGGTAGGGCTGCAGCACGTAGGAGCGGATCTGGTGGCCCCAGCCGATGTCCGACTTGGCGTCGTGCGCGGCCTGGGCGGCGGCCTCGCGCCTCTTGAGTTCCTGCTCGTACAGCCGCGCCTTCAGCATCTGCATGGCCATCGCGCGATTGCGGTGCTGCGAGCGGTCGATCTGGCACGACACGATGATGCCGGACGGCATATGGGTGATGCGCACGGCGCTTTCGGTCTTGTTGACGTGCTGCCCGCCGGCGCCGGAGGAGCGGAAGGTGTCGACCTTCAGGTCCTTCTCCAGCACCTCGATCTCGAGATTTTCGTCGATCACCGGATAGACTCCGACCGACACGAAGCTCGTGTGGCGCCGCGCGTTGGAGTCAAACGGCGAGATGCGCACGAGCCGGTGCACGCCGGATTCGGTCTTCAGCCAGCCATAGGCGTTGGGACCCATGATCTTGACCGTGGCCGATTTCAGGCCGGCCTCTTCGCCCGGGCTTTCCTCCAGCCACTCCACCTTGTAGCCGCGCTGCTCGGCCCACCGCGTGTACATGCGCATCAGCATCGCCGCCCAGTCCTGCGCCTCGGTACCGCCGGCGCCGGCGTGGACCTCGAGGTAGCAGTCGTTGGCGTCGGCCTCGCCGGACAGCAGGCTCTCGAGCTGCTTCTTCTCCGCCTTGGGCCGAAGCGTGGCCAGCATCGCCTCGGCCTCGGCGATCGCCGCTTCGTCCTTCTCGGCCTCGCCCAGTTCGAGCAGGGCCAGCGCGTCGTCCAGTTCGCGCTTCAGCGCGGTATAGCCGGCAAGGGCGCGGTCAAGCTGCGTGCGCTCGCGCAAGAGCGCCTGCGCCTTGGCGCTGTCGTTCCAAAGGTCGCTGCTTTCCGCCCGCGCGTTCAGCTCGGCCAGGCGTTTCTGCGCGGCATCCCAGTCAAAGATGCCTCCGCACCAGGTCGAGGGCCTGGTTGATCGAGTCGACGACGGCTTGCGTCTCCGCACGCATGATCCAGCTCCAATCCGGCGGTGGACAGGAAAATGGGCCGGCCGGCCCCTCAATACAAGCCCGGCGAGCTGGCCGGCACGGCGCCGGGCGCGCCGCCCGCCGCCGGGGCGGGCACGCCGCCGTCCAGCACCACGCTCTCGCGCCCCGCGACCGGCTCGGTGCCCGGCCGGAACGCCTCGAGAATGACGTTGCGGTCGCTGGGCTGGGCGAGCCGGCCACTGTCGTGCTCGATCCGGACCAGCCGCACGCCGGGCGGGATGCGGAACGGGATCGAGGGCGCGTTCTGCAGCGCCTTCTCCATGACCATCTTGAAGATCGGCACCGCGACCGAGGCGCCGGTTTCCTGCTGGCCCAGGGTCGAGGGCGCATCGAAGCCCACGAACACACCGACCACCAGGTCGGGCGTGAAACCGACGAACCAGGTGTCGGAGCTGTCGTTGGTCGTCCCGGTCTTGCCCGCCAGCGGCTTGTTCAGCTCGCGCAGGCGGGTTGCCGTGCCGCGCTCGACCACGCCCTGCAGGATCGAAACCATCTGGTAGGCGGTCACCGGATCGACCACGGCGGGGCGCGTGTCGGGGATCGAGGGAACGTTCAGCGGCTGGCCGGCCGGCGCCTCGCCGCAACCCTCGCAGGTCCGCTGGTCGTGGCGGAAGATGGTGCGGCCGTTGCGGTCCTGCACGCGGTCGATCAGCGTGGGCGTGATCCGCTTGCCGCCGTTGACCAGCATGGCGTAGGCGTTGGTCAGCCGCAGCAAGGTGGTCTCGCCCGCGCCCAGCGACATCGACAGGATCGGCGGCATCTGGTCGAAGATGCCGAAATCGATCGCGGTCTTGGCTACTTTCTCCATGCCCACGGTCTGCGCCAGCCGCACGGTCATCAGGTTGCGCGACATCTCCACGCCCGTGCGCATCGTCGAGGGGCCGTAGAACTTGTGCGTGTAGTTGCCGGGCTTCCATTTCGGCAGGCCGGGGCCCTGGTCGATCACGAACGGTGCATCGAGGATGATCGTGGTGGGCGCGTAGCCGGCCTCGAGCGCCGGCAGGTACACGAAGGGCTTGAACGCCGAGCCGGGCTGGCGCAGCGCCTGGGTGGCGCGGTTGAACTCGCTCATCTCGAAGTCGTAGCCGCCGGACATCGCCAACACGCGCCCTGTATGGGGATCGAGCGCCACCACTGCGCCGCCGATCTTCGGGATCTGGCGCAGGGCGAAACTTCCGGCCGGATAGGGCTTGCCCTCCTTGTCCTGCGTGACCGGCTCGACCGCAACCACGTCGCCGACGCCGAGCGCGTCGGCCGGGCGCTTCAGCGGCGGCCCCAGCTTCTGCTTGTCCAGGTTCTGCCGCGCCCAGGCGAGTTCGGCCATCGGGATCGTGCCGCGCCGTCCGTCGCTGAATCCGATGCTGGCCGCGTTGTCGTTGGTCGCCAGCACCACGGCGAGGTACCACTCGCCCAGGCCGCGCGGCAGCTCGACGCCCTTCAGGCGCTGCGCCCAGTCGCCGTCCACGTCGATCCGCGCGATCGGCCCGCGCCAGCCGTGGCGGCGGTCGTAGATTTGCAGACCCGCGCGCAGTGCCTGGTCGGCGATCGTCTGCAGCTTCGGGTCCAGCGTGGTGCGCACCACCAGGCCGCCCTTGTAGAGCGCCGTCTCGCCGTAGCGCTGCAGCAGTTGGCGGCGCACCTCCTCGTTGAAATAGTCCGCGCGCGAGACGTCGGACTTGGTGCGGTCGCGGATTTCCAGCGGCGTCGCCTGGACTTGCCGTCCTTCGGCAGGTGTCAGATACCCGTCCTCGACCATGCGCCCGATCACCCAGTCGCGGCGGGCCTTTGCCTGCTCGGGGCGGCGCACGGGATTGTAGTTGTTCGGCGCCTTGGGCAGCGCGGCCAGGAATGCTGCCTCCTGGAGGTTCAGCTCGTCCAGCGGCTTGTTGAAATAGTTGAGCGCCGCGGCGGCGACGCCATAGGAGCCGAAGCCGAGATAGATCTCGTTCAGGTAGAGCTCGAGGATGCGGTCCTTCGAGATCGCCTCTTCGATCCGGAAGGCCAGGATCGCCTCCTTGACCTTGCGCGCCAGCGAAATCTCGTTGCCGAGCAGGAAGTTCTTCGCCACCTGCTGCGTGATGGTCGAAGCGCCGACCGGGCGGCGATCCTGCCCGAAATGGGCCAGGTTGGTCAGGGCCGCCCGCAGGATGCCCAGCGGATCGACACCGCCGTGCTGGTAGAAGTTCTTGTCCTCGGCCGACAGGAACGCGTTGACCACCAGCCGCGGCATCGCCTTGATCGGCACGAACAGCCGCTTCTCGACGGCGAACTCACCCAACAGGCGCCCGTCGCCGGCATAGACCCGGCTCATGACCGCCGGCTGGTAGTCGGCGAGCTGCTGGTAGTCGGGCAGGTCGCGGCTGTAATGGTGATAGACCAGCAGCGCTCCGCCGCCCGCCAGCACTGCGCCGAGCACCACGAAGAAGAACAGGAATCCCAGAATACGTAGCATCGGCGGCCCGATCGACGCCCTACCTGCCCACCAAGCCTAGATCAACGAAGATCGTGGCAAAAACGTGTCGCGACGCACCCCTACGCCGCGGTCGGCATTGTGACGCAGCGCAACATTTGCGGCAATGGAGAAGGCACAGGCGGCCGGTGCGCGCTTCAATCCATCGCGATCGATGCGGCGCAGGAGATGCCCCGGCCGGATACGGCTTCTTCCTCGTTCTTTTCGAACCACTTGCGCACTTCCGCGCAGGCGAAGAACCGGTCGGCCGCCTTGATTACGGCGTTGGCGAAGCGGTCCTGGTGGCGCGATTGGCGCAGCAGGCGCTCGTCGGTCGTGTTCGACAGGTAGCCCATCTCGACCAGCACCGAAGGAACCTTGCGCGTCTTCAGCACCACGAAGCCGGCGCTGCGGTGCGGATTGGGAAGGGTTTCGATCCGCTGCTCGCGCACCTCGTCGACCACGAGCTTGCGGAACTGGCGCGAGATCTGCGAGACGTCGTCGAATTCCATACGGAACAGCAATTCGCGCGTATCGACCGTCTTCTGGCGCGAATGGTCCACACCGACGACCAGGTCGGCGCGGTTCTCCTTGGCCGCCAGGGCTTCCGATTCGGCATCCGACGCCTTGTCCGAGAGCGTGTACACCGACAGGCCCCGCACGCCGCGCGCGGCGATCGAATCGGCGTGCAAGGAGATGAAGAGGTGCACGTCGTCGCGGTCGGCCATTGCCGTCCGTTCGCGCAGTTCGATGAAGCGGTCGTCCGAGCGCGTCAGCCCGACGCGGTAGCGCTTGGTCGCTTCCAGCTTGCGTTTCAGCACCTTGGCCATCGCCAGCGTGATGTCTTTCTCGTGCGACCCGCCCACGCTGATCGCCCCCGGATCGTCGCCGCCATGGCCGGGATCGATGATCACCGACCATTTACGGTCTTTGGGCAGGCGCGAGCCGGGTCCGGGCAACGGGACGGGAAGGGCGGCCAGCGCGCCGTTGCCGGTCGCCTGCACCGCGGATGCGGCCTGGAGCGTGGCTGGCTGAACCGGTCCTGGCTTTGCACCTGCCGGCGACGTTGCGGCGGCAGGCAGCGGCGCCTGGGCAAGCGGGGGCTCGGCGGCCGGGGGCTGTAGGACGGGTGGCGGGAAGCCAGCGGGTGCCGTAACCGATCCGGCATTGCTGCAGCCGAGGGCGGCAGGCATCTGCGCCAGACGCTGCTGCGCCTCGGCAAAATCGCCGGCAGCGACCGGGGCCAGCTTGACGACGCGCCGATAGCCTTTGCCGTCGCCCGGCGCGACCACGAACGTGTCGACGACCCGGACCGGCTGCTTCAAATCCAGCAATACCCGGCTAGCGAGGCTGGAGCTTCCCGCGCCGACCCAGGCTGAACCCGATACCACGCCGCGTGCCTGGATTGCCGGCCGCGGCCCCTGCAGTTCCGGCAGATCGATCGCAAGGCGGTAAGGCTGCGCGGAAAGCCCGATATCGGTGCAGAACGGCCCGTCCGCCTCGATCACGACGTGGGTCTGCGGGTCGTGGTTGCCGATGCGCAGGAATCTCAGTTGGTTAGGCTCGCCCGCCCCCGCACCGGCGGCGATCAGGAACCCTGCCACGGCGGGCGGAATCGACCGGCCGAACCATGCAAGCGGACTGACCGACATCCGTCATCAACTCCACCCGCCCCCGTGGGACCTGTATATAGAGGGCCGGAATCCGGCGCAACATGTTATTGTCAAAGGACTTTATGCTCCAGCGTGCCGGACCGGTGGGCCGGGGCTCCGGGGTGGTCCCGCAGTTGCCCATTGTGGAAAGGTGGGCACCCGGATAAGGTGCACCCCGCGAAGAGCCGCGCGTAGCGCCGAATATCCTGTAGGGGTGACGGCGTTCGGTGGCGTCGGCGAGGCTGCCGGAAAATGAAGCAAATCGGCTTCTCCGGGGTGACGCCGACGGCGCCGGGGCGCGCGGTACAGATGTGGAACTCCGAGGCCGGTCCCGGTCGGTACCGGCACGCGGCCGCCAGCATCCGATCCCGCCCTGAAGCGCCCCACGGCCCTGACCGCTTGGCGCATCGTTCGGCGGGAAGCATCGGTGGCGCCGCCGGCCTCGCGACAGCACGGGCGTTCCGCCCTTCCGTCATCTTCGCGCGGATTGCGACGGGACGCTTGTGGAGAACAAGAGTCTCATGGCTCAGCGCATGTTGATCGACGCCACCCATCCGGAGGAGACCCGGGTGGCCGTGGTAAGCGGCAATCGTCTCGAAGATCTCGACTACGAAACCTCTACGAAGCGGCAACTGAAGGGCAATATCTACCTGGCCAAGGTGGTCCGGGTGGAGCCGTCCTTGCAGGCCTGCTTCGTCGACTATGGCGGAAACCGGCACGGTTTCCTCGCTTTCAGCGAAATCCATCCCGACTACTACCGGATCCCGGTTTCCGACCGCGAAGCTCTGTTGGCCGAGCAGGCCGCCGCCGCGCGGGCGGAAGAGGAGGCGGAAGACCGCGAGGACGGCGCCACGGAAGCCCCCATGGGCGAAGAAGCGTCGCCGGAGGGCGAGCCGGAAGTGGTCGTCGCGCCGACCGAGGTAACCGAAGTAGGTGGGTTCGAGCCGGCGACGCTCGACGAATCCACCGAGACGCGCGATATGGGCGCGGCCGAGCCGGTGCCGGAAGCGCCGCCCCCGGCACCGGAGCCGACCCCTTCCTGGACTCCGGCCGAATGGGCGATCGCCACCGGCATGCCATCGGCCGAGCCGGCGGGGGAGGAACCAGCGCCCGGCACGGCCGCGTTGCGGATTTCCGTTGCCGAGTCGAACGCCGAGCCAGCCGCGGACTCCGCGACGGGGGCCGGCGCCGAAGCCGCGGCGGAAGGCGAGCAGCGGCCGAGCGAGGATCGGTCGGTGGACGACCAGCCTGCCGTCGCCGAGACGCCGGCCTCGGGCCGCGTGGAAACCTTCGGCGGCGACGCCGCCGACGAGGTGCCGCGCCGCCGGCCTCGGCAGCTGCGCAACTACAAGATCCAGGAAGTCATCAAGCGCCGGCAGATCATGCTGGTGCAGGTCGTCAAGGAGGAGCGCGGCAACAAGGGCGCGGCGCTGACCACCTACCTGTCGCTGGCCGGCCGTTACTGCGTTCTGATGCCGAACACGACCCGCGGCGGTGGCGTGTCGCGCAAGATCACCAGCGCCCAGGACCGCCGGCGCCTCAAGACCCTGCTCGACGACCTGGAGTTGCCGCAGGGCATGGCGGTGATCGTCCGCACCGCGGGTAGCGAGCGCAGCAAGGCCGAGGTCAAGCGCGACTGCGACTACTTGCTCAGGCTGTGGGACGAAATCCGCGAGATGACGCTTAAGTCGACCGCCCCTTGCCTGATCTACGAGGAGGCGAGCCTGATCAAGCGCGCGATCCGCGACCTCTACGCGCGCGATATCGACGAGGTCCTGGTGGAAGGCGAGGAAGGCTACCGCGCCGCCAAGGACTTCATGAAAATGCTGATGCCCAGCCACGCCAAGCGTGTGCAGCCTTACCGCGACGAGATCCCGTTGTTCCATCGCTTCCAGATCGAAAGCCAGATCGACGCGATGCACAGCCCGGTGGTGCAGCTCAAGTCGGGCGGCTACGTCGTCATCAACCCGACCGAGGCGCTGGTCGCGATCGACGTCAACTCGGGCCGCGCGACGCGCGAGCGCTTCATCGAGGAAACCGCGCTCAGGACCAATCTGGAGGCAGCCGAAGAGGTCGCCCGCCAGCTCCGCCTGCGCGACCTGGGCGGACTGATCGTGATCGACTTCATCGACATGGAGGACCATCGCAATAACCACGCGGTGGAACGCCGGCTGAAGGACGCGCTGCGCTTCGACCGCGCGCGCATCCAGGTCGGCCGCATCAGCCCGTTCGGCCTGCTGGAACTGTCGCGCCAGCGTCTCCGGCCCAGCATCACCGAGACCAGCACGATGCCTTGCCCGCACTGCAACGGCACCGGACTGATCCGCTCCACCGAATCCGCCGCACTGCACGTCCTGCGCGCGATCGAGGAGGAGGGCATCCGCCGCCGGTCGCGCGAGATCGTCGTGCACGTGGCGACGGGGGTCGCGCTTTACGTGCTCAACCAGAAGCGCGCGCGCCTAGCGGAGATCGAGCAGCGCTACGGCCTGTCGGTGATGGTGTCCGCCGATCCGTCGCTGGTGCCGCCCGACTACCGTCTGGAGCGGGTGCGCAGCGCCGCGGCCGGCGAGATCGCGCCGCCCGTGCGCGCCGAGTCGGTGCTGCCGGCGATGGGCGAGGAGCTTGCCGAGGAGTTGGAGGAGATCGAGTCCGACGGCGAGACCGACGTCGAAGCCGCTGAAGAAGCCGGCGGCCCGGCCGAGCGTCCCGACCGGGCGCCGGAACGGCGGGAGTTTGCGGGCGAGGGGCCTGAGGAAGGCGATGGCGGGCGCCGCCGCCGGCGCCGCCGCGGTCGCCGCCGCCGGCGCGACGGCGAGGACCGCGAGCCGATGCCGCGCGAGCGTGGCGAGACCGGCCCACGGCCGCGGCCCGGCTTCGCCCTGCAGGACCGTCCGGCGCCACTGATCGACGGGACGGGCGAGCAGCCGGTCGTCGAGGGGCCGGTCGACCTAGAAGAACATGTCGATCCGGGCGCATCGCCGCACGGCCGCGAACGCGCCGAGCGTCCCGGCGCCGAGGAAGGCGCCAGCGGCGAACCGCGCCCGCGCCGCCGGCGCGGCCGCCGGGGCGGGCGGCGCCGCGGCCGGCGCG
>CAYMTM010000124.1:0-8987 GCA_964393375.1 uncultured Rhodospirillaceae bacterium
GCAGCCAGCCGAGCTGGACCGCAAAGACCATGATCAGCATGAGGCCGACCCAGAAGGTCGGCAGGCTGAAGCCCAGGATCGAGCCGGCCATGATCGACTTGCCGATTCTGGACTGCGGCCTCAGCCCCGCGAGCAGGCCGAGCGGGACGCCAAGCGCCACGCCGAATACCGTCGCGGTGACGGCAAGCTCCAAGGTCGCAGGCATGCGCTGCAGGATCAGGTCGATCGCCGGCACGTTGTGCACGAAGGACCGGCCCAGGTCGCCGGCGGTCGCATTGACCAGGAACAGCCCGTACTGCTTCCACAGCGGCTGGTCGAGGCCGAGTGCCGAGCGTGCGCGCGCCATTTCCGCCTGGTCGGCCTGCGGGTTGATGAGGATTTCCACGGGGTCGCCGATCGCGAACACGCCGAGGAAAACCAGCAGCGACATGACCAGCAGCACCACCACGCTCTGCAGCAGGCGGCGTATCAGGTAGACGAGCATTCTTCCCTGTTCCCTGTCCCGCCCCTGTCCCGGGGCCTGATCGCGACCGTACCCGAACCGGGCGCGCTAGGCGAGGCTCGATAACGCGGGCGCATCGAAACCATAGACTCTCGGCATTTCAATTTGTGCCTGTCGGGCCGCAGGGTGCGGACACGCCGGACGGACGGTTCGGCGGACCGATCCATCCCACGAAGGAGACCCCGACCATGAACACCACCACGACCCTGATCGCCTCGGCCGTCATCGCCGCCGTCTCGCTCGCCGCCGGCATGGCCCAGGCCCAGGATGCCAAGCAGGAGAAGTGCTACGGCATCGTCAAGGCCGGCAAGAACGACTGCCAGACCGCCACCTCGAGCTGCGCCGGCACGTCGAAGAAGGACGCCCAGGCCGACGCCTGGATCTACGTTCCGGCCGGCACCTGCGCCAAGATCGCGGGCGGCAGCGCGACCCCCAACAAAGGCTGACGGGCCTGACCCCCAGGGTCATTCCCCTGACGGACCGCCATGGCCGCAGCATAAGCGAGAACCGCCGCGGCCATGGCGGGTCCCTCGTTCCATTTCCATGCGGGAGAGCGTGGTATGTCGCTGCGTGAAGCCCTCGACGACCTCGCCCGGTCCGCGCGTTCGCGCCGGCCTGCCGACTTGCAGCTCGTCATCGACACGGCGCTGGCCGGCCTGGACCGCTCGGGCATCGCGCGGTCCTGCCTGCAGGTCGGCGAAGTGGCGCCGGATTTCGAACTCGAAGCGATCGACGGCAAGCGCGTGACGCTGGAAGCGGCACTGCGCGCCGGGCCGGTCGTGCTGACCTTCTACCGCGGCGGCTGGTGCCCCTACTGCAATCTGGCGCTGCGCGCCATGAACCAAGTCTTGCCGGCATTGCGCGACCTTGGCGCCGCGGTATTCGCGATCGCCCCGCAGCGCGTAACGGCGATGCGCGAGACCGGCGACAAGCACGGCCTCGGCTTCGCCCTGCTGTCCGATCCCGGCAACCGCGTCGGACGGCTGTTTGGTCTGACCTACCGCCTGCCGCCGCCGCTGGTCGCCCTGTACCGGGGCCTGGGCATCGACCTGCCCGCGGCCAATGGTACCGCCGACTGGGAACTGCCGCTGCCGGCGACCTACGTCGTGGGACGCGACGGCACGGTCGCGCACGCCTTCATCGACGTCGACTACACCAAACGCGCCGAACCCGAGGAAATCATCGCCGCGGTACGCCGCATGACCGAGGAGCCCGTGAAATGAACCGCCTCACGACCGTTCTGCTGCGCCTGCGCGCGGGCATCGATCTGGCCGATGCCGGCGCCGGATCGCTGCTCGACCTCGCGATCCGCTGGTGGCTTGCCGGGATTTTCTGGGTATCGGGAGTCCTCAAAGTCACCAACTGGACGGCTGCGCTCGAACTCGCGCGGAGCGAGTATCCCGTGCCCTGGATGGACCCGGTAACCGCCGCCTGGACCGGGGCCGCGATCGAGCTCGTCTGCCCCGTCTTCCTGCTGCTGGGCCTGGCGACGCGCTTCGCCGCCGTGCCGATGCTCGCCCTCTCGCTGGTGATCCAGGTCTACTACAAAGAGCTGCCCGACCACCTGTTCTGGGCGATCCTCCTCGGCTGGCTGGTCGTGCGCGGGCCGGGCGCGCTCTCGCTCGACCGGATGATTGCGCCGGCGATCCGACGGGTCGCTTTACCGTTCGTCGACCCGA
The DNA here is from genome assembly GCA_964393375.1 of uncultured Rhodospirillaceae bacterium. GTDB lineage: Bacteria > Pseudomonadota > Alphaproteobacteria > JAEULC01 > JAEULC01 > JAEULC01. Next base: position 2,182 of record CAYMTM010000124.1, read on the forward strand.
TCGCCGACGCGGTCGAAGCGCTGACACGCTATGGCGCCGCACCCTACCAGCTCTTCCTGCGCCTGTGGATGGCGGAGGTCTTCTGGCGTTCGGGCCTGGTCAAGATCGCGAGCTGGACCACCACCGTCGCCTTGTTCCAGGACGAGTACCAGGTGCCGCTGCTGCCGCCCGCCCTGGCCGCCTCGATGGCGGCGGCGGCCGAGCTCGCCTGCCCCGTGCTGCTCGCCTTTGGCCTGGGCACGCGGCTTGCCGCGCTGCCGCTGATGGTCATGACGCTGGTCATCCAGTTCACCTATCTCGACCGCGCCGAACATTTCTACTGGCTGATGGTGCTGGGCCAGATCGCGTTGCGCGGGCCGGGGCCGCTTTCGCTCGATCACCTGATCTGGCGCATGTTGCGCCGGCGCGTTCCCGCCCTGGGCGGGCGCCTGCCGGCCGGGCATGAGGCCTGGCCGCGCGTGGTGATCGTCGGCGCCGGCTTCGGCGGCCTGGCCACGGCGCGCGCGCTGCGCCACAGCCCGGCCCAGGTGACGGTGATCGACCGCCGCAACCACCACCTGTTCCAGCCCCTGCTCTACCAGGTCGCCACGGCCGCGCTGTCGCCCGCGGACATCGCCGCGCCGATCCGCGAGGTGCTGCGCGACCAGCCGAACACGCGCGTACTGCTGGGCCGCGTCACCGGCGCCTTGCCCGACCGCAAGCTGGTGCGTGTGGAGACCGAGGGCGAGCCGCCGCGCGAAGTCCCCTACGATTACCTGGTCCTGGCCACCGGCGCGCGCCATTCCTACTTCGGCAAGGACCAATGGGAGAAGGATGCGCCAGGCCTGAAAAAGATCGACGACGCGACTGCGATCCGACGCCGAATCCTGCTGGCCTTCGAGCGCGCCGAGGCCGCGACCAGCGAGGACGAGCGCCGCCGCCTGCTGACCTTCGTCATCGTCGGCGCCGGACCTACCGGCGTCGAGCTGGCCGGCGCGATCGCCGAGCTTGCGCGCCATGCCATGTGCCGGGAGTTCCGCAATTTCGACCCCGCCGCCGCCCGCGTCGTGCTGGTGCAGTCCGGCGACCGCGTGCTGCCGGTCTTCCCCGAAAGCCTGTCGTATAAGGCCAAGGCTTCGCTCGAGGCGCGGGGCGTCGAGGTGCGGCTCAACGGCAAGGTCACGCGGATCGACGAGCAAGGCGCGACCATCGGCAACGAGCGCATCGAAGCCGCCACGGTGCTGTGGGCGGCCGGGGTCATCGCCTCGCCTGCCGCGAAGTGGATCGGCGCGGCGGCCGACCGCGCGGGCCGCGCCAAGGTGTCGGCGGACCTGTCCGTGCCGGGCCGTCCCGAGATCTTCGTGATCGGCGACACCGCACTGGCGCTCGACGCCGGCGGCAATCCCCTGCCCGGCCTGGCGCCGGCGGCAAAGCAGGCGGGCCACTATGTCGGCGGCGTCATTCATGCTCGCCTGATCGGCGCCAAGGCGCCCGGCCCCTTCGTCTATCGCCATCGCGGCAGCCTGGCGACCATCGGCCGCCGCGCGGCGATCGCCGATTTCGGCCTGCTGCGGCTGAGCGGCATGGCGGCCTGGTGGCTGTGGGGCGCGGTGCACGTCGCCTTCCTGTTCGGCGCCCGCAACCGCATGGCGGTGATGCTCGACTGGCTCTGGTCCTATGTCACGTTCCGGCGCGGCATTCGGCTCATAACCGGACAAGCACAAGGGTGATGGAAATCCGAGCAATGCGCGATGGGGTTGAAACGTCTGACGGCTGGCGCGTCATCGGACCGACTAGGCGAATTTACTTTCGCTTCACCAATTTCACGCTAGCCTTGATGCGCCACCTGCGTCCCTCGCATTGCCCAAATCTTGCAGCGATCATGCGGCAAACCGCCCGTCGGGGCCGCGCCATCCGAATACATGGAGGACCGATCAATGCCTGATACCCGCACCTCCGCCGACGTGACTGCCGCGCGCCCGCTCGCCGGCAAGGTGGCGCTTGTCACCGGTTCGACCAGCGGCATCGGCCTGGGCATTGCCCGCGCGCTTGCCGTGGCCGGCGCCGACGTGGCGTTGAACGCCCGCAGGGTAAGCCCAGAGACCGACAAGCTGGTGGCCGAAATAAAGGGCCAGGCCGGGGTGAAGGTGATCTGCGTGGCGGCCGACATGAGCAAGCGCGAGCAGATCAAGGCTTCGGTCGCCGAGACCGAGAAGACGCTCGGCAAGCTCGATATCGTGGTCAACAACGCGGGCATCCAGCATGTCGAGCCGATCGAGACCTTCCCCGACGACCAGTGGGAGACGGTGCTTTCCGTCAACCTGTCCTCCGCCTTCTACATGACCAAGGCGGCGCTGCCCGGCATGAAGAAGCGCAAGTGGGGCCGGATCATCAACATCGCCTCGGCGCACGGCCTTGTCGCCTCGGCCTTCAAGTCCGCCTATGTGTCGGCCAAGCATGGGCTGGTGGGCCTGACCAAGGTCACCGCGCTGGAGACAGCCGAGGAAGGCATCACCTGCAACGCCATCTGCCCGGGCTATGTGTGGACGCCGCTGGTGCAGAAGCAGATCCCCGAGCAGGCCAAGGCCCACAACATGTCGGAGGACGAGGTGGTCAAGAAGGTCCTCCTCTCCAACCAGCCGAACAAGAAGTTCGCCACCGTCGAGGAGATGGGCGCGCTGGCCGTGTTCCTCTGCGGCCCGGGCGGCGGCTCGATCACCGGCACGGCCATCCCGGTGGACGGCGGCTGGGTGGCGCATTAGAGGCCCGACCGGAGGGGACACAGCACCGTGGCGGCAAGAAAACGCGCCGCGCGGAAAGCCGCGCCCGGGCGCAGACCGGGTTCGGGCCGGAAGAAGATCAACCTGGCGCTGCAGGGCGGCGGCGCGCACGGCGCGTTCGCCTGGGGCGTGATCGACCGGCTGCTCGAGGACGACCGGCTCGAAATCGACGGGATCGTCGGCACCTCGGCCGGGGCGATGAACGCCGCCGTGACCGCCTGCGGCCTGGCCGAGGGCGGCAGCGCTGGCGCGCGGGAGAAACTCTACGAGTTCTGGAAGCGCATTTCCGATGCGGCGCAATCATCGCCGCTGCAGCCCTCGGTCTTCGACCGGATGTTCAAGCCGGGCAGCCTCGACATGTCGCCGGGCTACTACATGCTGGACTCGTTGAGCCGCATGATGTCGCCCTACCAGCTCAACCCAATGAACATCAATCCGCTGCGCGACGTGCTCTACTCGGTCGTGGACTGCGACGTGCTGCACGACCAGGACAAGGTGAAGCTGTTCATTTGCGCGTCGAACGTTCTGACCGGCAAGATCAAGGTGTTCAACCAGGACAGCGTCAGCATCGACGCCGTGCTGGCCTCGGCCTGCCTGCCGTTCATGTTCCAGGCCGTGGAGGTGGACGGCGAGTACTACTGGGACGGCGGCTACATGGGCAACCCGCCGCTCTATCCGCTGATCTACCACTGCGGCTCGCGCGACGTGGTGATCGTGCAGCTCAACCCGATCCGCATCCCCGAAGTGCCTAAGACGGCCCAGGCGATCATGGACCGGATCAACACGCTGAGCTTCAACTCGTCGCTGATGCGCGAGATGCGGGCGATCAACTTTGTCACCAAGCTGATCGACAGCGGCTTCGACGACAACGGCCGGCTGAAGCGGATGCTGATCCACACGATCGACGCCGAGCAGGAGGTCTGCCAGCTCGGCGTGTCGTCCAAGCTCAACGCCGACTGGAGGTTCCTGACCGGCTTGCACGAAATCGGCCGGCAGAAGGCGGACGCGTTCCTCAACGACCATTTCGACGCGATCGGCGTCAGGTCCTCGACTGACATCGAGGAGAAGTTCCTGTAGCCGCCGCCCGGCAGGGCGTTCCAACGAAAGCACGGAGCAGCATGCGATGAACAAGAAGGAGATCCTGTCCCTGTCGGCGATGCCGGCGGCAAGCCCCAGCTACCCGCGCGGGCCCTACCGCTTCGTCGACCGCGAGTACATGATCATCATCTACGAGAGCGATCCCGACGCGATCCGCCATGCGGTTCCCGAGCCGCTGGTGCCGGACGCGTCGAACCAGGTGTTCTACGAATGGATCCGCATGCCCGACTCCTCGGGCTTCGGCAGCTACACCGAAAGCGGCGTCGTCATCCCCTGCCATTTCGAAGGCCAGCCATGCACCTTCGTGGCGCAGATGTACCTGGACGACGAGCCGCCGATCTCGGGCGGCCGCGAGATCTGGGGCTTTCCCAAGAAATACGCCCAGCCCAAGATGGAGGTCGTGCACGACACCTTGACCGGCACGCTGGAATACGCGGGTCAGATGGTCGCCATGGGCTCGATGGGCTACAAGTTCGAGGATCAGGCCCGTGACCCGAAGCGCGCCATGGCCGCGCTGCAGAAGACCCAGTTCCTGCTCAAGATGATCCCGGATGTCGACGGCCGGCTTGCCATCTGCCAGCTCGTCGCGCTGAACCTGACGGACATCACGGTCAAGGGCGCATGGAACTCGCCCGCGCGGCTCCACCTGATCCCGCATGTCAATGCGCCGGTCGCCGACCTGCCGATCAAGCGCATTGTCGGCGGCCGCCACTTCATCGCCGATCTGACGCTTCCCTGGGGCCGGGTGGCCTACGATTACCTCAAATAGGCGCCGCACTACCCACTCGCGGCAAGGCCCTGCCGGCTGCCCGACGGGGCCTTTGCCTTTCTCGCGCGTGCCCGGGCTCGGCGCCTCTTTCGGCATCGAAGAGCCTGCGGTTCGGCGAGGGCTGCTTCCCGACCCCCGCAAGGCCAAGGCCGCCAAGGCGGCGGTCCAGGGGCCGGTGACCCCTGCCTATCCCGCCTCGATCACGCAGCAACACCCGGACGGCACGATCGGTCCCGATCCGCCGGTTGCTGCGCTGCTTGCGGAGCGCTGATCGGCCTCAGTGCTTGCCGCGCGACCCGTCGACGCTCCAGGCGCCCGGCCCCGAGAACACCAGCAGCAGGAACACGAAGCAATAAAGGATCGCTGCATCGCCGCCGTTCAGCACTGGATACATGTTGCGCGGCGCGTGGAACATCCAATAGGCGACCGCCATTTCGCCCGACAAGAGGAAGGCCACCGGCCGCGTCCACAGGCCGAGCAGGATCAGGAGCCCGCCCAGCGCCTCCATGATCGCGCCGATCCACAACAACGAGAATGCCGGCGGCAGGCCGGACTGCGGGGGCGCCGGGAATCCGAACAGCTTCTGCGTCCCATGCTCGATGAAGATCAACGCCGCAACGATCCGGAGCGCCCCCAGCGCAAAGGGCATGTAGCGATCGAGACTTCTCATCCACTCCTCTCCTACGACGGTTTCGCCTTGGCGACCCGCTCGCCGGCGAACTTGCCGGCCAGGCTGACGAAGGCCTTGACCGCCGGCGAGAACCGCCGGCCGGCGACCATCGCCAGGCACACCTCGCGCTGCAGCGCCTCCTCCGTCACCGGCCGAGTCTCGATGCCCGGCAGCATCGGCATCGACTCGGGCATGAAGGCGCAGCCCATGCCGGCCAGGATCATGCTCTGGATCCAGTCCTCGCGCTGGCTCTGGCAGCGTATGTTGATCGGGATCGAGCGCTCTTCGCGCATCTGCTGGATCACCTGGCGCATCTCGCACTCCAGGCGCAGCAGGTAGTTCTCACCGCGCATGTCTTCCAGGCGGATGGCGTTCTGGCGCGCGAAACGGTGGCCCGGGGGAAAAGCGATGACGAAGCGTTCGCGGTACAGCGGCAGCACCTCCAGCCGCTCGGGCGCCTGGTCCGGCCGCGTCAGGACGGCCAGCTCGATCGCACCGCCCATCAAGGCGTCCAGCAGCGCGGCCGGCGTCCCGTCGTGCAGCTTGATCTGGATGCCCGGCGCGGTGCGGTAGAGGTGGTCGAGAATCCCCACGAGACGCGATGGGCCGATTGTGTACATCACGCCCAGATTGAGCGGCGCGTCGCCGAGGCTGAGGAACGCCGCGGCCTCCTTCTTGGTCCGCTCGGTCTCCGCCAGGGCCTGGGCCAACGGTTCGCGCACCAGCCGGCCCAGCTCGGTCAGATGGGTCAGGTTGCGTTCGCGGCGCAGCAATTCGCCGCCCAGCTCGTCCTCCAGCGCCTTGATGGCGCGGGTAAGCGCGGGCTGCGAGACGTTGCACGCCTCCGCCGCTCGTGTGAAGTTCAGCGTCTCGCAAATCGCCAGGAAATAGCGGATCTGATGGATTTCCATGGCCGCCATGTTGCCCATCCAGCGTCCTGCCGCCAAGCCCGAAGGCGCGCCCCGGCCGCCGGCCTGACGCAGGCTTGATAGCGATGGCCGAACCCACCGGGCCGGCCGCCCGGCCGCGCTGGCGCGTTGGGCTGATGGCGGCCTTGACCGTGGGCGTGCTGGCGCTGGTCTTGTCCACCGCCGCGCTGATCCATTTCTCCTGGTACAACGCCGCGCGCAGCGGCAGCCGGGCGCTGGCGGCCCAGATCAGCCGCCAGATCGCCACCGCCATCGGCCAGGAGGTGACCAATATCATCGCCAGCGCCGAGGCGACGCGCGAATCGCTGCGCACCATCTTCTTCCAGGGCGTGATCGAGACGACCGACGAGGCCAAGCGCGAGTTCACCTTCCTGGCCGCGCTGCAGTCCCAGCCCAATGTCGGCTGGGTCGCCTTCGCCTGGCCGGACGGCGACTTCTTCGGCGCGGAGAAGCGCGGCGAGCGCGGCATCGCCATGGTCGAGGTCAGGCCCGAGGGCGAGGACAAGATCCGCCAGCGCCGCGTCGACACCTACATGGCCGAGCCGGGCGACATCATCTTCAAGGAACGCCGGTTCGTGCCC
>CAYMTM010000124.1:8997-13515 GCA_964393375.1 uncultured Rhodospirillaceae bacterium
AGCGAATTCCGGTCCACGGACTACGATTGGTACAAGAAGGCGGTCGAGACCGGCGGCCCGGTCTGGGTCGATGCCGACCAGTTCCCCACCCGCCGCCGCCCGGCGATCGTCAACGCCGCGCCGCTGGTGGTGCACGACAATTTCCTGGGCGTGCTGATGGTGGCGATCGAGCTGGACCGGCTGTCGGCGTTCCTGGCGGACATCCGCGTGGCGAAGTCGGGCACGGCGTTCGTCGTCGATTCCGGGGGCCGCGTGATCGCTTTCCCGGACGCGACCGCCGCCAGGATGCCGGGCGACGAGGACCGCCCGCCGCTGCCGCGCATGGACACCATGCCGGCGCCCCATGTGCGGGTGGCCGCGGCGGCGCTCGGCAGGCAGGCGCCGGCCCAGGGCTCCAGCGAGGCGATGATGCGCTGGCAGGACGGCAACGACTACCTAGTGAGCGCAACCAAATTGAACTTCCGCGATTGGGCCGTCGTGACCGTGATCCCGGAAAGCGACTTCCTCGAGGAGATCGACCGCAGCACGCAGAGGCTTGCAATCGCGCTGGCGATCTTCGCCGTGGCGACGGCGCTGCTGGCCGTGCTGGCGAGCCGCCTGTTCCTCGCCCGTCCCCTGCTGCGCGTGGTCGGCCAGTTGCGCCACGTGGAAGAATTCCGGCTCGACCGCGTCGCCACCCTGCCTTCGCGCCTGAAAGAGATCGACGACCTTTCGGCCGGGCTGGCGCAGATGAGCCGGGGCCTCAGCTCGTTTCAGAAGTTCCTGCCGACCGAACTGGTCCGTACGCTGGTCTCGCAAGGCATCGAAGCGCGCCCCGGCGGCCGGCCGCGCGCGATCACGGTGATGTTCACCGACCTTGTGGGCTTCACGCGCCTGTCGGAAACCCTGGGCGACAAGATCGTGCCGATCCTGGCCGACTACCTGGGCCGCATGTCGCGCCTGGTGCATGATGGCGGCGGAACGGTCGACAAGTTCATCGGCGATGCCGTCATGGCCTTCTGGGGCGCGCCCCAGGACGATCCCGACCACGCCGTCCATGCCTGCCGCACGGCGCTTGCCTGCCAGCGCATGATGCCCGGCCTGGCGCACTTGACCCAGGCGCACGGCCTGCCGCCGCTGGCCATGCGCGTCGGCTTGAACAGCGGCACGGTGCTGGTCGGAAACATCGGTTCGGAGGAGCGGCTCAACTACACCGCGATCGGCGACCCGGTAAACCTGGCAAGCCGGCTCGAGGCGATGAACAAGCGCTACGGCACGCAGATCATCATCGGGGAGGCCACCCGCGCGGCGGCCGCAAACGCGATCGTCGCGCGGCGCCTCGACCGCGTCGCCGTCTACGGACGCCAGGCCGGCGAATGGATCTACGAATTGCTGGCGATGGCGGGCGAGCCGGGGGCGGATGGGTTCGCCCACTGGGTCGCCGCCTACGAAAGCGGCCTCGACCGTTTTGCCCGGCGCGACTGGGATGGCGCGATCCGGGCCTTCGAGACGGTGATCGAGTTGCGCGGCGACGACCCCCCGTCTCGGCTGTTCGTCGAGCGCTGCCGCGGCTTCCGCACGGCCCCGCCGCCGGACGATTGGGACATGATCGAGCGCGCCGCGCGGAAGTAGGCTGTCAGGCGCCGGCGGGCTTCAGCAGGCCGTCCACCTTGGCGACCAACTCGTTCATCAGGAAGGGTTTGGGCAGCGTGTCGTTGGCGCCGAGCAGGCGCGCGGCGTCGAGCGCGTCGCGGAAACCGGTCTGGCCGCCGCCGGAGATGGCCAGGATCGGCACCTTGGACGACCGCCGAAGGTCGCGGATCGTCTCGATGCCTTCCTGGCCCGGCATCAGCACGTCGGTAATCACAAGATCGATCCGGCGCTGCTCCATGCACAGCAGACCGCGACTGCCGTCGGCAGCTGTATGGATGCGGTGCCCGCGCTTTTCGAGCATCAGCTTGATCGCGTCGCGCACGGTGCGATCGTCGTCGATCACCAGGATTTCGGCCATGACCGGGGCCCGACCTCGCCTCCTCGCGGCCCGGAAACGGGCGCGATTCCGGGTTCGTTATGACAGGCTCTTGGTTAACAATTGTTTAAGGCCATTCAAGCACTTCCGCCGCTTTCCTCACTACCCTATCGACGACCGCCTCGCACTCCCCCAGGTAGGCGGCAGGATCGCCCAGGCGCGCAAGCGCGGCCGGTTCCAGCTTGCCCTGGATTGCCGAATCGTCCCGCAACACGTCGGCAAGCGGCCGCTTCTCCGCCACGGCCCTGGCGCAAGCGTGCTCGACCGCGTCGTGCGCCTGCTGCCGGCCGATCGCCTGGGCAAGGGCCATCATCGCCGCCTCGGCCAGGATCAGGCCCTGGGTCAGGTCGAGGTTGCGCCGCATCCTGGCGGTATCGACGGTCATGCCCTCGGCGATCGCGACCGCGTGCTCCAGCGCGCCGCCGGTGAGCGCGAAGATCTGCGGCAGGGCGAGCTGCTCGCTTTGCCAGGGGCCGGTCGAGCGCTCCTGGTCCCCGGCCATCGCGCCCAGGAGCATCGGCACCAGCGCGTGCACGCCGCGCGCAGCCGCCAGCACGTACTCGCTGGCGATCGGGTTGCGCTTCTGCGGCATCGTGCTGGACGCGCCGCGCCCCGCCTGGTGCGGCTCGAACGCCTCGCCCACCTCGGTCTGCATCAGCAGCACGATGTCGGTCGCAAATTTCGCCAGGTTGCCGCAGAGGATGCCCAGCACCGAACCGACCTCCGCGATCCCGTCGCGCGTCGCGTGCCAGGGCGCCATCGGCGCGGCCAGGCCGAGTTCCTTGGCCAAGGCTTCGGCCACCGCCCGCCCTTTGTCGCCGAGCGAGGCCAGGGAGCCGACCGCGCCGCCGAACTGCACCCGAAGCACGCGCGGCTCGAGGCCGCGCAGGCGCCCCAGATCGTCGAGCAGCGGCGCCGCCCAGACGGCGCATTTGTAGCCGAAGGTGATCGGCAGGGCGTGCTGCAGGTGGGTGCGGCCCGCCATAACGTCGTTGCGGTGTTTTTCCGCCCGCGCCGCCAGCACGCGCGCCAGCCGCGCCACGTCGCGCCCGACCAGCGCAAGCGCCTCGCGCATCTGCAGGACAAGCACGGTGTCAAGGATGTCCTGGGTGGTGGCGCCCCAATGCACGTAGCGTCCGGCCGCGGGACCCGCGGCCTTCGCCAGCGCCTTGGTCAGGGCGACGACCGGATAGCCGACGACCTTGGTGCCGGCCGCGATCTCCGGGATCGACACGTTCTCGACGCGCGCCACCGCAGCGATCGCGGCGGCGGCCTCCGGCGGAATGATGCTCAACCCCGCCTGGACGCGCGCCAGCGCCGCCTCGACCTCCAGCATGCGCTGCAGCCAATGCCGATCGTCGAACACGGCGCGCATGGCGTCGCTGCCGAACAGGCCGCCGAGGATCGCCGAGTCGGCGGGATTGACGGTCATGGCGCGCTAGATCTCGAGGAACGCCGTTTCGCCCTCGCCCTGCAGGATCACGTCGAAGCGGAAGGTCGGCAGCAATTCGCGACGCACTCTGGTCGGCTTGGCCGGTCTGGCGATCAGGGTTGCGCGTTGCCCGGGATCGTCGATCAGGCCGAGCACGGGATCGGCCTCGTTGGCCTCGGCGCGGTCGGGGAAATAGATGCGTGTCGCCAGGTGCTTCAGCAGGCCGCGGGCGAACACGGTGACGGCGATGTGCGGCGCCTGCATCGCATTGCCGCGCCCGGGCACCGCACCGGGCCGGATCGTCGTGAAGGCGTAGCGGCCCTTGGCGTCGGTGAACACGCGCCCGAATCCGATGAACTTCGGATCCAGCTTTTTGTCCTGGCGGTCTTCCGGGTGGTTGTAGCGCCCGTCGGCGTTGGCCTGCCACACCTCCAGGAAGGCGTCGTGGCAGGGCTTGCGGTCGCCGTCCAGGATGCGTCCCTCGATGCGGATCTTCTCGCCGCGCGCGCCATGGCGCGTCAGATCGGCCCAGTCCGGTTGCGCAAGTCCGAAGTGGTAGTACGGCCCGACGGTCTGCGAGCCCGTTAGGGGCAGCTTCATGTCATTGTTCCATCGGCGTCGCTGCGCGGCCGCGGAGAACGATGTCCCAGCGGTATCCCATCGCCCATTCCGGCTTGCCGAGCTCGGGATCATAGGCCGCGATCAGCCTCTCGCGCGCGATCAGGTCGGGGATGCTGCGGAAGATCGGATCGTCGCTCAGAAGCGGATCGCCGGGGAAATACATCTGCGTGACGATACGCGTGGCGAAAGCCGGCCCGAAGATTGAGAAGTGCAGATGCTGCGCGCGCCAGGCGTTGTAGGTGTTGCGCCATGGATAGTGGCCCGGCTTGATGGTGACGAACCGCCAGTTGCCGTGCTTGTCCGTCACCACCTGGCCTCTGCCGGTGAAGTTCCGGTCGAGCGGCGCGTCGTGCTGGTCGCGCGGATGGGCGTAGCGGCCGGCGGCGTTGGCCTGCCACAGCTCGATCAGCGTGTTCGGCACCGGCCGCCCGTCCTCGTCGAGCACGCGCCCGGCGAC
>CAYMTM010000125.1:0-13397 GCA_964393375.1 uncultured Rhodospirillaceae bacterium
GGCTCGGCGTCGGCGCGATGCTGCCGGACAAAGAGTGGGTGCTGCTCTATGCGCCGCTGGTGCTCGCTGTCATGATCGGCCTTGTCGCGCCGAGGATCGCGCCGGCCGCCGTGCGCTTCGCCCAGGCGATGAAGGAGGGCACCACCGGCGTGCTCAACGTGGCGGCGACCTGCGCCACCGCGGGCATCATCGTCGGCGTTGTCACCCTGACCGGCCTGGCGCAGCGTTTCGCCGACATCATCATCGGCTATGCTCAAGGCAGCCTGCTGCTGACCGCGATCTTTACTGCGGCCATTGTGTGGATCGTGGGCCTCGCGGTGCCGGTGACGGCGTCCTACATCATGTGCGCGGTGATCGCCGCGCCCGCACTGATCAAGCTCGGCGTGCCCGACTTCGCCGCGCACATGTTCATCTTCTACTACGCGGTGCTGTCCGAAGTCTCGCCGCCAACGGCATTGTCGCCCTTCGCCGCGGCGGCGATTACCGGCGGCAATCCCTACGTCACCACGGTGCAGGCCTGGAAGTACACCATGCCCGCCTTCATCGTGCCGTTCGCCTTCGTGCTCGAACCCGAGGGGGTCGGGCTGCTGCTGAAGCTGCCGAAAGGCGGGAACTGGCTCGACGTCGTCGAGATTACCGTCAGCATGCTGCTGGGCATCTTCGCCATGGCGATCGCCCTCCAGGGCTGGCTACTGCGGCGGACCACGCTCGTCGAGCGGGGCCTGTTGCTCGTTGCCGGCATCCTGTTCGTGATGCCCGAGCTGTTCGACGTGCTGATCATGAACCTCACCGGCCACCACCTGATCGGCGCCCACGCCATCGCGCTGGCCGCCGTGCTCGGCGCCATCGCGTTGCAGAAAATGCGGGGGGCGGCGCCCGGGTAGCGGCGCTCAGAGGAAGAAAATCAGCGTCACCAGAACGAAGAGCGGAAGCAGCACGGCGCAGGACCAGGCCATGTAGCCGAAGAAGCTGGGCATCGCGACCCCCATCGCTTCGGCGATCGACTTGACCATGAAGTTCGGCGCGTTGCCGATATAGGTGTTGGCGCCCATGAACACGGCGCCGGCCGAGATCGCCGCCAGCGTGCGCGCCAGCGGCCCCATCAGATCCTCGGCGTTGCCGCCCGCCGTGTTGAAGAACACCAGGTAGGTCGGCGCGTTGTCGAGGAAGCTTGAAAGCCCGCCCGCAATCCAGAAATAGGCCGTGTTGATCGGCCGGCCGGAGGGGTCCGAGACGAGCGCAACCACGGCGCCGAGCGGTCCCTTCTCGCCCGCCTTCAGCATGGCGATGGCCGGAATGATGGTGATGAAGATACCGGCGAACAGCTTCGCCACCTCGACGATCGGGCCCCAGGTGAATCCGTTGGCGTTGCGCACGGCCCTGGGCGTAATCGCCCACGAAATGCCGGTGATCGCGAGCAGCACCGCGTCGCGCACCACATCCTGCAATTCCAGCTCGATGTGCCCGATATGGAAGACGACGCCCGACTTCCATGCGCCGCTCATAAGCACGGTCAGCATGGTCGCGACCAGCAGCGCGGCGTTTGCCCAGCCCTCGATCCGCAGACGGGAGTCGGGCGTGGGGTCCGGCCGCGGCGGCAGGTTTTCCTCCTTGGCGAGGAAATTGCGGTCGAGTAGGTAGAAGACCGCGAGCAGGATCACGGTGCAGAACAGCATCGGGCCGATCAGGTGCGCGAGCGGCCAAAAGAAGTGGACGCCCAGCAGGAAGCCAAGGAACAGCGGCGGATCGCCCAGGGGCGTCAGCGATCCGCCGATATTCGCGACCAGGAAGATGAAGAACACCGCGACATGCGCGTTGTAGCGCCGATGGTCGTTGGCGCGCAGCACCGGGCGGATCAGCAGCATCGAGGCGCCGGTCGTGCCGGCGAAGCTGGCGATGCCCGTTCCCACGGCGAGCAGGACCGTGTTGACACCCGGTGTGCCGTGCAGGTTGCCGCGCAGCAGCACCCCGCCTGCCACCGTGAACAGGGTCAGCAGCAGGACGATGAAGGGGATGTATTCGAGCACCAATGTGTGCAGCAGCACATTGAAGGTCGGTTGGAGCCCGTACATGCCGAGCGCCGGCAGGACCACGGCCAGCGACCAGGCGGCGGCTATCTTGCCGTAGTGGTGATGCCACAGGACCGGCGTGGCAAGCGGCAGGATCGCGATCGAAAGCAGGATTCCGAGGAAGGGCAGGGCGAGCCAGACCGGCATGTTGGTTCCGTCTGGCACCGTGGCCTCGATCCCAGTGCCCGAGGCGGGCGTCGCGAGCGCCAGCCAGGCGGCGGCTCCGACAAGCGCCGCGAAAAACCGCGGCACGTACCGCCCGCCCTGGTGCTGCATCCCGCTTCCCTCTTCCGCACCCGCGCGCGGCGCGCGACCGGCGTGGCTGTTCCTGCGGGTCTAAAGGGGAATGCGCGGGAGCGTCAAGCCTGTGAGAACGCCCCCGGGCATCCCGCGGAGGGGCGTCGCTAGGTGCCGATCTCGCCGCCGTCGTCCTTGGTGATCGCGATCACCGCGGGCCGCGGCGGAACGCCGTCCTTGAAGTCGGGCCAGCGGGTCGAAGGCTTGTCGACGGTCGATCCCTTCTCCTCGCCCGGATGCTGGATCGCCACGAACAGCGTCCTGGCGTCCGGCGTGAAGCAAGGTCCGCAGACTTCGGCGCCGCGCGGGGCGTTGAAGAACAGCTTGGTCACGGCCCGGCGCGGTCCCTGCAGGTCGCAGGCATAGACCGAGTCCGCGGCGCCCAAGGCATCGTCCTGCCCGTCGGTGACGATCCACAAGTGGCCGCGCCCGTCGAAGGCGATGTTGTCGGGCGTGGCCAGGTAGCCGTTCGCCGAGAGGCCCGGGCCGTACTTCGCCCCATGCCTGGGATTGGCGGGATCGCCGCCCATCAGGAACATCTCCCAGCGGAAGGTTGTGCTGGCGTGGTCCGAAGCCGAACGCCGGCCTTTCGGGCCCTCCGAACCGGGCGGGATCAGCTCGATGATATGGCCGAACTGGTTGTCGGCGCGCGGATTGGAAGGCTCCGTTTCCTGCGCCTTGCGCGCGGCGTTCTTGGTCAGGACGACGTAGACGCGGCCGCTGGCCGGATCGGGCTCGATGTCCTCCGGCCGGTCCATTTTCGTGGCACCCAGAAGGTCGGCCGCCCGGCGGGTCTCGATCAGCACGTCGGCTTGGCTGTTGAAGCCGTTGGCCGCCGTCAGCGGCCCCTGGCCGAACACCAAGGGCAGCCAGTTCATCGTGCCGTCGGCGTTGAATTTCGCGACAAAGAGCGTGCCGTCGTCCAGCAGGTCCTTGTTGGCCGCGCGGTTCTTCGTGTCGTACTTGCCGTTGGTGACGAACTTGTAGACGTACTCGTAGATCTGATCGTCGCCGGTGTAGACCGCAACACGGCCCGACTTGTCGATCACGGTGGTGGCGCCCTCGTGCTTCATGCGGCCGAGCGCGGTGCGTTTCACCGGCGTCGAATTTGGATCGTAGGGGTCGACCTCGACCACCCAGCCGAACCGGTTCGGCTCGTTCGGTTCCTTGGTGACGTCGAAGCGGTCTTCGAAGCGGAACCAGGGCTGGCGCGGCTTGTCGTTGAAAGTCATGCGCGCCAGGTTGCGCGCCTCCGGCGTCGCTTTCGGGTCGCCGCCAAAATAGCCGTTGACGTTCTCCTCGCCGCTCAGGCACGTGCCCCAGGGCGTGGTGCCGCCGGCGCAGTTGTTGAGCGTGCCGAGCACGGTCGTGCCGGCGGGATCGGCCTTGGTCTTCATGCGCGCGTGCCCGGCGGCGGGGCCGGCGATGCGGAACGGCGTCGTCGCGGTAAAGCGGCGGTTGTACGGGCTGTCCTCGACCCTGCGCCACTTGCCGTCCTGCCGTCGCAGCTCGACGACCGACAGGCCGTGCGCCTGCATCTCGGCCATGGCCTGCTCGCGCGTCATCTTCTCGCGCTTGACGTCGTAATTCGTCAACCCCGGCCAGATAAGTTCGGCGTTGGCGTACTCGTGGTTCGAGAACAGCAGGCCCCGCGTCGAGCTGTTCGAGCCGCGCGGCAGCGGCATGAACGCCAGGAAATCGTTGTTGTAGCCGAACTGCTTGGCCTGGGCGGCGGCGTTGACGTTCCTGGGGTCGAAGGCCGGGGCATCCTTGGCAAGCCTGTCGCCCCAGCGCACGACGACCTGCACCGAGTATCCCGGCGCCACGTGGTGCGTGCCGTCCAGGCCGTGGGCGATCTCCTTGAAGCCCAGCTTTGTCACAGCCGCCTCGGCGGCGCGGGCGGTCAGCGCATCGGCGAACGGGCCGGCGGCGCCAAGGGTCGCGGTGGCGGCAATGCCGCGCAGCAGGTCGCGGCGGCGCAGCCGCTCCGCCAGTATTTCGCGGAACGTTGGGTTCTCGGACGTGTTGCAGGGAACGTCATCAGCGTCAGACGGCACCTGATCGGCAAGGTCGGCGCGCATGGGTCTTGTATCCTCCCAGTATGCGCGGGTCGGTTCTGGCCGCCCGCATAACAGGCATCATGTCATTTTTGTTGCAATTTTGCGACAGGTAAGAAGCCGGAGGGAGCGCTCGGCTGATGCGAAGCCGAACGCCCGACTTTCGCCCAGATCGGCGGCGAGAATCTCTCGCGGGGATGTGTATGACGCGCCCGGCTGGGCCGTTGCAATGGGGCGGCAAACCACCTAAGAACTCATCCATCTAGTCGCCTTGGCATGGGTTAAGAGGGCATCGTCCAGCAATGGGCGGTGGGTCTGGATGATTGTGCGTCCGCTAGTCTCTTTCCTTTTCGCTGCGGCCGTCCTGGCGACCGGCCCGGCGCCTGCCGCGGCCCAGATCGCGCCGGACGAGGCGAAGAGGTTCATCCAGTCGATGGGCGACCAGGCGATCGAGGTGCTGTCGACGAAGGGCAACGACCTTGCCATGCGGGAGGAACGGTTCCGCGGCATCCTGAAGGAAGGATTCGCGATCCCGCTGATCGGTCAGTTCGTGATGGGCAACTATTGGAAGCAGGCGAGCCCGGAGCAGCAGAAGGAGTATCTCGGGGTCTTCTCCGAGTGGATCGTCAAGACCTACGCGATCCGCTTCGGCGGCTACTCGGGCGAGAAATTTTCGGTCGCCGACACGCGGGTCAACGAGCAGGACAAGGACGTGTTCGTGGCCACGCGCATCGACCGGCCGGACGGCAAGCCGCCGATCCTGGCGTCGTGGCGCGTGCGCGCGATCGAAGGCAAGCCCAAGATCGTCGACGTCCAGGTTGACGGGGTCAGCATGCTGGTGACCCACCGCTCGGAGTTCGCTTCGGTCGGCGCTCAAGGCGGGGTCAACGGAATCATCGAGAGCCTGAAAGGCCGCATCGCCAAGCTGGCGGCGGGCTGACGGGCCGGTCAGCGGGCGAGCACGATCCGTTCCGGCGGGAGCATCACGCGCACCGTGGTTCCCGCGCCGGGCGTGCTTTCGATCGCGATCCGGCCGCCATGCATCTCGGTCAGCGAACGGGCGATCGCTAGCCCCAGGCCGGAGCCGCGGAACCGCCGCGTCATGGTGGATTCCAACTGCACGAAAGGCTCGGTCAGGCGCTGGAGATCCTCGGCGCTGATGCCGATGCCGGTGTCCCGCACGGCGATCATCCCGGAGCCGCCCGGCCCCACGCCGACTTCGACCGTGGCGCGGCCGCCGGCCGGCGTGAACTTGACCGCGTTGGACAGCAGGTTGATGAGCACCTGTGTGACCCGGCGCTGGTCGCCGCGCAGGCGGAACCAAATCGATGCGGGCTCGGTGCCGAGGGCGATTCGGCCCGCCGCGGCCATCGGCTCGATCACGCGCAGGGCCGCGGCCAGCACGTCCGCCACGTCGAACACTTCTTCGACCAGCGCCAGCTTGCCGGCTTCCATCTTCGCCAGGTCCAGCACGTCGTTGATCATGCGCAACAGCAGCATGCCGCTGTCGTGGATGTCCTTGGCGTATTCGGTGTAGCGCTCGTTGCCGACCGGGCCGAAGGCTTCGAGCCGGATCATGTCGGAGAAGCCCAGAATGGCGTTGAGTGGCGTGCGCAGTTCGTGGCTCATGCTAGCCAGGAACTCGCTCTTGGTGCGGTTTGCCGCCTCCGCTGCCTCCTTGGCCTCGACCAGCAGCCGCTCATGCTCCCGGGCGTCGGTCACGTCTTGGAACACCGACAGCGATGCCGCATGGCCGGCGAAGGTCATGGTGATCGCCCGCAACTCGACCCACAGCGTGCGCGATCCGAAACGGTGGCGGGTCAGGAACTGCCGGACCGCGCCGTCCGCCAGCAGCGCCCCTTTCAGGCGCTCGCGGTCTTCGGGCTCGACGTAGAAATCCGTGACCTCGCGGCCGAGCACGTCCTCGCGCTCGAGGCCGGCCATCTGGCACCATTGCTCGTTTACAAATATCAACCGGTCGTCGTCGAGCCGCGCAATGGCGACCGGCAGCGGCAGCGTGTTGACGATGGCGCGGAAACGGGCCTCGCTGTCGCGCAATGCGGCGTGGCGCGGCTCAAGAAGATCGCTGCCTTCGGCGACGGCGACGGTGAGCCTGCGTCGCAGGCCAAGCGGCTCGACGAGCTGCAAGCGCGCGGGGACGGGGGGGGCACCGTCGGCGACCCGCAGCAGCACGAAGGCCGTGTCCTCGCCGGCGACGCTCGACAGGCTGGCAGGCTCGGCGCCGTCGACGATCTCGGCGAAGGGGCGGCCGACCAGCCTGCTGCCGGCGGCAAGGCGGCGCATCGCGTCGTTGGCGGCGATCACCTTGCCTTCGGCGGCGACCAGCATTGGCTGCGTCACCACGTCGATGATCGCGGCAACGGTCGACCACAGCGCACCGTCGCCGCCATGCTCGGTGGCGCCGAGCTGGCGCGCGCCGAGCCGCGCCTCGGGGCCCGGCTCAGGCTGATCGTCGATGGAAACGAGGCGAAGCTTCATTCTCGGTGACCCGGACGCAGGCACGACGAGCCGGTCGCGCTGGGCGTGGTTGGCAACGCGCGAGCGGTCCCTCTGATCCGGGTCCTAGATTGGCGCCGGCAGGGTAAACAGGTCGTTAACGACCGCCGGACGCCTCAATCCGCCAACATCTCGTATGCCGGGAGGGTAAGGAACTCGGCGCATTCCGGGGCTTCGACCAAGCGCTGGAACAGGTCGGCCGCGTCGTCGAACCGCTCGGGCAGGCCCGGCTTACGGCCCGCGCGCGCCTTCGCGACTTCTTCTTGGATCACCTGGCGGCACAAGGCCACGTTGATCGGCCGCCCGTCCTCCAGGCGCGAATTGTGGCGGATCCACTGCCAGACCTGGGCGCGCGAAATCTCGGCGGTGGCGGCGTCCTCCATCAGGTTGAACAGCGGCACGCAGCCCACCCCGCGCAGCCAGGACTCGATATAGGCGACGCCCACCGCCACGTTCTGCCGCAGCCCTGCCTCGGTCTTGGGACCCTGCGGCACCTGCAGCAGGTCCGTCGCGGAGACCTGCACGTCGGGTCGGCGCCGCGCGATCTGGTTGGGGTGCGGCATCACCTTGTCGAACACCGCCTTGGCGACCGGAACCAGGGCGGGGTGCGCCACCCAGGTGCCGTCATGGCCTTCGCCGACCTCGCGCTCCTTGTCCTGGCGCACCTTGTCGAGAGATTCCTGGTTGGCGTGCGCGTCGTCCCTGATCGGGATCTGCGCGGCCATGCCGCCCATCGCGTGGACCTCGCGGCGGTGACAGGTCTTGATCAGGAGCTGGCTGTAGCTGCGCAGGAAATGCGTGGTCATCGTGACCTTGGAGCGGTCGGGCAGCACCTTGCTGCGGTCGTTCCTGAACTTCTTGATGAAGCTGAAGATGTAGTCCCAGCGTCCCGCATTCAGCCCGGCGGCATGGTCGCGCAGCTCGTAGAGGATTTCGTCCATCTCGAAGGCCGCCAGGATCGTCTCGATCAAGACCGTGACCTTGACCGTCCCGCGCGGCAGGCCGAAGGCGCGCTGGGCCTGCAGGAACACCTCGTTCCACAGCCGCGCTTCGTTGTGCGATTCCAGCTTCGCCAGGTAGAAATAGGGGCCGGTGCCGTTGCGGATGAGCGGCCGCGCGTTGTGGAAAAAGTAGAGGCCGAAGTCGAACAGCGCGCCCGAAACCGGTTCGCCGTCGACGATCACGTGACGCTCGGGCATGTGCAGGCCGCGCGGCCTGACGATCAGGACTGCGACGCGCGGGTTCAGCCGATAATCCTTTCCGCTACCCGGCTCCTTGTAGCTGATGGTTCCCGCGACGGCGTCGCGCAGGTTGATCTGGCCTTCGATCAGGTTGGCCCAGGTCGGGCTGGTGGCGTCCTCGAAATCCGCCATGAAGCAGGACGCGCCGCTGTTGAGCGCGTTGATGACCATCTTGCGCTCGGGCGGCCCGGTAATCTCGACGCGCCGGTCATGCAAGTCGCGCGGCAACGGCGCCACCGTCCAGTCGCCATTGCGGATGTTGACCGTCTCCGGCAGGAAGTCGGGCTTCTCGCCGGCATCCAGGCGACGCTGGCGTTCCTCGCGCGCCGCCAGCAAGCGCTTGTATTCGGGACGGAACCGGCGCTCCAGCGCGACAATGAAATCGATCGCCTGGGTAGTCAGGATCGAGTCGTAGCCCGGCCCCATCTTGCCCAGGATCCTGACGCCGGTTTTGGGGGCGGAGCCAGCGGCCGGCCTGGCCGCCGGAGGGCGCGTCGGCGATGGGCGCGGCGCGCCGGGCATGCCGGGTTGCGCAGCGGCGGGCGGTCTTGAAGGCATCGGCCGCGCAGCCTGCGCGGTCGGGGTCGTCGGTGCCGGGGGCCGGGCGATCGGCGTCGCCGCGGCCGCAACCGTCTCGGTGGGTGGAAGCCGCGGGCGGGCCGCGGCCGGGCTCCGCGGGCTTGGCGGCGGCATGGCGCGCCGCGCTGCGATGCTGCGCGGCGGGGTCTTGCGCGGTACCGGCTTGCGAATCGTGGGGCGCCCGGCGGCGACTGCGATTCGCGTTCCTGGCGCCGTCCGGCCTGCGGCAGCCATACCGGCGCCGCGTTTTGCGGGCCGCGTGGCCTTCGCACCACGCGATTTGCCTGCGGTATGTGAGCTGATTTTGGACTTGAGCGTCGATCGGGTTGACGTTTTCTTAATTTTCAACTGTTTGCCGCGCGTCTTTGACGTTGGTTTTGCGCGCTTCGACGGCGATTTTCGCTTCGCCGGTTTCTTTCCCCCGCGCGTCTTTTTTTTGCCTGCCATTGTTCCCTCCGACGCCCTTAGCCGGCGGTGCCGCCTCCACTTGCGGGTGCAGTGTAGCTATTGGACTGGGTACGTCCAATATTTCTGACGCGGAATGAATGTGTTACCGGCAGTCGGCCGGCCGGATCGGCGGCGACATCGGGTCGCTGGCGACGGGCGCCTGCTTCGCGCTACCGTGCCGGGCGTCCACTATCGGGGCCGGACTTGGACCATGGCAGAAGCCGCCGTCGATATCGCCGGAATGTTACGCCAGGCGATCGACCACCACCGCGCGGGTAGGTTGGGCGCGGCCGAGCAGGCGTGCCGGCAGATCCTGCGCACCGATCCCGACCAGCCGACCGCGCTCAACCTGCTGGGGGTCCTGGCCCGCCAGGCGGGACGGCCGGATGCAGCGGCGGCTTTGTTCCAGCGCGCGATCGCCCAGGTCCCGGACTATGCCGAGGCACACTACAACCTAGGCAACGCCCTGCGCGACAAGGGCGATCCCGCCGCCGCTCTCGCTGCCTACGACCGGGCGCTGGCGCTTCGCCCGGATATGGCGGGTTGGCACAACAACAGGGGTGTTGTGCTGCTGACCGTCGGGGATGCGGAGGCCGCCGCAGCCGCGTTGGGCAAGGCGGTGGAACTGGAGCCTGCCTATGCGGATGCTTTCAACAATCTGGGCAACGCTCTGCAAAAGCAGGGCAGGCTTGACGATGCCATCGCAGCGTATCGGCGTGCCCTGGCGATCCAACCGGGCTTCGCCGGCGCCTTGGCCAACCTGGGTGGGGCGCTGATCCGCGCGGCGCGACCCGCCGAGGCGCTGGAGCCGCTGGAGGCGCTCCTCGCCCGCGAGCCGCAGCAGGTGCGGGCGGTCGCCTACAAGGTGATCGCGCTGCGCGAGCTTGGCCGGCACGGTGAAGCGGACCGGCTGGAGGACACCGAAGCTCTGGTCGGCATCGACCGGCCCCCGGCCCCTGAAGGTTTCGCGGACATGGAGCAATTCAATCGGCAATTCGTCGCGGAAATTCGCGTCCATCCCACGCTCACCAAGGACTGGGACCCCTACCAGCGCGCCGCCCGGCACGGGTCGGTCGCGGTGGACTTGCTGGCGCACAAGTCGCCGGCGATCGCCGCCTTCGAGGCCATGGTGCGGCGAGCAATCGAAGCCTTTGCCCGGCGCCTACCGGATGACCCGACCCATCCTTTCCTGTGCCGCAAGCCCGCGCGGTATTCGCTGATCGTGTGGGCCAACATCCTGACGGAGGAGGGGCACCAGGCGGCGCACATCCACAACCTGGGCTGGCTGAGCGGCGTGTACTACCCTTGGATTCCGCCGAGCGTTCGCGCGGACGATCCGACGCGGGCCGGCTGGATCGAGTTCGGACGTCCCGGCTACGACCTGCCCTGCCGGTTCGAGCCGCGTCTGCGCGCGATCACGCCGGAGAACGGCATGATCATCATGTTCCCCAGCTATTTCTGGCACCGCACGATCCCCTTCCGCGGTGCGCCCGAGCGCATCAGCGTCGCCTTCGACGTGCATGCGCAGGGATAGCCGCGCCTGGCGACGATGACTCAGGCCCGGATCGAGGTGGTCAACTCGACCACCGCGCGCGAGGTCGATGCGATGTTGCGTCTGGTCGAAGGACCCGTTCTGCAGATCGGCAGCCGCGCCCAGATCGTCGATCGTCAGGAGAACCGCTGGCGGTCCCTGCTGCACGACCGCCCGTTCACGGGCATGGACATCGAGCCGGGCGACAATGTCGACGTCGTCGGCGACATCTGCGGCGACTTCGACGCGCTGGACGCGGCGCTTGGCGGTGCCCGGTTCGGCTTCGTGATCTGCAGCCATGTGCTGGAACACACGCGCCGGCCCTGGCTTGCCGCGCGGACCATCACGCGCCTGCTGCGGCCCGGCGGCCATTGCTTCCTCGCCGTGCCGTGGGTGCAGGCCTATCACGGGTTTCCCCGCGATTACTGGCGCATCTCGTTCCACGGGCTTGCGGAGCTGTTTCCCGACCTGGCGATCATCGACATGTACTACAGCGCCAGCGGCACCGGATTCGACGTGGCCTACAAGGTGCTAGTCGACGGCAAGGTCGACCTTGCCCGCACGCCGTTCGAACTCGAGGCGCAGTTGTTCCAGGTGCTGCTCGAGCGCGAGCGCAACCGCGCTTTTCTGGCCGAAGCCGGCCAGGCGGGCGGCCCGGGCGGTCCCCGCAAGCTGCTGCTGGCACGCGGCTACATGCCCGTGACCCTGGTCAACGTTCTGGGACAACTGCGGAATTCCGCCTGATCTGCCGCCGGACCGCCGCCGTCGTTCGGTGAACCGGTTCACAGCGTTACTCAGGGTTGTCGGCATAGGTTTCCCCGCAATCGGAGCCACGATCGGGGGATCGAGCCATGCGCAGCGAAGCAAACAACTGCACCACGTTGCTCGGACTGCCGCGCCGGGCGGTCGACAGCTTCGCACCGGAGCTGCGGGCGAACGTGCCGACCGTGACCATCGTCGCCGCGGGTTTTGTCGTGTGGGGCGCGTTCTTGCTGTTGATGCTTTAGGTGGCTGCGTCCGCCGGGGGCGGCCCCAGATGCGGCGCGCAGCCAGGATTGCCTCTATGACGAAGCCGGCCTGCCGCGACGATCGCGTCCGACACCTCGGCGCTCATGGCCGTCGTTCCTGGCGAGCCGGATGTCGATGCCTGTAAAGGCGCGCTGGCGGCCGATAAACACGTGCCGATCTCGGCGGGGACCGTGGCGGAAGCGCTGATCGTCGCGCGGGCGCGGAACACAGGCGTCGAAATGGCGGAGGTCGTTGACCGGTTTGGCTTCGACGTCCTGCCGGTGACGCCGGCGGTCGCGCTAAGGATCGCCAATGCCAATGCGCGCTGGGGCCGGGTCCATCATGCGGCCGGCCTGAATTTCGGCGACTGCTTTGCGTATGTCGCGGCGAAGGACAACGCCTGCCGGCTGCTCTTTGCCGGCGAGGACTCTGCGAAGGCCGGTAAAGCAAGCGTGCGCCGAGCCACGCCCGATCGGGCGACGGCCGGTTTCCTAGCCGCGACCGAGCGCGGCCGCCGCCGTCAGGACGATTTGTTCTTCCGGAACCGCCACGGCGCGCGGTGACGCGCCGTGGCGAAGTTTGGCTCCCCGGGACGGATTCGAACCATCGACCAACCGGTTAACAGCCGGTTGCTCTACCGCTGAGCTACCGGGGATCAGGGCGCGCGGGTTATAGCAAAGCCGGCGCTGCGAAGAAAGCCGAACCTGCGGCGCAAGAAGCCGCAACAGGCGGCGTCTCCTTCCGCAGCGGCGGTCCTGGAGGCCGGGGCCGGAATCGAACCGACGTACGGGGATTTGCAGTCCCCTGCATGGCCACTCTGCCACCCGGCCCCGAATCGACACAGCCCGACCTGGCTAGGCCGGCTCGCGGCGCGCCGCCGTTGGGGCCGGGAGGTATAGCATGCGGTCGCCGCGCCGGGTCAAGCGCACCGGTCGTCGGATCGCACGGCGTTTTCCCCGCCGTGTGACCGGGTTGTCAGTGCAGGGGCAACCCCGTATAAAGCCTTGGGGCGTCGTGCGGTTTGAGCGGGTGCGCGCGACGGGGCTGGGATGACGATCGAAGCGGCGACCAAACCGACATATGCCGAGGCGCGCCAGAACATGGTGGACAACCAGCTGCGCGCCAACGCGGTCACGGACGAGGCGCTGCTGGCTGCCATGGGCCGAATTCCGCGCGAGCGGTTCGTGCCGGAAGCCATGGCGGGCATAGCGTATATCGACGAGGACCTGCCGATCGGCGGCGGGCGTTTCCTGCTCGAGCCGATGGTCCTGGCGCGGCTGATCCAGGCCGCCGGGGTCAAACCGGGCGACAAGGCCTTGGACATCGGTTGCGCCACCGGCTACGCCGCCGCGGTGCTGGCGGCGCTGGGGGCGCGGGTGGTGGCACTGGAGTGTGATCCGCGACTCGCAGACCGCGCGCGGGCGACCCTCGCTGCGGAGGGGGCCTCCGCCGTTACAGTCGCCGCCGGCGATCTGGTGCAGGGCCATCCCGCCGGGGCGCCCTACGACGTGATCCTGATCGAAGGACGAATCGAACGCCTGCCGTCGGCGCTGCTGGGCCAGCTGGCGCCCGGCGGGCGTCTGGTGACGGTCATGGCCGAGCGCGGGCGCGTCGGCGAGGCCATCATCGTCCGCCAGGGCTCGGCGGCCCG
>CAYMTM010000126.1:0-10865 GCA_964393375.1 uncultured Rhodospirillaceae bacterium
CTACGAGGTGCTGCCTGCGGTCGTCGACACGGCCGGCGCCCTGCAGCCCGGCGCGCCGCAGGTCTGGCCGCAGTTCAGGAACAACCTGGTGCTGGACTGGCAGATGGGCGACGCCACCGCCACCGAGGCCGAGTTCAAGAAGGCCGCGCGCATCGTCAAGCTGGACCTGGTCAACAACCGCGTGGTCGTCAACGCCATGGAACCGCGTGCGGCGATCGGCGCGTACGACGCCAAGTCCAACAGCTACACGCTGCACACCTGCAGCCAGGGCGTGCACGGCATTGCCGGCCAGATGGCCGAGGCGCTGGGCGTCGAGCCCAAGGACGTGCGCGTGATCACCGGCGACGTGGGCGGCGGCTTCGGCATGAAGATATTCGCCTATGTCGAGCATCTGCTTGCGCTATGGGCGGCCAAGCGCGTCGGCCGGCCGGTGCGCTGGACGGCCGACCGGGGCGAATCCTTCCTGTGCGACACGCAGGGCCGCGATCATGTCTCGCATGCCGAGCTCGCGGTCGATGCCGACAACCGGTTCCTCGCGATCAAGGTCCGCACGGTCGCCAACCTGGGCGCCTATCTCTCCAACTACGGCCCCTTCATCCCGACCGATTGCGGCTCGGGCCTGCTGGTAGGGGTCTACGGCATCAAGGCCGCCCATGTGTCGGTGAAGTGCGTCACGACCAACACCGTGCCGATCGACGCCTATCGCGGCGCCGGCAGACCGGAGGCCGCCTACCTGGTCGAGCGCCTGGTCGACCTGGCGGCGATCGAGCTGGGCACCACGCCCGACGCTTTGCGCGCCAGGAATTTCATTCCCAAGGCGTCCATGCCGTTCAAGCAGGCCCTCGGCCTGACCTACGACAGCGGCGACTTCAACGGCACGATGGCGCTGGCGATGAAGGAGGCCGACTGGGCCGGCGGCGTCCAGCGCAAGGCCGCGAGCAAGGCAAAGGGAAAGCTGCGCGGCATCGGCATGGCCTATTACGTCGAGGCCTGCGGCGGCCAGCCGAACGAGAGGGCGACGCTGGTCGTCAATGCGGACGAGACGGTGGCGCTCTATATCGGCAACCAGTCGAACGGCCAGGGCCACGAAACCGCCTACGCGCAGCTCGTATCCGAGGGCCTGGGCGTGCCGCTGGAGAGCATCAAGGTGGTGCAGGGCGACACGGCGCTGATCGACTACGGCATGGGCACGGGCGGATCGCGCGCGCTGCCCGTGGGTGGCGTGGCCACCGGCAACGCCGTCAGCGACGTCGTGGCCAAGGGCAAGGAACTGGCGGCCGAGGCGCTGGAGGCGGCGGTCGCGGACATCGAGTTCGCCGACGGCCAGTTCCGCATCGCGGGCACCGACCGTGCGGTCGGCATCTTCGAGGTGGCCAAGCGCGCCAAGACCAAGAAGGTCGACCTCAAGGGCCTGGGCGAGTTCACCCCGCCCGCCGCGACCTTTCCCAACGGATGCCATATTTGCGAGCTGGAGATCGACCCCGACACCGGGCAGGTCGCGATCGAGCGGATGACCATGGTCGACGACTTCGGCCGCGTCATCAACCCGCTGCTGCTGGCGGGCCAGGTCCACGGCGGCGTCGTCCAGGGCGTGGGCCAGGCGCTGCTGGAGCGCACGGTCTATGACGCCGAAAGCGGGCAGCTTGTCTCCGGCTCGCTGATGGACTACGCCCTGCCGCGCGCCGCCGACGTGCCGAGCTTCAAAGTGGTGTGGAACAACCAGCCCTGCACGACCAATCCGCTGGGCGTCAAGGGCGCCGGCGAGGCGGGCGCCATCGGCGCGCCGCCGGCGGTGATCAACGCCATCGTCGATGCCCTGCGCGAGCGCGGCGTCAAGCATATCGATATGCCGGCGACTCCCGAGCGCGTGTGGCGCGCGGCCAACGGCGGTCAGCCCGCGGCGGCGGAGTGAGGCCGGACGCCCTCTTTCCTTCCCTCCTCGCCATCGCGCGGGCGGCGGGGAAGGCGATTCTGGAGCACTATCATCCCGAGGTGACGCGGGGCGACAAGGCGGACGGCTCGCCGGTCACCGCCGCCGATCATGCCGCCGAAGCGATCATCGTGCGCGCGCTGCGGGCGCTGGATGCAACGATTCCCGTCGTGGCCGAGGAGGAATTCGCCGCCGGGCGCGTGCCCGAAGTGGCGGATGGCAGGTTCTGGCTGGTGGACCCGCTGGATGGCACCAAGGAGTTCCTGAAGGCGAACGGCGAGTTCACGGTCAATATCGGGCTGGTCGAAAACCGCCGGCCAATCCTGGGCGTGATCCACGCGCCGGCGACGGACGAAATCTTTTGGGGCGCGGAGAACCGCGCCTTCGGCCAGGAGGGCAGCGGGCCGGTGCGCCCGATCGCCGCGCGCAAGGCGCCGGCCGAGGGCCTGGTGGTGCTGGCCAGCCGCAGCCATTCGAACCGCGAAGACCTGAAGCGGTTCCTGGCCGACAAGAACGTGGCGGAGATCCGCATCAGCGGCAGCGCCATCAAGTTCTGCCGCCTGGCGGCGGGCGTTGGCGACCTCTACCCGCGCCTGGGTCCCACGATGGAATGGGACACGGCCGCCGGCCAGGCGATCCTGGAGGCCGCCGGCGGCGGCGTCACGACGATCGACGGACAGCCGTTCCGCTACGCCAAGGCGGGCTTTCTCAACGGCCACTTCGTCGCGCGGGGACGCTAGGTCTTGGCGCTCGCCTGGCCCATCCGGTAGGGCCTGACGCCCTCGCCGAGGAACGGATTGTTGGTCTCGCGCTCCCTGGCTGCCGCGTCGTCATAGAGGAAGGGCAGAAAGGCGAACCGCCTGCCCTTGGTCACCGGCGCCGCCTCGTGCAAGAGCGAGCAGGAGAACACCACCGCCCCGCCGGTCGGCGCCCGGTAGAGGCGCGAGCCGTACTCGGGGAAGAGCAGGTCGCCGCCCTCGTATTCCTCGGCGTTGAGGTTGATCGTCACGGCGAAGCGGCGGTGCGCCGTGCCCTTGGTCGTGTTGTCGCGGTGCGGACGGAAATACCCGCCGCTGCCGGCATCGTAACAGGCGACGATATAGCGTTCCATCCGCGTGGCGTTGAACTGGAACGCCTTGGCGATCTCGGGCGCCAGACGGCGATGCACGCGCCGCATCAGCGCCTCGCGCAACTCCGGATCGTCGATGCCGCAATCCCGGCGCTTCTTGAAGTTGTGGTCGATCACCGCGACCGTCTTGCCTTCCGCCTCGCGCATGAAGCCGGAATCCTCGCCGCCATGGGCCTCGTAGATCGCGATCAGCTTGCGGCAGAGGGCCGGCTCGAATACGCGCGGCACGATCAGCACCGGCGCATGCGGTTCGACCCCCGCGTGCCGGTCGGGCGGCGGCAGGCCCGCAAGCAGCGCGGTCAGCCGCGCGTCATGGCCGCGCGGATCGTCGAACCGCAGCGCCGCGATCACCCGCAAGGTGGGATCGAGCACGTAGGTCACGCCCATCCCGTCGGATGGGCCAAACCGTCGCGACACCGCGCCGTCCAGGTCCCAGAAATAGCGCACGCCGATCGCTGCGTCCTTGACGCGGCCCGCGTCGCGGTCGCCCGGATCGGTGCTGACGCCGAAGAACGCCATGCGCTGATCGTCGAACAAGGACGCATGCGACAGCACGGCGTCGAGCCGTGCGCGCGCCGTCGGGTCGCCGGCCGAACCGAAGAAGCAGAGCACGATGTATCGCCCGCCCACCGAGTGGAACTTGAAGTCCGGATTGGCCGCCGTGGGCAGCGAGAACCAGGGGATAGGATCGCCGACCAGGAACGGCGGCAGCGCGGGCGGTGCGTCCGTGGCGGTGGCCATCGACCGCGTCTTAGCGCGCCGCGAGGCGCTGCACCTCACGCGCAAGGGCCGCTATCTCGCGCGCGCCCCGGCTCGAAGGTGCCGACTCCCCGATCGCATAGCCGTTCAGGAGCGAAGCGGCGAAGCCGACGCGGTTGCCGATGACCGACTTGGCGATCGGCACGCCGAGTTCCTTGGCCCGCGCCAGCATCTCCTCGGCCAGGAGGCCGCGCGGCGGCATGCGGTTGAATACCAGCAGCACCGGCACGCCTTCCTGTTTGGCCAGGTCGAGCGTCGGCTGGATTGCCCACAGGTCCATCGGACTGGGCTGCACCGGCAGGATCACCAGGTCGGCGGCGCGCACGGCGATGCGCGCCTCGGTTTCGGCATGCGGCGGGCTGTCGATCACCACGTAGTCCATGTCGCGTCTCAGCCGGTCGACTTCGTTCTGCGTCCGCCAGCCCGACACGGCGCTCAAATGCAGCCCGGCGTTGCCGTTGCCCATCGCCTGCACGCGCTGGCCGTGCCAGCGGGCCAGGCTCTGCTGCGGGTCGATATCGACGATCGCGACCTTTTTCCGGGCCGCCCCGTTCCTGCCGCCGGCCAGCGCCACCGCCAGGTGGCAGGCGATCGTGGTCTTGCCGGCCCCGCCCTTCTGCTGCGCTATGGTGAAAACCTTCGCGGCCATGGGCCTGCCTCCCCCGAAGCCTGCGGCGCACAGCCTACCATGATTCGCGGCCTGCGCTTGCGCTGGACCTGTGGATTGGGGCACAAGCCGGCGGCATGGCCGTGCCCGCGATCCTGAAACCGGATGCCGCCGCGATCGACCGCGCCGCACATGCCCTGCGCGACGAGCTGCTGGTCGGCCTGCCGACCGAGACGGTCTACGGCCTGGCCGCCGACGCCACCTCGGACCGCGCGGTGGCCGCGATCTTCGCCGCCAAGAACCGCCCGCGCTTCAACCCCTTGATCGTCCATGTCGCCGACGTCGAATCGGCGCGCCGCCTGGTAGCGTTCGATTCGCGCGCCGAGAAGCTGGCGGCCGCGTTCTGGCCCGGGCCGCTGACCCTGATCCTGCCGCGCCGGCCGGAAAGCGGGGTGTCGCTGCTGTGCTCGGCAGGGCTGGACAGCCTGGCGGTCCGGATCCCCGCGCACGACGTGGCGCGGGCGGTGATCCGCGCCGCCGGCCGGCCGCTGGCCGCGCCCAGCGCCAATCCGAGCGGGCGCCTCAGTCCCACCCGGGCCGAGCACGTTGCGCGGGCGCTCGGCGGCAAGGTCGCACTGGTGCTGGATGGCGGGCCGTGTCCGGTGGGTGTGGAGTCTAGCGTGGTGGATCTGACCGGCGGCAAGCCGCTGCTGCTGCGGCCGGGCGGGGTGGCGGAGGAGCAGCTTGCCGCCGTCATCGGGCCTCTGGACCATGCCAGGAAGGGCAGCACGATCAAGTCGCCGGGCATGCTGGCAAGCCATTACGCCCCCCACCTGCCGCTACGCCTCAACGCGCAGGACGCGGCGGCGGACGAGGCGCTGCTGGCGTTCGGAAGCGACGTGCCGAAAGGCGGATGCATGACCCTGAACCTCAGCCCCACGGGCGACCTGGTGTAGGCGGCCGCGCACCTGTTCGACTACCTGCACCGCCTGGACCAATCAGGCGCCCGCGCGATCGCCGCGATGGCAATCCCCGAGCGGGGGCTGGGCCGGGCAATCAACGACCGGCTGCGACGGGCCGCCGCGCCCAGGTGAACCATCGAACCGTCCCGCCGCGGTTCCCAATTCAGCGGCGCAAATGCTAGGCTCCCCAGCACCATACGGGAGCTACGCCAGCAATGAACAACATCGCCCGTCCCCTGCCCGCCGGGCTGCCGAACGGGCTTTTGGAGGAACTGCGTGCCATTGTCGGGCCAAAGGGCTGGACTGAAGACCCGCAGGCGCTCGCCCCGCAGCTCAAGGACTGGACGGGCTATTACGGCGGCGCCACGCCGCTGATGGTGATGCCGGCCTCCACCGCCGAGGTCTCGGCCGTGGTGCAGGCCTGCGTGCGCGCCGGGGTCGGGGTCGTGCCGCAGGGCGGCAACACGGGGCTGGTGGCGGCGCAACTGCCGCGCGGCGAGGTGCTGGTAAACCTCCGGCGCATGAACAAGGTGCGCGGCATCGACGCACTGGATTACACGATCACCGCCGAGGCGGGCTGCGTGCTGGCCGACGTGCAGAAGGCGGCCCAGGATGCCGACCGCTTCTTCCCCTTGAGCCTGGGCGCGGAGGGAAGCTGCATGATCGGCGGCAATCTCTCGACCAATGCCGGCGGCATCAACGTGCTGCGCTACGGCAACGCCCGCGAGCTGGTGCTGGGACTGGAAGTGGTGCTGCCGGACGGGCAGGTCTGGGACGGCCTCAGGCGCCTGCGCAAGGACAACACGGGCTATGCGCTGAAGCACCTGTTCATCGGCGCCGAGGGGACGCTCGGCGTCATCACGGCCGCAACCCTGCGCCTGTTCCCGCGGCCGGTCGAGCAGGCCACCGCCTTTGCGGCGCTGCGCGACCTCGACGCGGCGGTCGAGCTGCTGGCGATCCTGCGTGCGGGCAGCGGCGATGCGATCTCCAGCTACGAGCTGATCCCCCGCATGGGCATCGAGCTGGGGCTGGAATACGGCACCGGCATGGCGGACCCGCTGGCGGATAGGCACGACTGGCACGCGCTGGTCGAATTCACCGGCACGGCGGCCGACGGCACGGCGCGCGCCAAGCTGGAGGCCTCGCTCGGCGAGGCGCTGGAGAAGGGCGTGGTGGCGGACGCGACGATCGCCTCGTCCGTGGACCAGAGCCAGAGGCTCTGGCGCATCCGCGAGGCAATGGTCGAATACCAGTACCGCGCCGGCGCCAGCATCAAGCACGACGTGTCGGTGCCGGTATCCCGTGTGCCCGCGTTCATCCGCCGCGCCAACGCCGCAGTGGAGGGGATCGTGCCGGGGATCCGCCCGCTGGCCTTCGGCCATGTCGGCGACGGCAACGTGCACTACAACCTGACGCAGCCCAAGGACATGGCGCGCGACGCCTACCTCGCGCGGCGCGGGGACATCACGCGCGCGGTCTACGACACGGTCGCGGCGCTGGACGGCAGCTTCTCGGCCGAGCACGGCGTCGGCGCTGTCAAGCGCGAGGAACTGAAGCGCTACCGCCCGCCGATCGAGATCGAGTTGATGCGCCGCGTGAAGGCCGCGCTCGATCCCAACGGACTGATGAACCCGGGCAAGGTGCTGTGAGCTACCGGGCGCCCGTCGACGACATGGTGTTCGCTTTGGTCGAGGTGGCGGGGCACCCGGCCGACGACGACACGCTGAGGCCGATTCTCGAGGAGGCAGGGAAGTTCGCGGGCGGCGTGCTGGCGCCGCTCAACCGCGTGGGCGACATCGAGGGGGCGACCATCGAGAACGGTGTGGTGCGCGCCCCGAAAGGCTTCAAGGAAGCCTACCAGCGCTTCGTCGAGGGCGGGTGGAACGCCGTGCCCTGCGACCCGGAATACGGGGGCCAGGGCCTGCCCTGGACCGTGGCGACGCCGGTGGCAGAGATGTGGAACTCCGCCAACATGGCCTTCGCGCTGTGCCCGCTGCTGAACCAGGGCGCGATCGAGCTTCTGTCCACCCACGGCACGCCGCGGCAGAAGGCGGTCTACCTGCGCAAGATGGTCTCGGGCGAATGGACCGGGACCATGAACCTGACCGAGCCGCAGGCCGGCTCGGACCTGGGCCTCTTGAAGACCCGCGCCGAGCCGCACGGCGACCACTTCCGCCTCAAGGGACAGAAGATCTTCATCACTTGGGGCGAGCACGACATGGCGGCGAACACCATCCACATGGTGCTGGCCCGCACGCCCAAGGCGCCGCCCGGCAGCAAGGGTATCTCGCTGTTCCTGGTCCCGAAGTTCCTGGTGGGAGCGGATGGGGCGCTGAACGGCCGCAACGACCTGCGCTGCGTTTCGATCGAGCACAAGCTGGGCATCAACGCCAGCCCGACCTGCGTGATGGCGTTCGGCGACAACGACGGCGCGATCGGCTTCATGGTGGGCCAGGAGAACCGCGGCCTCGAGGCGATGTTCACCATGATGAACAACGAGCGCATGGGCGTGGGCGTCCAGGGCGTGGCGATCGCCGAGCGCGCCTACCAGCAGGCGCGCGACTATGCCCGCCTGCGCCTGCAGGGCCGCGACCTGAAGGGCGGCAAGGAGACCGTACCGATCGTCCGCCATCCCGATGTCCGACGCATGCTGCTGACCATGAAGGCCGGCATCGACGCGATGCGGGCGCTGACCTACTACACCGCCGCCCAGATGGACCGGGCCAGGCGGGGCGAGGCGGAAGCGCAGGTCTGCGTGGACGTGCTGACCCCGGTCGTGAAGGCCTGGAACACCGACCTGGGCTGCGAGATCGCATCGCTCGGCGTGCAGGTGCATGGCGGCATGGGATTCATCGAGGAAACCGGCGCCGCGCAGCATTTCCGCGACGCGCGCATCGCGCCGATCTACGAGGGCACCAACGGCATCCAGGCCCAGGACCTGGCCTTCCGCAAGGTCGCGCGCGACGGCGGCAAGGCGATGCGCGCGCTGATCGCGGCGATGGACGGCGATTTCAGGGACGGGCTGGGCCTGGCTTCGGAAACCGCGGCGCTGGACGCGCTGGAGAGCACCACCGCCTTCATGGTCAAGGCGGGCCAGGAGGAGCCCGAGCTGGCCGCGGCGGCCGCCACGCCCTATCTGCGCCTGGTCGGCACGGTCGCCGGCCAGTGGATGCTGACCCGCCAGGCCAAGGCCGCCGAACGGCGGCTGAAGGCGGGCGGGAGCGACCGGGCCTTCCTGCAGCTCAAGTGCGCCCTGGCACGGTTCTACGCCCAGAACGTCCTGCCCCAGGCCATGGCCCATGCCATGGCCGCCGCCGGGGGCCAGGAAATCGTCGCCTTGGACGAGGCCGCTCTCTGATCTAACCCATTGTGTTCGTTATATTTGCAAAATTAGGTATTGCACGATCATCGTGTTCGTGTTTTGTTCTTATCATGGTCGCAAGCCTGGACATTGCGCGGCCCGCTTCTCGTCCCTTGGCGCGGGAGGGGGCCGGACGGGGAAGCGTCTCTCTCGTGGAGGTGACGCAACGGCTGCGCGAAGCCGCAGCCCCGCCGCCCGCGCGCGTTCTGCCTCTGGGCCTGCCGGCGCTCGACGCGGCCCTGCCGGAGGGCGGGCTGGCGCTGGGGCGGCTGCACGAGGTGCTGGCGCGCGCGGGCGAGGCCGGGACCGGCTTCGCCGCGGCCCTGCTGGCACGCATCGCCGGCAAGGACGGACGCGTGCTGTGGTGCGGCCCCGCGCCTTACGGACCCGGCCTGGCCGAATTCGGGCTCGACCCGGACCGGGTGATTTTCGCGCACACCGCGCCCGAGGCCGAGACCCTGTGGGCGATGGAGGAGGGCTTGCGCTGCCCCGCGCTCGCCGCCGTGCTGGGCGCGGTCGAGGCGCTCGACCTGACCGCCGGGCGGCGCCTGCAGCTCGCGGCCGAGCGCCGGGGCGTCACCGCCATCGTGCTGCGGCGGCATCGCTGCCCCGACCATCGTTCGGGACCCCGGCGGCTGGAACCCGGCGCCGCCACCACGCGCTGGCGCGTGGCGCCGTTGCCGGGACCGGCCGGCAGGGTGCGCTGGAATGTCGAACTGCTGCGCTGCCGCGGCGGGGCGCCGCGCGACTTCGTGTTGGAGTGGAGCCATGCGACGCGTGATCTCGCTGTGGCTGCCGCGGCTGACCACGGATCGGCTCCGTCGGTCGGATCGGGGGCGCCACAGGCCGACGCCGCCGACTGACGCGCCGCTCGTCGCCACCATCCAGACCGGCGACCGCGCGGTCATAGCGGCGGTGGACGACGCCGCCGCCGCCTGCGGCATCGCGCCGGGCATGGGGCTGGCCGATGCGCGCGCGCTGGTGCCGGCTCTCGCCGCCCTGCCCGCCGACCCGACCGGCGACGCGCGCGCCCTGGCGCGGCTGGCGGACTGGGCGGAGCGTTACACGCCCTCGGTCGCGCCGGACGGCGCGGACGGACTGTTCCTCGACGTCACGGGCTGCACGCATCTGTTCGCCCCGGGCGTCAAAGGCGAGGCCGCGATGCTGGCCGATCTGCTCGACCGCGTGCGCCGGTCGGGCCT
Source organism: uncultured Rhodospirillaceae bacterium (assembly GCA_964393375.1). Taxonomy (GTDB): domain Bacteria; phylum Pseudomonadota; class Alphaproteobacteria; order JAEULC01; family JAEULC01; genus JAEULC01. The sequence goes on from CAYMTM010000126.1 coordinate 9,951, forward strand.
CGCGGCGCGCGGCGCGCTGGCCGACACGCCGGGCGCCGCCTCGGCGCTCGCGCGCTTTGCCCCGCAGGACGAGGGCGGCATCGTGGCGCCTTCCGGCTGCGCGGAGCCGCTGCTCGACCCCCTGCCGGTCGCGGCGCTGCGCCTGGCGCGCGACGCGGCCGAGGGATTGGCGCGGGTGGGATTGCGCCGCATCGCCGATCTCCGCCGGATGGAGCGCCGGAGCGGCCGCGCGCCCCTGGCCGCGCGCTTCGGCCCGCCGGTCTGGCGGCGCCTGGACCAGGCGCTGGGCCGCGCCGAGGAGGCGGTCGCCCCACGTCGCCCAGATGCGCCTCATAGCGTGCGCCTCAGCTTCGCCGAGCCGATCGCCGCCGGCGAGGCGATCGCCGGCGCGGTGCGGCAACTGCTCGACCGCCTGGCCCTGCGCCTCGAGGCGTCGGGAATGGGCGCGCGGCGCATCACGGCCGCCTTCTTCCGCGTCGACGGACAGGCGCAGCGCCTGGAGATCGGCACGTCGGCGCCCAGCCGCGATTCGAAGCATCTGTTCCGCCTGCTCACAGAAAAGCTGGCGCAGGCCGAGCCCGGCTTCGGCATCGACCTGGTGGAATTGTCGGCACCGGAGACCGAGCCTTTGGCCGCCGCCCAGATCGACCTGCCCGGCACGGCACCCGCCGGCATTGCGGGAAACAGCCTCGGGGAGCTGATCGACCGGCTGGGCAACCGGCTGGGCGCCGAGCGCGTGGGGCGCCAGGCGCCGCGCGAGACCCATGCGCCCGAGCGTGCCGTCCAGCCGGTCCTTCACCCAGACCAGCGCGTCGAGCACCGTCCAGTCGCGCCGGAGCGGCACCTCGTACCGCTCCGCGACCGGTTCGCCGTCGCGCTCCGGCCGGTAGCGTTCGACCTCGAGGACGATCGTCG
>CAYMTM010000126.1:10875-13343 GCA_964393375.1 uncultured Rhodospirillaceae bacterium
CTCGCCCCGCCCTCGGCCGCGCGCTGGTCCCTGCCGCCGCGGCCCCTGCGCCTGTTCGCGCGTCCCGAGCCGGTGGACGTGATCGCGGGGCAAGACGCGTGCCCCAGCCTGTTCCGCTGGCGTGCGCATCTGCACCGCATCTGCGCAGCCGAGGGGCCCGAACGCCTGGCGCCGGAATGGTGGCTGCCGGACGCGCCGCGCGCGACGCGCGATTACTGGCGCGTGGCGGACGCGGACGGGCGGCGGTTCTGGCTCTATCAGATGACAGAGGTCCGAGGACAGGGATCAGAAGGGAAAGGCGCCTGGTTCCTGCATGGGGAATTCGCATGACCGCCGCCTACGCCGAACTGCAGGTCACCAGCAATTTCAGCTTCCTGCGCGGCGCCTCGCACCCCGCCGAGCTGGCGCTCCGGGCGCACGAGTTGGGTCTGGCGGCGATCGGGCTGGCCGACCGCAACACGCTGGCCGGCGTGGTGCGCGCCCACGCCGCCTGCAGGGAAACCGGCGTAAAGCTGCTGGTCGGCGCGCGGCTCGACTTCGCTGACGGCCACCCTTCCCTCATCTGCTACCCCGCCGGCCGCGCGGCCTATGGCCGGCTGGCGCAGGTGCTGACGGACGGCAAGCGCCGCGCACCCAAGGGCGAATGCCATTTGTTCGCGACGGACATTACGGCACTGGGTTCCGACCAGGTGCTGATTGTCGTTCCGGATTCCCTCTCCCTCCCCCCTCGGGAGAGGGTGGCGAGCGACAGCGAGCCGGGCGAGGGACTCCGTGCTGCGCTGAAATCACTCGTGAAGCGGCGGCCCGGCGACGTGTACCTGGCCGCGTCGCCGCGCTACGACGGCGGCGACCGGGCGCGGCTGGCCGGGCTGGCCGCGCTGGCCCGGGAGACCGGCGCGAAGCTTCTGGCCACCAACGACGTGCACTACCACGACCCGGCGCGCCGGCCGTTGCAGGACGTGCTGACCTGCGTGCGCGCGGGCACCACGATCCACGCTGCCGGCTATCGCCTGCATGCCAATGCCGAGCGGCATCTGAAATCCCCCGCAACGATGGCCGCGCTGTTCCGCGACCATCCGGACGCGATCGCGCGCACGCTGGAGATCGCCGCACGCTGCCGCTTCTCGCTGGACGAGTTGCGCTACGAATACCCCGACGAGCCGGTGCCTGCGGGGCGCACGCCGCAGGCGGAGCTGGAACGCCTGGCCTGGCGGCACGCAGCCGAACGCTATCCCCAGGGCGTGCCGGAAAAGGTGCGCGCGCTTCTGGAGAAGGAGCTGGCGGTGATCGCCAAGCTCGACTACGCGCGCTATTTCCTGACCGTCCACGACATCGTCAATTTCGCCCGCGCGCGGGGAATCCTGTGCCAGGGCCGCGGCTCCTCGGCCAACTCGGTGGTCTGCTACGTGCTGGGCATCACCGCGGCCGATCCCGAGAAGATCAACCTCTTGTTCGAGCGCTTCGTGTCGGCCGAGCGCCGCGAGCCGCCGGATATCGACCTGGATTTCGAGCACGAGCGCCGCGAGGAAGTGATCCAGCACATCTACGCGAAATACGGCCGCGACCGCGCGGGCATCGTCGCCACCGTCATCACCTATCGCCCGCGCAGCGCGATCCGCGACGTGGGCAAGGCGATGGGGCTGTCGGCCGACACGATCGGCGCGATGGCCAACACGGTATGGGGCTGGGGCGAGGAGGACGGCATCGCCGAAACCGCGATCCGCGAGGCGGGGCTCGACCCCGCCGACCGCACGCTGCGCCTGGTCTTGAAGCTGGCCCGGGAACTGATCGGCTTCCCGCGCCACCTGTCCCAGCACACCGGCGGCTTCGTCATCACCCGCAACCGCTTGAGCGAGGTGGTGCCGATCGAAAACGCGGCGATGGAGGACCGCACGGTCATCGAATGGGACAAGGACGATCTGGACGCGCTGGGCATGCTGAAGATCGACGTCCTGGCGCTGGGAATGCTGACCTGCCTGCGCAAAGGGCTGGACCTGCTGGCCCGGCATTACGGCATCAAGCGCCAGCTCTACGAGATCGCCTACGACGAGGACCCGCGGGTCTACGACATGCTGTGCAAGGCCGACACGATCGGCGTGTTCCAGGTGGAAAGCCGGGCGCAGATGTCGATGCTGCCGCGCTTGAGGCCCCGGCAGTTCTACGACCTGGTGGTGGAGGTGGCGATCGTGCGCCCCGGACCGATCCAGGGCGGCATGGTGCATCCTTACTTGCGCCGGCGCACCGGGCAGGAGCCCGTCAGCTATCCGAGCGAAGCTTTGCGCGAGGTACTGGAAAAGACCATGGGCGTGCCGCTGTTCCAGGAGCAGGCCATGCGCATCGCCATCGTCGGCGCGCGGTTTTCGCCCGACGAGGCCAACCAGCTCCGCCGCGCCATGGCAACCTTCCGCCATGTCGGCACGATCGACAGGCTGAAGGGCCGCTTCGTCGAGGGCATGGTGGGCAACGGC
>CAYMTM010000127.1:0-13192 GCA_964393375.1 uncultured Rhodospirillaceae bacterium
CTGGAATCACGCTCGCCGCCCTGGTGCTGGCGGTGAACCTGCTCGGCGACTGGCTCCGCGACGCACTGAACCCGAAGCTGCGGTAACGCCTCAAGCCGCCTGCTTGTCCAGCTCGCGCAGGATGGCGTCGCCCATCACCACGGTCGACACCCGGGCCGAGCCCGGCGACATGATGTCGGCCGTGCGCATGCCGCTGGCCAGGACCCGCTCGACCGCGGTTTCGATCAGCTTGGCATCCTCCTGCAGGTCGAAGGAGTAGCGCAGCAGCATCGCGAAGCTCAAAAGCTCGGCGATCGGGTTGGCCAGGTTCTTGCCGACGATGTCGGGCGCGCTGCCGTGCACCGGCTCGTAGAGCGCGCGGCGGTGCCCCTGCTGGTCGGCGGCGCCCAGCGAGGCCGAAGGCAGCATGCCGAGCGAGCCCGTCAGCATCGCCGCGCAGTCGGACAGCAGGTCGCCGAACAGGTTGTCGGTCACGATCACGTCGAACTGCTTGGGGTTGCGGACCAGCTGCATGGCGCAGTTGTCGGCGTACATATGGGTCAATTCGACCCTCGGGAACTCCGCCTGGTGCAGCTTGGCCACTTCGTCGCGCCAGAGCTGGCCGGTCCACATCACGTTCGACTTCTCGACCGAGCAGACCTTGTTGCTGCGCTTCTGCGCCAGCTCGAAGGCGACCCGCGCGATGCGCTGGATCTCGCCCGTGGTGTAGACCTGGGTGTCGACCGCGCGGCGCTGGCCGTCCGGCAGCTTCTCCATGCCGCGCGGCTCCCCGAAATACACGCCGCCGGTCAGCTCGCGCAGGATCATGATGTCGAGTCCGCGCACCACCTCGGGCTTCAGGCTGGACGCGTCGACCAGCGCATCGAATACCAGCGCCGGGCGCAGATTGGCGAACAGCCCCATTTCCTTGCGCAAGGCCAGGATGGCGCGCTCCGGCCGCTTCTCGAAGGGCAGGGCGTCGTATTGCGGCCCGCCTACGGCCCCGAACAGCACCGCATCGGCCGCAAGCGCGTCGGCCAGCGTCTCGTCGGTCAAGGGCGTGCCGTGTTTGTCGTAGCTGGCGCCGCCCACAAGGCCTTCTTGGATGTCGAACTTGACCGCGCGTCGGCGGTCGAACCAGTCGATCACGCGGCGAACCTGGCCCATCACCTCGGGCCCGATCCCGTCGCCGGCAAGCACCAGCAGCTTCTTGTTCGTCTTCATTGCGGTCCTTTCCTGTCGAGCATTCCTACCATGTCGCAACAACGATGGATCAGGATCGGCGCGTCGGGCGATCGACCACGACGGTCGTGCCCGCCAGCAGGTCGTGCAGCGCCTGGCGCTTCGGCGTCGCGAGGATCAGCAGCCAGCCCAGCATCGCGGTCGAGACGGTCAGCAGGCGGGCGAGAAAGCGCAGGCTGGCGCGGCCGAATCCCGGGCGCTCGCCAAATCGGTCCCGCACGCTCAACCCCAACGCGCGCTTGCCCAGGGTCGCGGCGCGCGGGCCGCTCTCCAAGCCGGCGCAGTAAAGCCATGCGAACAGCAGCGACACGGCGAAATAGGGCAGGTCGGCGGCGCCCGGCGCTTCGCGGTCGACCCGGTAGCCGAGCAGGCCGACAAGCACATAGGACCAGACGAACACGAAGGCGATCGCGACCAGCGCGTCGATCGCGGCCGCCGCCGTGCGCCGCAGGAACCCCGCGGGCGCCCGTGCGCATGGCCCGTCGGCCGGCGCGGGCCGCAAGTCTTCCAGGCTCATAGGGGCGGCAAGGGGCGATGCCGACACAGGGTTCGTGCTTCCTTGCCGGGGTCGCGGCGATGCTACGCCAGCTTGCGCACGTCGGTCAGCCGGCCCGCCAGTGCGGCCGCCGCCGCCATCGCCGGGCTGACCAGGTGGGTCCGGCCGCCGAAGCCCTGGCGCCCCTCGAAGTTGCGGTTTGAGGTCGACGCGCAGCGCTCGCCCGGCTTCAGCTTGTCGGCGTTCATCGCCAGACACATCGAGCAGCCCGGCTCGCGCCACTCGAACCCCGCATCGGCGAAGATCCGATCGAGGCCCTCCTCCTCGGCTTGGTGCTTTACCAGCCCGGAACCGGGCACCACCATGGCGCGGACGCCGGCCTTGACCTTGCGGCCCTTGGCCACGGCGGCGGCCTCGCGCAAGTCCTCGATCCGCGCGTTCGTGCAGCTGCCGATGAACACGGTGTCGATCGCAATGTCGGCCATGCGCGTACCGGGCTTCAGGCCCATGTACTCCAGCGCGCGCTTCAGGCTGTTGCGGCGCATCTCGTCCTTCTCCGCCTCCGGATCGGGCACGCTGCCGGTGATCGGTTGCACCTGCTCGGGGCTGGTGCCCCAGGTCACCTGCGGCGGAATGTCGGCCGCGTTCAACGCCACCTCGCGGTCGTAGTGCGCGCCCGCGTCGCTTGGGAGCGTCTTCCAATAGGCGACCGCCTGCTCCCAGGCGCCGCCCTTGGGCGACATCGGCCGGCCCTTCAGGTAGGCGAAGGTGGTCTCGTCCGGCGCCACCAGGCCGGCGCGCGCGCCGGCCTCGATCGACATGTTGCAGATCGTCATCCGCCCTTCCATCGACAGGCCGCGGATCACGTCGCCGGCATACTCGATCACATGCCCCGTGCCGCCGGCCGTGCCGATCTTGCCGATGATCGCCAGGATTACGTCCTTGGCCGTCACGCCGGCGCCGAGCTTGCCGTCGACGGTGATCCGCATGTTCTTGGCCGGCATCTGCAGCAGGGTCTGGGTTGCCAGTACGTGCTCGACCTCCGACGTGCCGATCCCGAAAGCGAGCGCCCCGAAGGCCCCGTGCGTGGCGGTGTGGCTGTCGCCGCATACGATCGTCGTGCCGGGCTGGGTGAAGCCCTGCTCGGGCCCGATGATGTGCACGATGCCCTGGCGGATGTCGTCCATCTTGAAGAGCGGCACGCCGAAATACGCGCAGTTGTCGTCCAACGTCTCCACCTGCAGGCGCGATTCCGGATCCTCGATCCCGGCTTCGCGATTGGTGGTCGGCACGTTGTGGTCGGCCACGGCCAGGGTCAGATCGGGCCGGCGCACCTTGCGCCCGGCGATCTTCAGCCCCTCGAAGGCCTGCGGGCTGGTGACTTCGTGCACCAGGTGCCGGTCGATATAGAGCACGCAGGTGCCGTCGGCATTGCGGTCGACGACGTGACTGTCCCAGATCTTGTCGAACAGGGTGCGCGGCTTCGTCGCCATGGGCGTTCCTCCCGACGGACCCTAGGCCTTGGCGGCCGTCTTCGCCTTGTTGTCCGCCTTCGCGGCCGGGGCCGGGGCCGCGGCGGGGGAGGCGGTTTGCGCGCTCTCGGTTTCCGGCAGCGGCGGCGCCTCGGCCACGGCGGCTTCCTGCATCTGCTGGAAGGCCTGGCGTTCCTTGATGCGCGCGCTCTTGCCGGTGCGCCCGCGCAGGTAATAGAGCTTGGCCCGGCGCACGTTGCCGCGGCGGACCACCTCGATCCCGGCGATGCGCGGCGAATAGAGCGGGAATACGCGCTCCACGCCCTCGCCGTAGCTGATCTTGCGCACCGTGAAGGCCGAGTTCAGGCCCGCGTTCTTGCGCGCGATGCACATGCCCTCGAAGGACTGCACGCGCTCGCGCTCGCCCTCCACCACCTTGACGTTCACGCGCAGCGTGTCCCCCGGCTTGAAGTCCGGGACCTTGGTGCTCTCGGTCAGCTTGGCGACCAGTTCGCTGTTCAACTTCTCGATCATGCTCATGACACGTACCCTTGTGAGTGTGCGCGGTCCGCCGTGTAGCGCGACCACAGATCGGGACGGCGCTCGCGCGTCGTCCGCTCGGCTTCGGCGAGCCGCCAAGCCTGGATTCGTTCGTGATGCCCGGACAGCAGCACCTCGGGCACCTTCAGCCCCTGCCACTCGGCGGGGCGCGTGAAATGCGGGTATTCCAACAGCCCGCGCTCGAAGCTTTCCTCGCTGAGCGCATCGGCGTCGCCGATCACGCCCGGCAGCAGCCGCACGCAGGCGTCGATCAGGGCGATTGCGGCCGGTTCGCCGCCCGACAGCACGAAATCGCCCAGGCTCAATTCCTCCACGCCGCGCCGGTCGATCACCCGCTGGTCGATGCCCTCGAAGCGTCCGCACAGCAGCACCACGCCCGGTCCGGCCGCCAGGGCGCGCACCCGCGCCTGGGTCAAGCGCGCGCCGCGCGGGGTCAAATAGATCTCCGGCAGATCGCGCGCGCCGCTGCAGGCGGCTTCCAGCGCCGCGTCGACGACATCCGGGCGCATCACCATGCCGACGCCGCCCCCGAACGGCGCATCATCGACCGTGCGATGCCTGTCGGTGGCGTGGGCGCGGATGTCGCGCGCCTCCAGCGACCACCGTCCCGTCTCCAGCGCGCGGCCGGCCAGGGACAACCCCAGCGGCCCGGGGAACATCTCCGGGAACAGGGTCAGCACAACGGCGCGCCATGCTGCTCGTTCGGTCATGCCGGTCTCCGCGCGTGGCTGGGAAGCAGGTCCTGCGGCGGGTCGACCACCAGCCGCCCACCTGCCAGGTCGACCACCGGCACGACCGCCTTGGTGAAGGGCAGGATCGCGGCGCCGCCCGCGTCCAAGGCGATCTCGATCATGTCGCCCGCGCCGTGATTGGCGATCGCGCGCACCGTGCCCAGGCGAACGCCGTCGCCGCGCTCGGCCGCCAGCCCGATCAGGTCGGCATGATAGAACTCGTCCGCTTCGGGCTCGGGGAACATCGCCCGGTCGGCATAAAGACGGACGCCGCGCAGCGCTTCGGCGGCATTGCGATCGGCCACGCCCTCGACCACCGCCAGAACGGCGCCGCGCGTTTGGCCGATCGCGGTCAGCGCGAAGCGACGCTCGCCGGCTTCGTCGGTCAGCGGCCCATAGGACGTTACCGCCGTCGCCTCGGCGGTGAAGCTCTTGACCCTGACCGCCCCGCGCACGCCATGCGCGCCGACGATGACGCCGACGCACACCAGGCGCGGCGTCCGGGCGAGGCCGGCGTCGCCGGCCGGCCAGGCCGCCGTCGCGGCCAGGGTGCCATGCACTGCCCGGCTCCCCTAGCTCGCAGCCGGCGCCTCGCCGCCCTCCGCCGGCTTGGCGGCGGCCTCGGCGGCGGCTTTCAGGCGCTCTTGCGCCTTGGCCCTGGGCTGGTTCTTCTTGGTCTGGACCGGGATCTCCGGCTTCGGGCCCAGCTTGCGGTCGAACAGGAATTTCGCTACGCGCTCGGACGGCTTGGCGCCCACCGACAGCCAGTGCTTGATGCGGTCCTCGACGATCACCACGCGCTCGGCGTGGTCCTTCGCCAGCATCGGGTTGTAGGAGCCCACGCGCTCGATGAACCGGCCGTCGCGCGGGCTGCGCGAGTCGGCGACGACGATGCGGTAGAACGGGCGCTTCTTCGCGCCGCCACGGGCCAGTCTGATCTTCAGCGACATCTTGACGGGATTCCTTCTGTGGTTGCGTCGGATTGCGTCAGCGCGGGCGGCCGAAGCCGAGGCCGGGCAGGCCGTGACGCATCAGCCCCTTCTGCCCCAGCTTGCCCATCTGCTTCATCACGCGGCTCATGTCCTCGAACTGCTTCACGAGCCGGTTGACCTCCTGCACGGTGCTGCCCGAGCCGGCGGCGATGCGCCGGCGGCGCGACGCGTTCAGCAGCTTCACGTTGCGCCGCTCCTGCTTGGTCATCGACAGCACGATCGCTTCCTGCTTCTTCAACAGCGAATCGTCGATCTTGGCGCTGGCGATCTGCTTCTGGATCTGTCCGATGCCCGGCAGCATGCCGAGCATCGAGTTGAGGCCGCCCATCTTGCGCAGCTGGCGCAGCTGCGTCACCAGGTCGTCCATGTCGAACTGGCCCTTCTGGGCTTTCCTGGCCAGCTTCTCGGCGTCCTCGCGCTCGATCGTCTCGGCCGCCTTCTCGACCAGGCCGACGACGTCGCCCATGCCCAGGATGCGCCCCGCAATGCGGTCGGGATGGAACGGCTCCAGCGCGTCCAGCTTCTCGCCGACGCCCATCAGCTTGATCGGCCGGCCGGTGACCGCGCGCATCGAAAGCGCCGCGCCGCCGCGTGCGTCGCCGTCCACGCGCGTCAGCACGATGCCGCTCAAGCCCACCTTCTCGTTGAAGCCGCGCGCGACGTTGACCGCGTCCTGGCCGGTCATGGCGTCGGCGACCAGCAGCGTTTCGTGTGGCTGCGTGGCGTCCCGCACCTGCGCCACCTCGGCCATCAGCGCCTCGTCGATCGCGAGCCTGCCGGCGGTATCGAGCAGCAGCACGTCGGCTCCCTCGAGCCTTGCCGCCATCAAGGCGCGCTTGGCGATATCGACCGGCGGCTGGCCCGGCACGATCGGCAGGGTCTTGACGCCCGCCTGCTGACCCAGCACGGCCAGCTGCTCCTGCGCGGCCGGGCGCTGCGTGTCCAGCGAGGCCATCAGCACCTTCTTGCGGTCGCGCTGGCTGAGGCGCAGCCCCAGCTTCGCCGTCGTGGTGGTCTTGCCCGAGCCCTGCAGCCCGACCATCAGGATCACCACCGGCGGTGGCGCGTTCAGGTCGACCTCGCCTTCGCCGGGCGCGGCGGCGTCGCCGGCCAGGGTTCGCACCAGCTCGTCGTGGACGATCTTGATGACCATCTGGCCCGGCGTGACCGAGCGCAGCACGTCGTGGCCGACCGCCTTCTCGCGCACCTTGGCGATGAAGTCCTTGACCACGGGCAGGGCGACGTCGGCCTCTAGCAAGGCCAGGCGCACCTCGCGCATCGCCTCGTCGACGTCGGCCGCCGTCAGCGCCGCGCGCTTGCGCAGCCGCTCCAGCACCTCGCCCAGTTTGCCCGTCAGGCCTTCGAACATCACACCGCTGCCGTCATCCCAAACGCAAGCGCGCCAGTGCGCGACACTCGCGGACTGGCGGACATCCGGCGCCACGCGGCCGGACGCTGGCAGATCGTACTGCCCGAAATCGGCGCGGAATGTAGGGGGGTGGGCCCCAGGGGTCAATAGGGGCGCTCAAACAGGGAATTGGAGCCGGGCCGCGCCTCCCCGCGCGGCGCGGGCAAGGGTCAGCGACGCAGCACCTGCCGGCCGACCGGCGTGCGGTCCTGCCAGCCCTGGCGGGCCAGTTCGGGGTCCAAATGCTCCTCCTCCGGCCAACCCAGGCAGAGATAGGCGATAAACCGCCAGTCCGCCGGAACGTCCAGGGCGAGGGCGACCTTCGCGGCGCTCAGGATCGATATCCACCCCACCCCCAGCCCATGGGCACGGGCGGCCAGCCACAGGGTCTGGATCGCCGCCACGACCGAGTAGTTCAGGGCTTCCGGCATGGTCTGCCGGCCGAGTCCATGGCCCTGCAGGGTTGCCAAGTCGCAGAACACCGCCAGATGGACCGGGGCGGTCCGAAGCCCTTCCAGCTTCAGCCGCGCATAAAGCGCCGCCCTGTCTCCGCCGTAGCCGGCGAGGGCATTGCGGTTGCAGACCTCGAAATCGGCGATAACCGCGGCCCGCCGGCGCCTGTCCTCGACCAGGGCGAAGCGCCAGGGCTGGCTATTGCCGACCGAGGGAGCGAGCACCGCCAGGTCAAGAAGACGGTCCAACAGGTCCGGGTCGACCGGGTCCGGCCGGAACCGGCGGACATCGCGCCGCCAGGCGATCAGCGCGGCCAGTTCCCTGCGGAATTCCTCGCCGAACTTCACGTCAACCGAAGGCTTTGCAACTCCCACCTCGTTCTGTTAACAATACGCCCGTTATGGTAATTTCAATGATTATGTAGTACACGCAAAGGTTGCTCAATTGCCGAACCCCTGGTCCCGGCACGAAGCAGCCATTCACGCCCATGTCGGCCAGCGCATCAAGCGGGCGCGCGCGTCGGCAGGATTGAGCCATGCCGAGCTGGCCGGCAGGCTGGGGACGACCGCCAAGCGCGTCGCCGCATTCGAGAACGGGGCAGTGCGGCTGACCGCGCGGCAGATTTTCGAAATCGCACAGAGCATGGAAAAATCCGTCTCGTACTTCTTCGCCGACCTCGAGGACGGCAACGGCGATGGCGCGCGCCCCGGCGATAACGCGCCCGCCGAAAACGCGGCGGCCGGCGGTCCGCAGGCGCGCTTGGCGGAAACCAGGGCCCTCATCGCGGCCTTCTACCGGATACCCGACCGCGCTACTCGTCGGGACATCATACGGTTGTTGCGCGGCATAGCCGACGATCTCCGCTGACGGCGTACGCACCGCGTCGTTCCCATAAAAATTTGCGTCGCCTTTCATGCTCGCAGGATGCGTTGTGCTTTCGTCGCAGCGAGCGGGATTCGCGACGGAACGCAAATGCCGCGTGCAGATTGGCGTTGTCGCCAACGCGCCGATATATTACATATGCGCAAAGTCATTCGCCTCGCGTTGTGTAACCGCTTTCATCGAGGGAAGGTATCCGTGAGTCGCAGGCCCGCCGGTGATTCGATCGACGTTCATGTCGGCAAGCGCGTGCGCGAGCGCCGGGTGCAGCTTGGCATGAGCCAGAAGAACCTGGCCGAGGCCGTGGGCGTCAGCTTCCAGCAGATCCAGAAGAACGAGCGCGGCACCAACCGCATCGGCGCCAGCCGCATGTTCGAGTTGAGCAAAGTGCTCGACGTGCCGGTTTCCTTCTTCTTCGACGACCTGCCGCCGCAGCCGCCGATCAAATCGGTGGTGACGAAGAAGGCGCTGGCCGAAAACCGCGAGGTCTTCTCGCCGGACCTGATGGGCGCGCGCGAAACCCAGGACCTGCTCGAGGCCTATTACGCGATCGTCAATCCGCGCCTGCGCAAGCGCCTCTTGACCTTTATCCGCGGCCTGCACCGCGCGCCCAAGGAAGCGGCCTAAGGGCCCGTTCGACGCCGCCTCTTCTTGCGTCGGCGACGCGGGCGTGCGACCCGACGTAACTCCGGCCTATCGAGGCGGCTTGTAGCCCTGCCGGCCCCCGGCCTATAACCGGGCGCATGAACGACGCCCCCCTCGCCGCGGCCGCCGGCCTGCCTTTCATCAAGATGCACGGGCTCGGCAACGATTTCGTCGTGCTGGACGCGCGCCGGCGGGGCTTTGCCCTCGATGCGCGGCGGATTCGCCTGATCGCCGACCGCCGTGCGGGGGTGGGCTGCGACCAGCTCTTCGTGCTCGAGCCGCCGACCGACCCGGCGGCCGACGTCTTCATGCGCATCTATAACGCCGACGGCGGCGAGGTCGAGGCCTGCGGCAACGGTGCGCGCTGCGTGGCGGCGCTGATGATGCGCGAAAAGGGCACCAGCGCCGCCATGGTCCAAACCGTGGCCGGCATGCTCGGCTCCGCGGCCGCCCCGGACGGGCGCGTGACGGTCGACATGGGCCCGGCGCGGCTCGGCTGGCGCGACATACCGCTGGCCCGGGAATGCGACACCAACCACGTGCCGGCCGATGCCGGGCCGCTCAAGGACGCGAGCTGCGTCAACATGGGCAACCCGCACGCCGTCTACTTTGTCCCCGACGCGGCGGCGATCGACATGCGGACGCTCGGGCCCCGGCTCGAGCATCACGCGCTGTTCCCCGAGCGCGCGAATATCGAGGCGGCGCAGATCCTCGGCCCCGCCCGCATCCGCATGCGGGTGTGGGAGCGCGGCGTAGGCCAGACCATGGCCTGCGGCACGGGCGCCTGCGCGGTGTTGGTGGCGGCCAGCCGGCGCGGCCTTGCGGGGCGCAAGGCCGAAGTCGAGATGGACGGCGGGTCGCTGGGGATCGAGTGGCTCGACGACGGCCGCGTGTTGATGACGGGTGCGGTCGCGATCAGCTTCACCGGCACGCTCGCACCGGCGTTCTTCGACTGATGGCGCGCGTCGCAGCGAGCATGCCGGGCGAGCGCACCGAGGTGATCGGCTTCGGCTGCCGGCTGAACGCCTACGAATCCGCCGTCATGCGCGACCTTGCGGCCGAGGCAGGGCTCAAGGACGCGGTCATCGTCAACACCTGCGCCGTGACCGCCGAGGCCGAGCGCCAGGCGCGCCAGGCGATCCGCAAGGCGCGGCGGCGGCGCCCCGGCGCCACCATCATCGTCACGGGCTGCGCCGCGCAGATCGCGCCGCAGCGCTTCGCGGCGATGCCGGAAGTGGATCGCGTCCTGGGCAACGCCGAAAAGCTGCGCGCGGCCGACCTCGCCGCCAAAGCCTCCCGCGTCATGGTCGGCGACATCATGGCGGTGCGCGAGACGGCGGGACACCTGCTGCGCGGGCCGATGGACGACGGGGCGGTGGATCGCGCGCGCGCGTTCCTGCAGGTACAGCAGGGCTGCGATCACCGCTGCACCTTCTGCATCATCCCCTACGGCCGCGGCAACAGCCGTAGCGTGCCGGCCGGCGCGGTGGTCGAGCAGGCGCGCGCCTATGTCGCCGCGGGCGTGAGCGAGATCGTGCTGACCGGCGTCGACCTGACGGCCTATGGCGCGGACCTGCCGGGCACGCCCACGCTTGGCCAGCTCGCGCGGCGCGTGCTGGCGCTGGTACCCGACCTCAAGCGGCTGCGCTTGAGCTCGCTCGATCCCGTGGAGATCGACGATACGCTGTGGCGGCTGATCGCCGAGGAACCGCGCCTGATGCCGCATCTGCATCTTTCGGCCCAGGCCGGCGACGACCTGGTCTTGAAACGCATGAAGCGCCGGCACACCCGCCGCGACATGGTCGCGGCCTGCCGGCGCGCGCGCGATCTGCGTCCCGGGATTGCGCTGGGCGCGGACCTGATCGCGGGCTTCCCGACCGAGACCGAGGCGATGTTCGCCAACACGCTGTCGCTGGTCGGGGAATGCGACCTGTCGTTCCTGCATGTGTTTCCGTTCTCGCCACGCCAGGGCACGCCGGCCGCGCGCATGCCGCAAGTGCCGCCGTCCGAAGTGCGGTCCCGCGCGGCAAGGCTGCGCGGGATCGCCAAGGACGCGCTGCGGCGTCATGTCGCGCGCCGCATCGGGTCGCGGGACAGTGTCCTGGTCGAGTGCGACGGCCAAGGCCGCGCCGAGGACTACACGCAGGTCGCCCTCGCAGTTTCGGGCGCGGCACCCGGCGCGGTGATCGCCGTCACGCTCGCCGCCGCCGCCGATGGCGGGCTGGTCGGGCACCCGGTCGAGCGCCTGGCGGCCTGACGCATGGCAGCGGCGTCCGCGGGCGGCGGCTGGCTGAAGCGGCTAGCCGCCGGGCTCAAGCGCAGTTCCTCGCGCCTCGGCGAGGGCATCGCCGCCGTCCTGACCAAGCGCCGGCTCGACGCCGAGGCCCTGGCCGGGCTCGAAGAGGTCCTGATCGCCGCCGATCTGGGGCCCGCGACCGCCAAGGCGCTAACCCAGAAGCTCGCGAAGGACCGCTTCGGCAAGGACGTATCGGACCGCGAGGTGCGCGAGGCGCTGGCGGACACGATCGCGGCGATCCTGGCGCCGGCCGCACGGCCGCTGCGGCTCGACCCGGCGCACAGGCCGGAAGTCGTACTGATCGTCGGCGTCAATGGCAGCGGCAAGACCACTACGATCGGCAAGCTCGCCAAGGCCCAGAAGGACGAAGGCAAGCGCGTCGTGCTGGTTGCCGCCGACACCTTCCGCGCCGCGGCCGTCGAGCAGCTCAAGATCTGGGGCGCGCGCACCGGCTGCCCGGTCGTGGCAGGTGCCGCGAATGCCGACGCCGCGGGCCTTGCCTTCGGCGCGCTCGAGCAGGCCAAGCGCGAAGGCATCGACTTGCTGCTGGTCGACACGGCCGGCCGCCTGCACAACAAGTCCGACCTGATGGCCCAGCTGCAGAAGATGGTGCGCGTGCTGGGCAAGCTGGACAGCACGGCGCCGCACCAGGTGCTGCTGGTGCTGGACGCCGGGATCGGCCAGAACGCGCTGCAGCAGGTCGAGGCGTTCAAGGACATGGTGAGCGTGACCGGCCTGATCGTGACCAAGCTCGACGGCACGGCACGGGGCGGCGTGCTGGTGGCCCTGGTCGAGAAGTTCGGCCTGCCGGTCCATGCGATCGGCGTCGGCGAGGGCGCCGACGACCTGCGCCCGTTCGAGGCCACCGCCTTCGCGCGGGCGCTCCTCGGGCTCGCGGACGTCTAGCGGCGATGCACGCCGAACTGGTCGCCCTGGTCCTGGTTTCGGCGTTTCTGCACGCGATCTGGGGCGCGGTCGTCAAGGCGAGCCGGGACCAGCTGATGGCGACCACGGTTGGCGTGCTGGTGCCGGCGCTGATCTGCCTGGTGCTGGCGCGCCAGGTGACGCCGCCGGCGGCACCCGCTTGGCCGTGGTTGATCGCCTCGGTCGCGCTGCACATGGGCTATTACCTGTTTCTGCTGGTCGCCTATCGCTTCGGCGACCTGGGGCAGGTCTATCCGATCGCCCGCGCCGGCGCGCCGCTGGTCGTGGCGGCGATCGCCCTCGTGTGGCTTGGCGAGACGCTGCCCGTATCCCTCGCGGGCGGGATGGCCATGATTTCGGGCGGGTTGGCGGCGCTCGCGGTCGATCGCCGCCTGTTCACGCGCTCTGGCGCGATCGGCGTGGGCTGCGCGCTCGCAACGGCGACGATGGCCGGCGCGTCGACCGTGGTCGACTTCATCGGCCTGCATCGCGCCAATTCGACGATGGGTTATATCGTCTGGATCAACCTGATCGAGGCGCTGGTGCTGGTTCCCGCAGCCTTGCTGATTCGCGGCGGCGCGCTGAAGCGCCTGCCCTGGCGCGAACTGCCGCGCCAGGCGGCGGCCGGCGTGGTGGTCGCCGCGTCCTATGCCATGCTGCTCTGGGCCTTGAGCCTTGGCGCGGTGGTGCCGATCGCAGCGCTGCGCGAGACCTCGGTCGCGTTCGCGACGCTGATCGGTGCGGTGTTCCTGCGCGAGAGGATGGGCCCGCGGCGCGCCATGGCGGCCGGCGCGGTTGCCGCGGGCGTGGCGGTGCTGAACCTCTAACGGCTGGCCGTCTCGCCCGGCGGATTGACGCGCGGGGCGAAGGTCACAAGCCCGCGTGTCTCCCGGAAGTGCCCCAGCGCCCAATGCACCGACGGGAAGGCAAGGTCGTTCCAGGGGATTCTGTCCCAGTCGAACAAGGCCACTTCTTCGCTCTCGGGCCCGGCCGCGAATCCGGGTTCGACCAGCCGAGCGCGATAGATCAGTTGAATCTGGCTGATGCGCGGGATGCTGTAGACCGCGAGCAGGGCGTCGAGGGCGATCCGGGCGCGCGCTTCCTCCCAAGCCTC
>CAYMTM010000128.1:0-13128 GCA_964393375.1 uncultured Rhodospirillaceae bacterium
ACCACCGCCCAGGCCGCCATGCAGGCCTTCCGGCCCGGATCGGGCGCGCCGGCCGGCTGGCCGGGCCCGCAACCCCGGCCGCCGCGCGCGCTGCGCGAGGAGCTGGCCGGCTGGCAGGGGCCGTCGGGCGGCGATGCCGCCGCCGCGCCGGGCCTGGGCTTGGAGACCGCCCCCGGCGCAGCCGTCGCCGCCGCGGCGCCGATCGAGGCGGCGGAGAACTACCCGCTGGGCGCGGCGCGCGGCCAGCTTCACGAAACCTACATCGTCGCCCAGACCGCCGACGGCATCGTCATCGTCGACCAGCACGCCGCGCACGAGCGCCTGGTGCACGAGCGGCTGAAGCGGGCCCTGGCCGAACAGGGCGTCGCCCGCCAGGTGCTGCTGATCCCCGAGGTGGTCGAGCTGGGCGAGGGCGCGGCCGAGCGGCTGCTGCAGCGGGCCGACGAGCTGGCCGAGCTGGGCCTGGTCGTCGAGCGATTCGGCCGCGGGGCGGTGGTGGTGCGCGAGGCCCCGGCCATGCTGGGCCAGCTCGACGCCCAGGGCTTGGTCCGCGACCTGGCCGAGGAAATCGCCGAGATGGACGGCCACCTGTCGCTGAAGGAGCGGCTGGAAGAGGTCTCCGGCACCATGGCCTGCCATGGCAGCGTGCGCGCCGGCCGCAGGCTCAATGCCGAGGAGATGAACGCCCTGCTGCGCCAGATGGAGCAGACCCCGCATTCCGGCCAATGCAACCACGGCCGGCCGACCTACGTGGAACTGAAGCTCGCGGACATCGAACGGCTGTTCGGCAGGCGATGAAAATCGCTTGGCCTGGCGATTCTCGCCGTGCTACTATATTTAGAGTTCGAATTTGACGTGCCTACGACATCTCGTGGGGCCACGGGGGTGGTGCCACGGGATGGGCGATAAGGGTCGGGGTCAATGGCGCTCAGATTGCACACCATCATCGAGAGCGATTCCGGCATCCTCTTGCGCCGCCCGAGGACGCGCTACCAGGCCTCCACCGTCATGAGCATCTATCTGCCGGAGAACGTTTCCGAGGCGCTGGACGAGTTCCGCCGGCCGCACGCCTTGACCCGCAGCGAGGCGATCACCGCCATCCTGCGCGGCTTCTTCACCGAGGACCGGCAGGCCGACGGCTGAGCCCGCCGGGATTGCGCGCCGCGACGGAAGGCAGGCTTGCGGATTGCCCGGGAGCCGGACAGCCCCTAGGCTGCGCACTCCGCCACCACGCCGCCGAGCCATAAAGCTCCAGAGGAAACGCCCATGAGCAAGCCCAAGGTCCGCTGGCGCGGATCTTTCGCCGTGATCGTGACGCCGTTCAAGAAGAACGGCGCGCTCGACGAAGCCGGCTACCGCAAGGTGGTCGAGTACGTCATCAGGGCCGGCTGCCACGGCGTGATCGCCGCGGGGTCGACCGGCGAGTTCTTCCTGATGTCGGACGACGAGCGCGGGCGCGTGTTCGACATCGCGGTCGACCAGGCCAAGGGCCGCGTGCCGGTGCTGGGCTGCCCCGCCGCGATCCGCACCGAGAACGTCGTGGCGCTGACCAAACGCGCGGCCAAGGCGGGCTGCAAGGGCGTCATGGTGCTGCCCCCGCTCTACATCAAGCTGACCGAGCGCGAGGTGAAGGAGTTCTATCGCCGCGTCTCGGGCGAAGGCGGCCTGCCGATCATGCTCTACAACAGCCCGCGCTACGTGAACAATCCGCTCTACGCGCCGCTGGTGCGCGAGCTGATGGCGATCGAGAACGTCGTCGCCATCAAGGACTCCACCTGGGACATCTACACCTGCGGGGAACTGCTGCGCCAATGCCCGGGCCTGACCGTGTTCGTGGGCCTCGAGGACCTGGTGCTTCCCGCCGTAGCCATCGGCGCGCACGGCGTGGTGTCGATGCTGCCGCAGGTGCTGGGCAGGATGGCGGTGCGCCTTTACGAGACCGCCGCCAAGGGCGAGCTGGCCGAGGCGCGCCGGCTGCATTTCAAGATGCTGCGCGCCTACGACATCCTGAGGGTCGGCAGCGCCTATATCGGCATCAAGGAGGCGATGAACCAGCTCGGCCTGAACGGCGGCCACACCCGCCCGCCGATGCTGGAATACACGCCCCAGCAGAAGGCCGAGGTGCGCAAGATCCTGATGGAGCTGGGGCTGAAGTAGCTACTTCAGCAGCCCCGCCTCGCGGTAGTAGCGCTCGGCGCCGGGGTGCAGCGGGGCGGCGAGGCCGTTCAGCGCCGTCTCGCGGCGGATCTGCCTGGCCTTGGGGTGGCCCTTGTCCAGAAGCTGGCGGGTGGCGTCGTTCCACAGCACGGCGGTGATGTCGTAGACCAGCGGCTCGGGCACGTTCGCCGAGACGATCCACTGCGCGCCCACGCTCAGCGTCTCGGTGCGCGCCACCCCCTTGTAGGCGCCGATCGGCACGATGTCCTGGGCGAAGAACTCGTACTTCCGCCGCACGGCCTCGGCCGGCCCGTCGTTGATCGGCACCAGGTCGAGCGCGAGCGCGTCGGCCAGCTCGGCGATCGCCGGGGCCGGATAGCCGGCGAAGAAGAAGAAGGCGTCGAGCGAGCCGTCCTTCATGCGCTGCACCGCCTGGTCGGCGGGCAGGTACTGCGCCTGCAGGTCCGATTCCTTGACGCCGTAGGCCTCGAGCACCAGCCGCGAGGAGGCCAGCGTGCCCGAGCCCTGCTCGTCCAGCGAGACGCGCCGGCCCTTGAGGTCCTTGAGGGTCTCGACGCCGGCGCCCTTGCGGACCACCACGTGCAGATGCTCGGGGTAGAGATTGGCGATGGTCCGCAGCTGGTCGAGCCTCTGCTGGCTCTGGAAGATGCCGGTGCCGGTATAGGCCCAGTAGGTCACGTCGGCTTGGGCAAAGCCGGAATCGAGCGCGCCGGCGGCGATAGCCTTAACGTTGGCGACCGAGCCGTGCGAGGACTGCGCCACCGCCACCAGCCCCGGCACGCCGCAGCTTCCGCCCTTGTCGCAGGGCCGCGAGCCGGGCGGATTGGAGATCGCCAGCGCCAGCATGCCGCCCAGCGGGTAGTAGACGCCGCCCAGCCCGGCCGTGCCGATGCGGAAGAAGCGCGTGTCCGGCGGCCGCACGACCTGCGCCGCCGCCCGCCAAATCCCGGCGGCGCCCAGGCCGGCGGCGCCGAGCCCGGCAGCGGAAACCAGCAGATGGCGTCGCGTCAGTTTCACGGGGCCCGAATCCCTATCGGCCGGCGATGCGGCGCCGGCCGGCGTCCCGCAACAATAAACGCGCGGCGGGCAAAACCCATCCCCAAAATCGACGCGTTTTGTCTCGTTATCGAACGTGGCCGGCGTCGGCAGCGGCTGGATTGTGGCGCACGCGTTTTGCTTCTATGACGGCGGCACCGATCCGCCACGATGGGACCACGACCGATGACCGCTGCCGCCGATACCGCCGCGACCGACATGGCCAACCGGGCCGCCCGCCTGCTGATCGAGGTCAAGGCGGTCAACCTGCGCCCGCACGAGCCGTTCATCTTCACCTCGGGCCGGGCGAGCCCGGTCTACGTGGATTGCCGCCGCCTCGTCTCGTTCCCGCGCGCGCGCAGGCTGCTGATGCGCATGGGCGCCGAGACGATCTGGCGCAATGTAGGGGCGGAATCGGTCGATTTCGTGGCGGGCGGCGAGACGGCGGGCATCCCCTTCGCGGCGTGGCTGTCCGACGAGCTTGCCCTGCCCATGCTCTACGTGCGCAAGAAGCCGAAGGGCTTCGGCCGCAACGCCCAGATCGAGGGCGAGTTTCCGCCCGGCGCCCGGGTGCTGCTGGTCGAGGACCTGGCGACGGACGGAGGCAGCAAGCTGGTGTTCGTCGAGGCGCTGCGCAAGGCCGAGGCCAAGGTGGCGCACGCCTTCGTCATCTTCCATTACGGCATCTTCCCCCAGGGCATCGCGCGGCTGACCGAGGCGGGCGTCAGGCTGCACGCGCTGGCCACCTGGGCGGACGTGGTGGCGGCGGCCGAGGCCGACCGGCTGCTGGACGCCAAGGCGATCGCCGAGATCCGCGCCTACCTGAAGGACCCCGACGGCTGGTCGCTGGCCCATGGCGGCAAGGTGCCGGTGGCCGAGGCTTGAGGGCTTGCCGGGCCAGGGGCGGCGGTGGCACGATTCCCAAAATGATCCGGTCGCTCCTGGCCCTCCTCCTCGGCGCCTCCATGACGCTGGCCCTGGCGGCGCCCGCCTGCGCCCAGGCCGGAGCCACCGAGCAGCGCTTGGCGCTGGTGATCGGCAACGCCGCCTACGGCATGCAGGCGCTCAAGAACCCCGCCAACGACGCCCGCGCCATGACCGCCTCGCTGCGCAAGCTCGGCTTCACCGTCATCGAGCGGATCGACGCCGGCAAGAAGGCGATGGAGGACGCGATCCTGGAATTCGGCGAGAAGCTCAAGGCCGGCGGGGTGGGGCTGTTCTACTACGCCGGCCACGGGGTGCAGGTGCGCGGGCACAACTACCTGGTGCCACTCGACGCCAGCCTGCCCTCGGAGGCGTCGGTCCGGGTCCAGGCGGTCGATGTCGACCTGGTGCTGGAGCAGATGAGCGAGGCGCGCAACCGCGCCAACGTGGTGATTCTGGACGCCTGCCGCAACAACCCCTTCCTGCCGCAGCGGCGCGGGGCCGGGAAGGGCCTGGCTGCCATCGACGCGGCACGCGGGACCCTGATCGCCTATTCCACCGCGCCCGGCACGGTGGCGGTCGACGGCGAGGGCCCCAACAGCCCCTATACCGAGAGCCTGGTGCGCGCCATCGACCAGCCCGGCCTGACCGTCGAGGAAGTGTTCAAGCGCGTACGCCAGACCGTCATCCAGGCGACGCAGGGCGTCCAGACGCCCTGGGAATCCTCGTCGCTGACGGGCGACCTGGTGCTGAACCTCAACGTCACGATCAACCTGCCGCCGGCTTCGACCGCATCGCCGCCTGCCCCTGCGCCCGCCCCTGCCCCGGTCAATACCCAGCCGGCGCAGGTGGCGTTCTGGGAATCGATGGGCAGAAGCACCAATCCCGCCGACTACGAGGAATATCTGCGCCAGTTCCCGGACGGCATCTATGCCGGGCTGGCCCGGCGGCGGATCGCCGACCTGAAGCGTCAACAGGCCGCCGCCGCCGCGCCGCCCGCATCTGCCGCGCAGCCTGCGCCCGCCGCGCCGTCGAAAGTGGCGGTTGCGCCTGTCGCGCCGCCCGCACCGGCTGCGCCCGCTGCGCCGGCGGGGGCGGCGGCGCAGCAGCAGGCGGCGATCGCGCCGCCCCCGCCCGACAGCGGCCTGGCGCGCTTCGACGGCCGCTGGACCGGCGCCGACAAGCAGTGGCGCGTCGTGCTCGACATCCGCAACGGCCAGGTGACCGGCACGGTGAGCTGCCCGGGATGGCCCGGCAGGCCGTCGGTCAATACGACGGTCGACAGTGCGGGCCGGATCGCCTTCGATCTCAAGGGCCTGCGCCTGGAGCCGCGCCATGTGTCGGGCACTCTGCCGAATCTCGCGATCACGCCGGGCGGCGATTGTGGCGGCGCCAGCATGATCCTGCAGCGCGAGGGCGGCGCCCCGGTCCAGGCCGCGACTGCGCCGGCCCCGCCGGCTTCCCAACCGGCCTCGCCCTATGCCCAGCCGGCGGCGGCACCGGCACCGGGCGCGGCCGAACTGCGCCAGCGATCCTATGAGCGGGTGATGACCGTCCTGCTCGGCCAGACCGTCGGCTCGGGCATCGACCAGGGCAAGCGCAACGACTACCGCGCCGCGCCGCGCCCGAAGGCGATCGCCGCCTGCATCGACTGGTCGGGCGGATCGCCCGACTCGCTGCGCGTGGGCAGCTGGGCCAGTTCGTGGATCCCGCCCGGCGCGATCGGCACTCCGCCGCGCCAGGACGCGCTGGAGAAATGCACCCGCGGCAACAACACGCCCGAGCGCTGCCTGTGCCAGGTCGTGGACGAGAACGACGCCAACGCGCTGGAACTGCCGCCGGAGTTCGCGACCCGCGCGCTCAGGCGCTAGCTCCGGCCGGATGACCCAGGCCAGCGACATACCGAAGGGCGGGTGGATCGACCGCTGGTCGCCGGCGGCGGCGCGGCCCTATCTGCGCCTGGCGCGGCTGGACCGGCCGATCGGCACCTGGCTGTTGCTGATCCCCTGCTGGTGGGGCGTGGCGCTGGCCGGACCGGGCTGGCCCGGGCCTGGCCTCATGCTGCTGTTCGCGATCGGCGCGATCGCGATGCGCGGCGCGGGCTGCACCTTCAACGACATCGTCGACCGCGACATCGACCGCCGCGTCGCGCGCACCGCCGACCGCCCCGTGGCGAGCGGCGAAATCGGCGTGCCGGCGGCCATTCTGTTCATGCTCGCACAGAGCCTGGTCGGCTTGATCGTGCTGCTGTCGCTCAACGGCGCGGCGATCCTGTGGGGCATGGGGTCGCTGGTGCTGGTCGCGATCTATCCCTTCATGAAGCGGATCACCTGGTGGCCGCAGTTCGTGCTGGGCCTGGCCTTCAACTGGGGCGCCCTGGTGGGCTACGTGGCGGCGACCGGCGTCATGGCCCTGCCGGCGCTGCTGCTCTATGCCGCCGGCATCGCCTGGACGCTCGGCTACGACACGATCTACGCCCACCAGGACAAGGAGGACGACGCCATCGTCGGCGTGAAGTCCTCGGCGCTGTTCCTCGGCGCGCGGACGCGGCCGTTCCTCTACGGCGCCTATGCCGCCGCGATCGTGCTCCTGGCCGCCGCGGGCCTGGCGGGCGATCTCGGCTGGCCCTTCTTCCTGCTGCTGGCCGGGGGATCGATCCACCTGTTCTGGCAGGCATCGACCGTAGACACGGACGACCCGCGCGACTGCCTCGGGAAATTCCGGTCGAACCGGGATTTCGGGTTGCTCGTCCTGTTCGCGCTGGCGGTCGGCCATCTGGCCCGATGACCCTCCGGCGCCGCGGCGATAGACTGCCGCGGCGTCGTAGCAGGGAGAGGCCCTTGAGCACCATCGGCTGGATTGTCGTCGCCGCGATCGCGGTGATCGTGCTGTACGTCATCATGGTCTACAACGGCCTGGTTTCGGGCCGGAACCAGGTCGAGGCCGCATGGCGGCAGATCGACGTGCAGCTCAAGCGCCGGCGCGACCTGATCCCGAACCTGATCGAGGCGGTCAAGGGCTACATGGGCTACGAGCAGGAGACGCTGCAGGCCGTGATCAGGGCGCGCAACGCCGCGCTCGGCGCCGAGAGCGGGCCGCGCGAAGGGCAGATCCAGGCCGAGGCAGCGCTCTCCGGCGCGCTGGGCCGCCTGTTCGCCCTGTCCGAGGCCTATCCCGACCTGAAGGCGAACCGGAACGTGGTGCAGCTCCAGGAGGAGTTGAGCAGCACCGAGAACCGCATCGCCTTCGCGCGCCAGCACTACAACGACTCAGTGATGGCGCAGAACACGCGGGTCGAAAGCTTCCCGGCCGTGCTGATCGCGGGACCGATGGGCTTCGCCAGGCATCCCTATTTCGAGGCGGGCGAGCAGGACCGCGAGGTCCCGCAGGTGAAGCTGCGCTAGCCGGCGCCGGGACCTGCCATGCCGACCGGCCCCTGGAGCGACCGCGATTGCGGCCCGCCCGACCAAGGCCCGCCCACCCAAGGCCCGCCGCCCGAAGCCGCGCCGCGCGACCAGGCCGCCGACGTCCCGCGGCCGCCGCCGGTGCGCCTGACGCGCACCGACTTCCTCGCCGCCATCGCGGCCAACAAGCGCAACACCGAGATCCTGTGCTGGGTGCTGATCCTGATCGGCGTGGTGGTGGGCGGGGCGGCCGGCTGGGCGATTCCGATCCTGGCGGGGTTCCACCCGGAACTCGCCTTTCGCGCCGGCCTGGGCGCCGCCGGGTTCATGCTCCTGTTCAGCCTGGTGTGGACGCTCGTCGCCACGAGCTTCGGCGACCGGATGGTCCTCGGCCTGACCGGCGCGCGCGCGGTGACCAGGGCCGAGGCGCCGATGCTGCACAACGTGGTCGAGGAAATGGCGCTGGCCGCCGGCCTGCCGACGCCGCGCGTCGCGATCGTCGAGACCGACGCGCTCAACGCCTTCGCCACCGGCACCGGCCCCGATCTCGCGGCGATCGCGGTGACGCGCGGACTCCTGGACGCGCTGAACCGCGACGAACTGCAAGGGGTGGTGGCGCACGAGATGGGGCACATCGCCAACAACGACGTGCTCTACATGACCGCCGTCGGCGTGCTGGTCGGCCTCATCGTCGTGGTCAACGACCTGGCGCTTCGCACCGCCCGGTTCATGACCCGCGGAAGCAGCGGCAGCCGCAACAAGAACGGCGGGCTGGTCGTCGTCGCCGTCCTCGTGCTGGTCGCGATCGGCCTGTTGTCGCCGCTCGCCGCCCGGGCGGTGCAGATGGCCGTGTCGCGCCAGCGCGAGTTCCTGGCCGATGCGACCTCGGTGAAGCTGACGCGCAACCCGCTGGGGCTGATCGGCGCCTTGCGCAAGCTCGACCAGGCGACGGTGCGCTGGGAGAACGCCAGCAAGGCCGTGCAGCACCTGTTCATCGTCAACCCGTTCAAGAAGTTCGGCGAGAAGGCCTCGGCGCTGATGGCCACGCATCCTTCGATCGAGCAGCGGATCCAGCGGCTGCAGGCGCTAGGCTAGGCCGATGGCGCGGGCGGCCGACGACCCGGACGGCTTCATCCGCGCCTGGACCACGATCGCGGCGCCGCCACTGGTGCCCGAGATCAGGCTCCACATCGCGGGCCCGGTCACGCCGCTGTGGGAGGCGACCGAGGCGACGCTGCAGGAGAGCGGCCTGCCGCCGCCCTACTGGGCCTTCGCCTGGCCCGGCGGACAGGCGATCGCGCGCCATGTGCTGGATCACCCGACGCTTGTCGCGGGCGGGCGCGTGCTCGACTTTGCGGCCGGCAGCGGCATCGCCGGCATCGCGGCGGCGATCGCGGGGGCGGCGGCGGTGGTCGCCAGCGATCTCGACGCGATGGCGCTGGCCGCGATCCGCCTCAACGCTCGGCTCAACGCCGTCGCCGTCGCCGCGACGCCGGAGGACCTGACGCGGGCGTCGGCCATTTACGACGTCATCCTGGCGGGCGACGTGTGCTACGAGCGGCCGATGGCCGAGCAGGTCTGGCCATGGCTTAGGCAATGCGCGGCAGCCGGCGCGCGCGTGCTGTTGGCCGATCCCGGCCGCGCCTATCTGCCCAGGCGGGGACTGGTCGAATGCGCGCGCTACCGCGTGCCCACCAGCATGGAGCTGGAGGACCGCGAGGAGCGCGAAACGGTCGTCTATCGCGTCGCGCAATGAACGCTTGTGGCGATGCATCGCATCCGTATAGTGGGCGCATGGCGGGTTCGGTCGCGCTCTACAGGGAAATCTTCGACGGGTTTCGGGCGCCGGTGTCGCGCTACGACTGCGGGCGGAAATGCGCGCCGCTGAACGACGGCGTGCCGGTGTGCTGCGACATCGAGCAGGCGATTCCGCTGGTGGACAAGCACGAATGGCTGCTGCTGCGGTCGCGCAGCGATCTGTGGCGGCCCTATCGCGCGCGCGACGCCCAGGCCAAGGCCGAACTGGCCGACAAGCATCGCGACTGCCGCGCGATCCAGTGCAAGGGCTTCCGCCATTGCGAGCGCGACAACCGCTCGATGGCCTGCCGCGCGTTTCCCTTCTTTCCCTACCTTACGCGCGAGGACGAGCTGGTCGGCCTGTCGGTGTTCTGGGACTTCGCCGACCGCTGCTGGGTGCAGAGCAACCTGCAGATCGTCGAGCCCAGGTTCGTCCGGGAATGCATCGCCGCCTACGAATTGCTGTTCCGGCACGACAAGGCCGAGCGCGACGCCAACCGCGAGCACTCCGCCGCCATGCGCCGGGTCTTCACGCGCCGGAACCGTATCATCCCGCTGCTCGGCCGCGCGGGCGAATATCTGGCGGTCGAGCCCCGCACCCACCGCATCCGCAAGGCGCACTGGCGCGAATATGCGCGCCACGCGACGTTCAAGGACGAGCGGCCGGCCGCGCCGTCCGCCGCGCGCTGACCCGCGGCAAGCTCATTTCAGCTTGAAGCTCTGCGCCAGCGCCCGCAGGTCGGCCTGCGCATCGGCGAATCGCGCGGGCCTTGCCACGCCCGTGATCGTGTAGACCTGCCTCGGCGCGAAGACCACGACGAGGTAGACGCGCCGGGGCTGGCCCGACGCGCTGACCCCGCGCCCCGACAGTTCAAGGGCCGGCAGCCCGCCGATCGTAACCGGCTTCGGCTCGTCGGCGGTGTCGACCAGGACGCCCGGCAGGGCGAACATCCGCTGGCGCGCGAAGCTGTCGCGCTCCGCCGGCGCGACGGGATCGCGCGACACGAGCTCGATGCTGACGGCGGCGTCGTCGACCGCTCCTTCCGGCGGCAGCGGCGTTTCCTTGAGGATGAGCTGTCGCCCGCCGAGGGCGCTGCGGTAGGTGAAGCGCTGCGGCGCGTCAACGGCGAAAGGCAGGCTGGCGGCCGGGTTGGCGACGGCCGTGACGCGCACGCTGGCCATCGCCGCGCGAACCGCCTGGGCCGAGACCGGCGGCGGGACGACGCGCGCGACGTTGATGGTGACCGTACCCGCGATATCCTTGTGCTGGAACACCAGCCGCCAGACATCGACGATGGCCTTGTCGCGCTGGCGCGTCGCGTGGATCAGCACGTGCTCGTAGGGAAAGCCGGGAATTGTCTCGACATCGAGCAGGCTGAGGCCGGCCGCCCGAAGGTCGTTGGCGCGCGTGGCGGATTGGCGAAGCTGCGCGAACGCCCCCGGCAACGCCTCGCTGGCGGCGATCGAAGCGGCCCCCTGGGCTCCGACCAGGGCGCCCATCTTTTCCGACCGGACGAATCCGGGCGGCGGCGCCATGACGATGCGCGAGCCGGGCAGGACCACCGTCTTCTCGGCGGTCTGCGCCCGGCTCGGACCGACCGGCGCGGACCAGACAACCAGCGCAAGCGCCGCCGCCAGCGACGCCGTGATGGAAAACGCCCCCATGCACCCCCGCTTCGACCGGGGCCGGAGCCTAGCACGAAGCCGGCGCCGGTCAGGCATAAAGGAAGGTGCCCAGCACCACCCAACGTCGGGCCGCGGCGCGCGGGCCGCTCAGGCGCTGCAGCGGCGTGGTGTAATGCCAGAGCGGCAGGCGGTACACGGTGATGCCGCCCAGCGTGTTGACGTCGACCATCTCGGTGAAGTGGCCCTTTGCCGCGTAGACCAGGAACTGCCGCGCGCAACCGGGACTGCCCAGGCTGAGGTGAAGGTCGATATACCCGCCGCGCGCGACCGGATCCTCCGGATAGTGGTCGGTGTGCGGCCCGGCATAGTCGCCCAGCCCGTAGCGCAGCAACTGCCGGCCGCAATCCGGGTCGAGCGCGCGGCCGGCGACCGCCTCGGCGAACGCGCGCCAGCTGTCGCTGTCGGTCATCGCGATCAGGCCGCTGCGCTCGGCCGCCGCCCAGGCGCGCGAGCCGCGGCGCTCCAGATAGGCGGTGCGCACGCGCACCGTCTTGACCAGCCGTTCCTGGTGGTTGCGCGTCTGGCCGGCGATCGATTCGGGCGGGATCGGCCTGACCATCGCCGACAGCAGCGGCCCCAGCGTACGTTCGAGCAGCGCACCCGCCGCCCGCGCCTTGTCGCGATCCACCATGCCGTCGAGCGCGACGAACGGGGGGCGCCCCGGCGCCACCGCGCCGCATGCCGCCCGGTCGCGCCCTTCCAGCACGCGGCGCCCCCTGGGCGTCAGCAGATCGGCGAACTCGGCCGGCAGGCGCTTCATGCGCGGATCATAAAGTTGGCTTAGAATGACCGCCACAACCCGGGAAGGAAGCGCACGATGGACGACAGGCCCGCGCTCAAATACGGCGAGCAGCCGGGACTGCGCTTCGCCTGCGTGCTCGACGGGCATGGCGGCTGCCGCGACCTCGACTGGCCGGGCGTGGATGCGTGGAAGCCGTCGGACGGCGTCTTGTGGGTGCACCTCGAGCGCGACGACCCGCAGGCCCAGGCTTGGCTGCGCTACCGCTCGGGCCTCGACACGCTGACGGTCGAGGCGCTGATCGCCGAGGAGACGCGCCCGCGCGTCGAGGACTTCGACGAGGCCATGCTGGCGGTGCTGCGCGGGGTGAACCGGGCCAAGCCGGGCGAAGAGCTCGAGCTGGTGCCGATCCACCTGTGGGCCGACGCGCACCGCGTCATCAGCCTGCGCGACAAGGACCACTACCTGCTGGCCCTGCGCGACATCCGCGAGGCGCTCGACCGCGGCAAGGGGCCGCGCCGCACCGGCGCGCTGTTCGCGCGCATCGCCGAGAAACTGGTCAAGTACCTGGAGCCGGTGATCGACGAATTCGAGGACCGCGCCGACCATCTCGACCAATCGTTGCTGCAGCAGCCGACGGACGAATGCCGCGTCGAGCTCAGCGACCTGCGCCGCCACGCGATCCTGCTGCGCCGCTACCTGGCGCCGCAGCGCGAGGCGCTGTTCCGCCTGCAGGTCGAGGACGCGCCCTGGCTCAGCAAGCGCGACAAGATCCGGCTGCGCGAGACCACCGACAAGGTGCTGCGGCATCTCGAGAACCTTGACGCGATCCGCGACCGCTCGACGATCCTGCACGAAGACCTGGCGGCCCAGATCGCCGAGCGGCACGCCCGGGCGTCCAACCGTCTCACCACCATCGCCGCCCTGCTGCTGCCGCCGACCCTGTTCACCGGCATGCTGGGATCGAACGTGGACGGCATCCCCTGGCACGACCACCCCTACGCCTTCGCCGCCGTGGTGATCGTCGTGTTGCTGATGTTCCCGCTGGAGATTTGGCTGCTGAAGAGAATGAAGTGGCTGTAGGCGGCGTCTGCTTCCTGCGGTAGGCTCACACCCCAAAGCCCGCGTCAGGCGCCCATGCCCTTCTCCTCCCTCCGCGATTTCATGGCCCGGCTGGAAAGCGCCGGCCGGCTGGTGCGCGTCAAGGAGCCGGTCTCGCCGGTGCTCGAGATGACCGAGATCCAGACGCGGCTCTTGGCCGAAGGCGGGCCGGCGGTGTTGTTCGAGAATGTGCGCGACGGTCAGCGCGCCTTCGACATGCCGGTGCTGGTCAACCTGTTCGGCACGGTCGAGCGCGTCGCCTGG
>CAYMTM010000129.1:0-13082 GCA_964393375.1 uncultured Rhodospirillaceae bacterium
CGCGTTCCTGCTCGAAAGCTTGATGGTGGCCTTTATCCCACCCGCGACGATTGCCGGGGCGCTGGGCGGACAATCCGCCTTCGCGATCGCAATCGCGGCATTGATCGGGCTGCCGGCCTATCTCAACGGCTACGCGGCGCTCCCGCTGGTCAAGGGGTTGATGGCTTCCGGCATGGCGCCGGGCGCGGCCATGGCCTTTCTGCTGGCGGGCGGCGTCAGCAGCATTCCGGCGATGATCGCGGTGTTCGCGCTGGCGCGGCTTCCGGTGTTCCTGGCCTATCTCGGCTTTGCCCTGGCCGGTTCGATCCTGGCGGGGCACGTCTACCAGGCCGTCGCCGGCTGAAACGGCCTCAGCGCGGGAAGGCCAGCGGGAAGGTATCGCGCAGCGCCCGGTCCAGCGCCGCCATGTCGGCCGCGACGCCCAGGGCGGCCAGCGAGGTTACGCCATAACGTTGCTCGCTGATCCCGCAGGGCACGATGCCGGCAAAGGCGCGAAGGTCCGGGTTCACGTTGATCGCCACGCCGTGGAACGTGACCCAGCCCCGCACGCGCACACCCAGGGCCGCTATCTTGTCCTCGCGGCCGTCTCCCCGGTCGACCCAGATGCCGATCCGGCCCGCGCGCCGGCCGCTCTTCACGCCCAGCCTGGCGAGCGACAGGATGGCCCATTCCTCCAGGGAATGGACATAGCGCCGGACGTCCTGGCCCCGGGCGCGCAGGTCGAGCATCACGTATGCTACCCGCTGGCCGGGGCCGTGGTAGGTGTGCCGGCCGCCGCGTCCGGTCCGGTAGACCGGGATGCCGCCGGGGTCCAGAAGCTCCGCAGGATCGGCGCTGGTGCCCGCCGTGTAGACCGGGGGATGCTCCAGGAACCAGACCAGTTCGCTTGCCCTGCCCGCCCTGATCGCCTCCACGCGGGCTTCCATCGCGGCTACAGCGGCCTCGTAGCTGACCGGCTCGGTTGCCTGGCGCCATTCCGGACCGGAATTGCCGGTGGCCGGCGCGGCGCCGGGGCTAACCGGCGAAATACCGTGTTCCGTCAACATTCTGGACGGTCCTTCGGGGGCTGTGCCTGCGTGGCCGGGCTTGATTGCCCCCGGCGGTTTTGGTATCCCCCCGCCGGTGCCAAGGCAAGCGCCGGCTTGCCCTGGCGAAACCGGGTCCCCGGCGGTCGTGGCGGAACTGGCAGACGCGCAGCGTTGAGGTCGCTGTGGGGGAAACCCCGTGGAAGTTCGAGTCTTCTCGACCGCACCAATTTCAAGCCGAGCCGGGCAAGCGCCTTGCAACGCGCGGAAATGCTTCAGCGTTTCCTCGCCCACATCGGTGGACCCGATCGCCTCGTAGAACAGCTTCGCGCCCGGCTCTCGGGTGCGCCGCAAAAGCCCCGTGAAGTGCCCGGCTGCCCGTCGTCGATCACCGCCGCGACCAGCGTCCTGCCCGGAGGGTCGAAACGGTCGCGCCCGGCAATCCGGTCGTCCCGCAGCCGCGCGACCACGCAACGCCCCTCGGCCAGGCTTGCGGCCAGCAGGGCCTCGATCTCGGCCTGCGGCAGGGCTGACAACTCGACGGCCGAAGCCATCGCCCGAACCTGGCATGGCCAGCGGGCCGGTTTCCCGCAGGGGCCTTGTCGTTTCCAGGAGCCCCCGCGACAATGCCCGGCGACGGCCGTTCCCCCGACGGGAAACGCCGGTTGGGGGGATCATGTCCGACAACCTGCGCGACAGCGCTCTCGGCTATCACCGCTGGCCGAAGCCCGGGAAGATCGAGATCGCCCCGACCAAGCCCTTGGGGACGCAGCGCGACTTGGCGCTGGCCTATTCCCCCGGGGTCGCCTTCGCCTGCCAGGCCATCGCCGCCGATCCTGCTGAGGCCGCCACGCTCACCGCGCGCGCCAACCTCGTCGCGGTTGTAACCAACGGCACTGCGGTGCTGGGCCTGGGCGCGATCGGTCCGCTCGCCGGCAAGCCGGTGATGGAAGGCAAGGGGGTGCTGTTCAAGAAATTCGCGGGCATCGATGTGTTCGATATCGAAATTGCCGAGACCGACCCCGACAAGCTGGTCGACATCGTTGCCGCGCTGGAGCCGACCTTCGGCGGCATCAACCTCGAGGACATCAAGGCGCCGGAATGCTTCGTGATCGAGCGCAAGCTGCGCGAGCGCATGAAGATCCCGGTCATGCACGACGACCAGCACGGCACGGCGATCATCGTGGCCGCCGCGATCCTCAACGCGCTGCGCGTGGTCGGCAAGAAGATCGAGGACGTGAAGCTGGTCACGTCGGGCGCGGGCGCCGCCGCGCTCGCCTGCCTCGACCTGCTGGTCAAGCTGGGCATGAAACGCCGGAACATCACGGCGACGGATATCGCCGGCGTGGTCTGGAAGGGCCGCAGGGAGCTGATGGACCCTTGGAAAGAAGCCTATGCCCAGAGCACCGGGGCGCGCACGCTGGCCGAGGCAATCCCCGAGGCCGACATATTTCTGGGGCTCAGCGCGCCCAACGTGCTGAAGCAGGCCTTGGTCAAGACGATGGCGGCGAAGCCGATCATCCTGGCTCTCGCCAACCCCGACCCGGAAATCCTGCCCGAGGACGCCAAGGCGGCGCGGCCGGACGCGATCATCGCCACCGGCCGGTCGGACTATCCGAACCAGGTCAACAACGTGCTTTGCTTCCCCTTCATCTTCCGCGGCGCGCTGGACGTGGGCGCGACGACGATCAACGACGAGATGAAGATCGCCTGCGTCATGGCGCTGGCCGACCTGGCGATGGCGGAGTCCTCGGAAATCGTCGCCAACGTCTACCGCGACCAGGAACTGCGCTTCGGCCCCGACTACCTGATCCCCAAGCCGTTCGACCCGCGGCTGATCGTCGAGCTGGCGCCGGCCGTGGCCAAGGCGGCGATGGACAGCGGCGTCGCCACGCGTCCGATCAAGGACCTGCACGCCTATCGCGACCGGCTGGAGCAGTTCGTGTTCCGCTCGGGCCTGGTCATGCGTCCGGTGTTCGAGGCGGCGCGCCGCGATCCGCGCCGCGTGGTCTATGCCGAAGGCGAGGACGAACGGGTGCTGAGGGCGGTGCAGGTGGCGGTGGACGACGGCTTGGCCAAGCCGATTCTGATCGGCCGGCGGCGCGTGGTGGCGCGGCGCATTGAAAGCCTGGGCCTGCGCATCCGGCCCGGCCATGACGTCGAGCTGTGCGATCCGGAGGACGATCCGCGCTACCGCGAATACTGGCAGCTCTACCACCGCATCATGGAGCGCAAGGGCGTGACGCCGGACGAGGCGCGCCGCATGGTGCGCTCCGACACCACGGTGATCGCCTGCCTGATGCTGCACCGGGGCGAGGCCGACGCCATGCTGTGCGGCGCAGTCGGCCCGTTCAACGCCCATCTGAAGCACGTGCGCGACCTGATCGGCCGCGAACGCGGCGTGCGCGCCCTGGCGGCGGTCAACGCCGTGGTGCTGCCGACCGGCACCTACTTCTTCTGCGACACCTTCGTCAATCCCGACCCCAGCGCCGAGGCGATCGCCGAGATGACGGTCCTGGCCGCCCAGCAGGTCCGCCGGTTCGGCATCGTGCCGAAGGCGGCGCTGCTGTCGCACTCCAATTTCGGCTCCAGCGACAGCGAAGCCACCAGGCGCATGCGCGACAGCCTGCCCCTGATCCGCGAGCGCGATCCGGACCTCGAGGTCGAGGGCGAGATGCAGGCAGTGCTGGCCTTCCGCGAGGAGGAGCGCCAGCGCCTGTTCCCGAACTCGCACCTCAAGGGCTCGGCCAACCTGCTGATCATGCCGTCGCTCGACGCCGCCAATATCGCCTACAACCTGCTGCGGACGGTGGGCGGCGGCCAGTCGATCGGCCCGATGCTTGTCGGCCAGCGATTGCCTGCCCATATCCTCACCATGTCGGTCACCAGCCGCGGCATCGTCAACATGACCGCGCTCGCCGTCGTCGACGCGCAGGCGCACGCCGCCGGGCCCGCATCCCGGCCCTAGCGCATGGGTTGGCGCGCCGTCGCACCCCTCGACCGTCTGGCAAAGGACGGGCGCGCGATCGTGCGGGTGGACGGACGCCAGATCCTGCTCCTCAAGACCGAATGCGGCCTATTCGCCTGCAACAACCGTTGCCCGCACGAGGGCTACCCTTTAAGCGAGGGGACGCTCGCCGACGGCTGCGTGCTCACCTGCAACTGGCACAACTGGAAGTTCGACCTCGCGAGCGGCGAGACGCTGGTGGGCGGCGATACGCTCCGGCGCTATCCGGCCAAGATCGAATCCGGCCAGGTCTGGATCGACTGGATCGAGCCGGAGCCGGCCGTCCTGCAGGAGAAGGCCCTGGCCGGTCTCGAGCGGGCGCTGGCGGACGAGGACTATCAGCGCATCGCACGCGAACTGGCGCGGCTCGAGAACCATGGCGGCGACCCGCTCCTTGCTCTGGCGCGCGCGGTAGTCTGGTCGCACGAGCGCTTCGAGTTCGGCATGACCCACGCCTATGCGGTAGCGGCCGACTGGCTCGCCATGCGCGACCGGGCGGCGGGCGCGGACGCGCGGCTCGCGGCGATGGTCGAGGCGATCGCCCATATCGGCGAGGATGCGGACGGGAACCGGCTCTATCCCTTCGCCACCGATAGACGTCCGTGGGACGAGGCCGCCTTCCTGGCTGCGATCGAGAGCGAGGACGAGAACGCCGCCGCCGCGACGCTCCGAGGCGCGATCGCGGGCGGCACTGGGCCCGCACCTCTGCGGCCTGCTTTTGCGCGCGCGGCGCTGGCGCACTATCAGGACTTCGGTCACTCGGCGATCTACACGCTCAAGGCTTTCGCACTGGTCGAGCGCCTGGGCGGCAGGGCCGCCGAGGCCGCGCTGCTCGCCCTGCTGCGCTCGCTGGTCTACGCCAGCCGCGAGGACCTGCTGCCGGAGTTCCGGTCCTACAAGGACCACCGTGCGGCCTGGGGACGGCGCAATCGCGAAGCGCCGCCGCCGCTTGCCGCGGCCGATGTGCTTGGCCGTCCGGCCGACGCGGCGATGGCGGCGGTCGCCGCATGGTCAAGGGGGCACGCGCCCGAGGCGATCTACCCGGTCCTGCTGGAGGCCGCCGCCCGGCAGATGCTGCGCTTCGACCGCGGCTTCGAGCAGCGCACGGAAGGCGCGATCGCCGACAACGTCGGCTGGCTCGATTTCACCCACGCGATCACCTTCGCGAACGCGGGGCGACAGTTGGCGGCGGCGGACCGCGTCTTGTGGCCGGCGGTGCTGCTGCAACTCGCCTGCTTCGTCGGCCGCAATGCCAAATATGTCGATCAGGCAATGGATGTGACGCCTTGGCAGGTCGGCGATCCAGCGGCGTTCTTCAATGCGACCCGCGAACGCCTCTACGATCACGGCGTGGGGGAGTTCATCGTCTCCGCGCATCTCGTGAAGACCGTGCTGGCGGCGGAGGCCGAAGCGGAGGCTGCGTCCGCCGCAGCGCCTACGCTGGCGGCTGCGGTCAATCGCTGGCTCTCGAGCCCGCCCAAACGCCGTCATGCCCTGCGCACCGCGCGGCAGATGCGCGATTTCGTTGTCCAGGAATGACCCCAGGCGTCCAATGCCCGATGCGATGACACCGCCCGACCCGAATTTCGCACGCCGCGTGACCGACAGTTTCGCGCGCCAGGGCGCGATGGCGCATCTGGGTGCGGTGCTGTCCTCGGTCGAGGCGGGCAGGGTCGATATCAGCCTGCCGTACCGCGAGGAACTCTCACAGCAGCACGGCTTCTTCCACGGCGGCATCGTCGCGACGATCGGGGATTCCGCCGGCGGCTACGCGGCCTACTCGATGATGCCGGCGGATGCCTCGATCCTGACGGTGGAGTACAAGATCAATCTGGTGGCGCCGGCCAAGGGCGACAAACTGGTTGCGCGCGGCCGCGTGGTCAAGACCGGCCGGACGCTATGTGTGTGCGCCGTCGAGGTCTTCGCGGTCCAGATGGGTCGCGAGACCCTGTGCGCGGTGATGCAGCAGACCCTGATCTGCCTCATGGGCCGACCGGACATGCCGCCAGGCTGATACGAAGGATGCAAGAGGGAGCGCCCAAGCCATGATCCCCAATCGCGCGCCGGGGCTGAATTTCGACCTCGGCGAGGCTGCCGATATGCTGCGCGACTCCGTGCGCGACTTCTCGTCGACCGAGATCGCGCCGCGGGCGGCCGAGATCGACCGCAGCAACGAGTTTCCGATGGACCTGTGGCAGAAGCTCGGCTCGCTCGGCGTCCTCGGCATTACGGTGGAGGAGGAGTACGGCGGAGCCGGCATGGGCTATCTGGAGCATTGCGTGGCGATGGAGGAGATCAGCCGCGCCTCAGCCTCGGTTGGCCTGAGCTACGGCGCGCATTCCAACCTCTGCGTCAACCAGATCCGTCGCAACGGCAACGACGCCCAACGGCGCAAGTACCTGCCCAAGCTCATCTCCGGCGAGCACGTGGGCGCGCTGGCGATGAGCGAGCCGGGCGCGGGGTCCGACGTCGTCGGCATGCGCACGCGGGCGGACCGCAAGGGCGACCGCTACATTCTCAACGGCTCGAAAATGTGGATCACCAACGGGCCGGACGCCGACACGCTGGTGGTCTACGCCAAGACGGATCCCAAGGCAGGGCCGCGCGGCATCACCGCCTTCCTGATCGAAAAGGGCATGAAGGGATTCCGGACCGCCCAGAAGCTCGACAAGATGGGCATGCGCGGGTCGAACACCTGCGAGCTGGTCTTCGAGGACTGCGAAGTGCCGGCGGAGAACGTGCTGGGCGAGGTCGGCCGCGGCGTCAACGTGCTGATGAGCGGGCTCGACTACGAACGCGCCGTACTGGCGGCAGGGCCGCTGGGCATCATGCAGGCCTGCATGGACGTGGTCGTTCCCTACCTGCACGAGCGCAAGCAGTTCGACCGGCCGATCGGCGAGTTTCAACTCATGCAAGGCAAGCTGGCGGACATGTATACCGCCCTGAATGTCTGCAAGTCCTATGTCTACACCGTGGCCAAGGCCTGCGACCGCGGCGAAACGTCGCGCAAGGACGCGGCCGGGGCCATTCTTTACGCTTCGGAGAAGGCGACCTGGATGGCGCTGCAGGCGATCCAGTGCCTGGGCGGCAACGGCTACATAAACGACTATCCGACCGCCCGCCTGCTGCGCGACGCCAAGCTCTACGAGATCGGCGCGGGAACCTCGGAAATACGCCGATGGCTGATCGGGCGCGAGCTGTTCGAGGAGACCAGATAGGCGTCGCGCGGCCACCGCTTTCCCCCTTGTCACGACAGGCCGATCGGCCTATGGGAACGGCCCTTGGGGACCGGAACGGGGGAGATCGATGGGCGAGATCGTGACCATCCCGGCGCGCAAAGGCAAGGCCGTCGCGCTCGCCACGGGCCAGCGCGTCAAGCTCATCAACACGCACGGCCAGCAGGTGATCGACACCTGGGCGTTCAACCGCCACGATCTCGGCGAATTCATGTCGATGGAGCATTCGCGCACGGCGCTGCTGCGCGTGTTTCCGCGCCTTGGCGACACCTTCGTGACCAACCGTCGGCGACCGATCTTGACGATCGCCGAAGACACCTCGCCCGGAATCCACGACACGATGCTGGCGGCCTGCGACCGCTACCGCTATGAACAGCTCGGCTGCAAGGGATATCACGACAACTGCACCGACAATCTGGCGGCGGGGTTGGCAGAGCTTGGATTGAAGGCGCCGGAAACGCCCGCGCCGCTCAACATGTGGATGAACATCCCGATTCTCGGCGACGGGCGCTTGAGCTTCGAGCCGCCGGTCGCCAAGAAGGGCGACTATGTCGTGCTGCGCGCCGAGATGGACTGCATCGTCGCTTTCTCGGCCTGCCCGCAGGACATGGTGCCGATCAATGGCAGGGACTGCCGGCCCACCGAAGCGCATTTTCAGGTGATGTGAGGGGTCATGGCCACCGTCCTGATAACCGGCGCGAACCGCGGCATCGGCCTCGAATTCGTGCGCCAATACGCGGCGGACGGCTGGCACGTCGTCGCCGCCTGCCGCGATCCGGCCGAGGCCGAGGACCTGGAGCTGGTCAACGGCGACGTCGTCAAGCAGGCGCTGGACGTCACCGACCCCGATTCCGTCGCCGCCTTTGCCGAGGCGGCCGGCGGCGAGCCGATCGACGTGCTGATCAACAATGCCGGCGTGTACCTCGATCGCGGCATCACGCTGGGCGAATTCGACTACGAGCGCTGGCGCACCAGCTTCGAGGTCAACGTGTTGGGGCCAATGCGGCTGGTCGAGGTGCTGGCCGACGCGGTGGGCGGATCGAAGCGGCGGATCATGGCGTTCATTACCTCGCAGATGGGCAGCATCGCCGAGAATACTTCCGGCGGCGCCTATGCCTATCGCTCCAGCAAGGCGGCGTTGAACGCGGCGGTGAAGTCGCTGTCGATCGACCTGCGTCCGCGCGGCATCGCCTGCCTGCTGCTGCACCCGGGCTGGGTGCGCACCGACATGGGCGGCAAGAACGCGACGTTGGACGTGCGCGACAGCGTGCACGGCATGCGCCGGGTGATCGAGAAGTTCGACCTCGAGCGCACCGGCAGCTTCCTGCGCTATAATGGCGAAACGATCCCCTGGTAGGGGGCAGCCGCCGTCCGTATGCTGATCAGCGAAGAACAGGCCCTGATCCGCGACACCGCGCGCGACTTCGCACGCGAAAAGCTCATGCCCAACGCGGCGGCATGGGACCGCGAGGCGCGCTTCCCCAAGGAGGCCATCGCCGAGATGGGGCGCCTCGGCTTCATGGGCATGCTGGTGCCGACGGAATGGGGCGGAGCCGGCGCCGACCACGTGGCCTACGCGCTGGCCCTGGAGGAGATCGCGGCAGGCGACGGATCGTGCTCGACCATCATGGGCGTGCACAACTCGGTCGGCTGCTTGCCGGTGCTGAAGTTCGGCTCGACCGAGCAGAAGCAGCGATTCCTGAAGGACATGGCGCGCGGCGAGCGGCTGGCGGCCTTCTGCCTGACCGAGCCTCAGGCCGGCTCTGATGCCGCCGCCATCACCACCCGGGCGCGCCGGCGCGGCAACGGCTACGTTCTCAGCGGCACCAAGCAGTTCATCACCTCGGGGCGCAACGCGGACCTCGCGATCGTCTTCGCCGTGACCGATCCCGACAAGGGCAAGAAGGGGATCAGCGCTTTCATCGTGCCGACCGCAACGCCCGGCTATCGCGTCGCGCGGGTCGAGCACAAGCTGGGCCAGCGTGCCTCGGACACCTGCCAGATCGTGTTCGAGGACATGGAACTGACGCCCGACCTGATGCTGGGCCAGGAGGGCGAGGGCTACAAGATCGCGCTGTCCAATCTCGAGGGCGGGCGCATCGGCATCGCGGCACAGGCCGTGGGCATGGCGCGCGCGGCCTACGAGGCGGCGCTTTCCTACGCCAAGGAGCGCGAGGCGTTCGGCCAGAAGATCGCCGGCCACCAAGCGGTCGCCTTCCGCCTTGCCGACATGGCGACCCGGATCGAGGCGGCGCGCGGCCTGGTGCTGAATGCGGCGGCACTCCGCGACAAGGGCCTCCCATGCCTGAAAGAGGCGGCCATGGCCAAGCTGTTCGCCTCCGAAATGGCCGAGCGCGTGTGCTCGGACGCGATCCAGATCCACGGCGGATACGGCTATCTCAACGACTTCCCCGTGGAGCGCATCTACCGCGACGTGCGGGTCTGCCAGATCTACGAGGGCACGTCCGACATCCAGCGCCTGGTGATCTCCAGGCAGATCCTGGGCGAGTAGCGGACGGCGGCCGGTGGCGATCGGTCGCGCGCGTTCGCTTGGCGGCTTCCGGGATCCGGCGCTGGCGCGGCGGGCAGAACGGTTGCTGGAGGTCGGCGAGCGCCTGCATTGGGTCGGCCGGCCCGACCCGGCCAAGCGTACGGCGATGGACGCTGTGACGGGGTTGGCTCTGGGGGTGCTGTTCGCCGGCGCCGCCGCGTTGATCCAGTACGATCCGGCCGGGCTGGCGCGCGGTCTCGACGAGGGCGCCCGCTTCGTCGCCAGTCTGCCCCTGGCGGTTGCCGCCGTCGCCGCGCTCCTGTTTCCGATCGGACGCTACCTAGCCGCGCGCGCCACGATCTATGCCGTCACCGACCGGCCTGCGGTGGTCCACCGCCGGTTCCCGCTACCCCGGACCGGGAGCTTCCGGTCGCACGACATGAACTGCCTGGAAACCCTGTCGCATGGCGGCGGCGAGGGCTCGGTGGTGTTCCGCATGGACCGCTGCGATCGGCCACGCTGGACAAGCTGGCGCAGCCAGCGTAATCCGCGCGTCAACCTCGGCGGCGGCTGGTCGGTCGGCGGCGATTCCGACGATGCCGGGTCCCGGCACGGGCGCGTGGACGAGGAGCTGGATCCGCGCGACCGCGGCGAAGTCATGCGCCAGGGCTTGTTCGATATCGAGGACGTCGCCGGCGCGGAGCAACATCTACGGAGGATCGTCGGCGATGCCCGCTAAGGCCCCTATCGACTTCTACTTCGACTTCGCCTCGCCCTACGGCTATATCGCGTCCACGCGGATCGACGATATCGCCGCGCGGCACGGACGCACGGTGGCCTGGCGGCCGATCCTGTTGGGGGTGGTGTTCAAGACCACCGGCATGGGCCCGCTGCCCGCGGTGCCCCTGAAGGGGCAGTATTCGCTGCGGGACTTCGCCAGGTCGGCGCGGCTCTACGGCGTGCCGTTCCAGATGCCCAAGGTCTTTCCGTTCAACGCCGTGGCGCCGAGCCGCGCCTTCTACTGGCTCCACGACCGCGACGCTGGCCTGGCACGGCGCTTTGCCCAGGCCGCCTACCACGCGGCGTTTCCGGGCCAGCAGGATATCACCAGCCCCGAAACCTGCGCCGATCTGGCCGCCAACCTGGGCATGAAGCGCGAGGACACGCTGGCGGCGCTCAACGACCAGGCCGTCAAAGACCGGCTGCGCGTGGAGGTCGAGGCGGCGATCGCCAAGGGCGTGTTCGGCTCGCCCTTCATCATCGTCGACGGCGAGCCGTTCTGGGGCGCCGACCGTCTGGATCAGGTCGACCGCTGGCTGCAGACCGGCGGATGGTGAGCCAGCGCCGACCGGCCGGGCGCTGGGCCGTGGCGGTCGGCCTGCTGCTGTCGCTGACAGGCTGCGGCGTCGAGGCGCGGGTCGACGACCTGCGCACAGTGAAGCGGCCGGACGCGCCAAACAACTACCTGATCTGCCCGAAGGGCCTCTGCAACGGTCCGGTCGACGAGGAGGGCCCGACGGTCGACCCGCCGACCGAGAAGGTGCTGGTGGCGGCGCTCAAGGTCGCTTCGCTGGAGCCCGACACCAGCCCGGCCGAAGTCAACGCCGGCATGGCGCAGATCGTGTTCGTCCAGCGCACGCCCTGGCTGCGTTTTCCCGACATCGTGCGGGTCCAGGCGATCCCTGCGGCCGCCGGCAAAACCGGGGTCGCGCTCTACAGCCAGTCGGTCTACGGACGCTACGACTTCGGGGTCAACAAGGCCCGCGCCCGACGCTGGATGGCGGCGATCAAGGCGGAGCTCGATCGCAACTGACCGTCACGCCGCAGCCAGCACGTCGCGGTATACCGCCGTGTCCACGTTGCCGCCGGATAGGACCAGTCCGACGCGCTTGCCCGCCATCCGGTCGCGCTCCTTCAGCAGCGCGGCCAGGGATGCCGCGCCCGCACCCTCCGCCACGTTGTGCGTGTCGGCGAAATAGGCGCGCATCGCGGCCTTGATGGCGTCGTCGCCGACTTCGACGACCCGCTCCACGCCCCGGAGGATCGCCTCCAGCGCCTCGGCGTTAGGCACGCGGCAGGCCATGCCGTCCGCCATCGTGTCGGCCGCGTTGGTGGGCACCGGCTTGCCCTGGGCGAAGGAAAGCGCGTAGGTCGGCGCATTTTCCGCCACCACCCCCACTACCTTGGTCTTGAGGCCCAGCGCGTCGCGCGCCGCCATCACCCCGCAAATGCCCGAACCCAGGCCAATCGGAACGTAGACCGTGTCGAGCGCGGGCGTGCCGCGCAGGAACTCCAGCCCGTAGGTCCCGACCCCCGTCACCAGCACGGGGTGGAAGGACGGAAAGAAGTGCAGGCCGCGCTCGCGGGCCAGGCCCTGGGCGAACTCATAGGCCGCCTGGAAGTCGTGTCCATGTTCGATCAGTTCGCCGCCCAGCGCACGCATCGCGGCGTTCTTTTCGACGCTGTTGCCCTTGGGCACCACGATCACGGCGTCCAGCCCGGCGCGCCGCGCGGCAAACGCGACGCTCTGGCCGTGATTGCCGCGGGTGGCGGCGATGACGCCCTTCACCCCTGACACGCCGCGCTTCAGATGGCCGACATAGGCGATGCCGCCGCGAACCTTGAAGGCGCCCAGCGGTGTGTGGTTCTCGTGCTTGACCCACACCTCAGTCCCGGCGCGCTGGCACAACAGCGGCCAGCAGTATTGCGGCGTCGGCGGCATCACGGCGTGCACGAGGCTGGCGGCGTTCTCGAGATCGGCCTGCGACGGCAGCATGCGACGGGAATCCCCTTGAAGCGGACCTGCGGCAAAGGCCATGCTACAACCGTCCCGGGGGAAATGCCGAGCACGCAATGGGGGTCATCCGTTCCGCAATCGATCCGCGCGACGCCGCATTCCGCGACAACGCGGTGCGCATGGGCGCGCTGGTGGACGCCCTGCGCAAGACCGTCGGCAAGATCCGCGAGGGCGGCGGGCCGGACGCGCGCGCCAGGCACCTATCGCGGGGGAAGTTGCTGCCGCGGGACCGCGTGCGGACCCTGTTGGACGTCGGCTCGCCGTTTCTCGAGTTGTCGCAGCTTGCCGCTCACGGCATGTATGGCGACGAGGTGCCGGCCGCGGGCATCATTACCGGCATCGGCCGCGTGTCGGGCCGGGAATGCGTGATCGTCGCCAACGACGCCACGGTCAAGGGCGGCACCTACTACCCGATCACCGTCAAGAAGCACATCCGCGCCCAGGAGATCGCGCGCGAGAACCGCCTGCCCTGCATCTACCTCGTCGATTCGGGCGGCGCCAACCTGCCCAACCAGGACGAGGTGTT
>CAYMTM010000130.1:0-13027 GCA_964393375.1 uncultured Rhodospirillaceae bacterium
CCATCGCTTCAATCGAGCCTGCGGTAGTAGATGCGCGTGCTGCACAATCCGCCCTGAGGCAGCAGGGCGTAGTCCGGAATCGTCCCTGCCAACTGCCAGCCCAGCCGGGCATAGAGCCGTTCGGCATCGTCGCTGGCCGTGTCCAGCACCAGCAGCTTCTTGCCCGCCTGCCGCGCGGCATCCTCGGCGGCGCGCATCAGCGCGGCCCCGATGCCGCGCCGGCGGGCGCGGCGATGGACCAGCATCTTGGAGATGTCGGCGCGGTGCGGCTGGTTCTCGGGCAGGGCCAGAATAAGCTGGACGGTGCCGACGACCCCCGACGCATCGTCCGCAATCATCAGCGCGCGGACGCCGGTGCGCACGTCGTCCGCTATGCCCTGCCAGAACGAAAGCGCCTTGGACAGCGACAACGGCGCCATGAAACTGACCGACGCGCCGCCTTCGACGCAATCGACCAGAAGCGAGGCGAGTCCGTGGATGTCGGTGTCACCCAAGTCGACGACGCGCCGCACGGAGAAAAGCGTGCGGTTCACGCGACGCCTCCTGGTCTTTCGGGCCGACCGACGATCACCACGGCGTAGCGCGCGGGCTTGGCGGCCGGATTGCAGAAGGCGGTCGGCCGGTCGAGGACGAAGGCCAGGCAATCGCCCGCGTGCAGAAGATAAGCGTCGTCGCCGACCCGGACCTCGATCGAGCCCGAAAGCACCCAGACCTGCTGATGGATGCGCACATCGCGTGCCCCGGAATCGAAGGCCACGCGCGCGCCCGGCGGGAACTCCACCTCCACGATCTGGATCGGCGAGGCGACGCCGGCGGGGGACACGTTCCGGCGCACATAGCCCGAGGCCGGGTCGCGCCAGCGGGGCTGGTCCGCGCGGCGCGCGACCGGAACGCCGGGCGGGGTGGGGGGGTCGAAAAGACTCGCCAGCGACACGTTCAGGCCCATGGCAAGTCGTTCCAGCACCGCCGCCGTGGGACTGCTTTCGCCGCGTTCGACCAGCGAGATCATCGACCGGCTGACTCCGCTGCGCGCGGCAAGCGCCTCCAGCGTCAGCCCGCGTTCGGCACGCAGGTCGCGCACGCGCTCGGCAATACGCCGGTCGAGATTGCGCACGGTTGATTCCATTATATAGGACATCAT
This sequence comes from uncultured Rhodospirillaceae bacterium, assembly GCA_964393375.1. GTDB lineage: Bacteria > Pseudomonadota > Alphaproteobacteria > JAEULC01 > JAEULC01 > JAEULC01. Next base: position 1,142 of record CAYMTM010000130.1, read on the forward strand.
TCCATTATATTGGAACAGCCGTCAAGCCATTGCCCTTGGGCTTGTTGTCTTTAGTCCAGCCGCGCGGCCTCGAGCGCCTGGCGGGCCAGGGCGTCGGCGCGTTCGTTCTCGTCGTGGCCGGAATGGCCGCGCACCCAGTGCCATTTGACTTGGTGCAGCGCAGCGGCCGCTTCCAGGCGCTGCCACAGATCGACGTTCTTGACCGGCTTCTTGTCGGCGGTCCGCCAACCCTTCGCCTTCCAGGCGTGGATCCACTTGGTGATCCCGTCGCGCAGATAGGTACTGTCGGTATGGATATGCACGAGCGACGGGCGCTTCAACGCCTCCAGCGCGGCGATGGCCGCCATCAGCTCCATGCGGTTGTTCGTGGTCGCCGGCTCGGCGCCCGACAGCTCCTTCTCGACGCCGCGATAGCGCAGGATGACGCCCCAGCCGCCGGGGCCCGGGTTGCCGCTGCAGGCGCCATCGGTGAACGCCTCGACGATGGCCGCTGTCACGGTCTCATCCGATGCCGTAGGCGCCCGGGCCAGTGACGGCCTGGTGGAAGCGCAGTTTGCGTGCGTATTCCAGCGGGTCCTTGGGCTTGACGAAGGCGCCGGCAGGGTGGTTCAGCCAGTCGTAGAGGCGCGTCAGCAGGAAGCGTAGCGCCGCACCGCGCGCCAGCACGGGCAGCGCCTGGATTTCCGCCGGCTCGATCGAGCGCACGGCGCGGTAGGCGTGCAGCATGAGCCGCGCCTTGGTGGCGTTGAAATCGCCGTCGCGCTCGAAGCACCAGGCGTTGAGGCAGATCGCCAGCTCGTAGGCGAAGAAGTCGTTGCAGGCGAAGTAGAAGTCGATCACGCCCGAAAGCTTCTCGCCGAGGAAGAATACGTTGTCCTGGAACAAGTCGGCATGGATGACGCCGGCGGGCAGGCCGGCGGGCCAGTTCGCCTCCAGGAAGTCGATCTCCTGCCGGATCAGCGCGCCGAGATCCGCGCGCACCTCACCCGCACGCGGGGCGCAGGCATCCACCAGCGGCCGCCAGCCGGCGATTCCCAACGCGTTGGGCCGCTTCATGGGGAACGAGGCGCCGGCCAGGTGCAATCGCGCCATCGCCTCGCCGACCAGCCGGCAATGAAGGGGCTGGATCTGGCGCGGCCACATGCCGTCCAGAAAGGTCACGATCGCCGCCGGCCGCCCGCACAGGGTGCGCAATGTCTTGCCGTCGCGGGCGTGCACCGGCGTGGGGCAGGCGAAGCCGCCTGCGGCCAGATGGTCCATGAGGCCGAGGAAGAACGGCAGGTCCTCGGCCTTCACCCGCTTCTCGTAGAGGGTAAGGATGTAGGAGCCGCGCTCGGTACGAAGCAGGTAGTTCGAATTTTCGACGCCCTCGGCGATGCCCTTGCAGCTCGTCACCCGGCCGATGTCGTATTCGGCCACGAATCGCTCCAGGTCCTCGTCGCCGACCTCGGTATAGACCGCCATCGAGCGCCTATGCCGCGCACCGCGGGCGGCTGCGCCCACCGCTCCATCGGCCTTGTGCTTGCATCGCCCAGATCCTAATGTCGCCCGCATCGGCATGAATGGACACCGGGCGGACGCCGGACACTATACGGCGCCACGGCCGAAGGAAAGGGTGAGACATGACGACGGCAGTCGTGGCGCAGAAGTCCCCCTTCGGCGTCAACGTCGAGGCGGGCAAGGACTACTGGTGGTGCGCCTGCGGGCGGAGCAAGAAGCAGCCGTTCTGCGACGGCTCGCACAAGGAGACCGGCTTCCAGCCGGTCAGGTACACGGCGAAGGAGGCGGCGACGCTATGGTTCTGCGGATGCAAGTCGACCAAGTCCGCGCCGCTGTGCGACGGGACCCACAACACGCTTTGATTCGTTCGGCGCTCCGCGCCCTGGCGATAGTTGCACTCATGAGCCTGCCGGGGCCGGCCCTGGCAGATCCCGAGGATTGCCCCGATATCGGCCTGGTGCCGGAGCTGACCCGCCTGACCAAGTTCAGGCAGGGCGAAGGGCGCACGCTCGATGACGTGCGTTACGACGTGTTCGTACGCTCGGTCAGCCAGCCCGTGTGCAGCGAAAAGGATCGCAAGGTCAGGGTTGGCCTGCGGCTGGAGTTCGCCGCGCAACGCGGGCGGAGCGAAAAAGGCAGCCGGATCGAGTTCTCCTATTTCGTCGCCATCCGCCACCGCGTCTCGGGCGACATCGTGACCAAGGAGATCTTCCCGGTCGCCTTCGACCTGCCGCAGGGGCGCGACGGCGTGGTCGCCGAAGAAGAGTTGGAGCAGGTCATGATCCCGATCAAGAAGGGCGAGCAGGGGCGCTACTACGCCATCCTGATCGGGCTGCAACTGAGCGAGGAGGAACTCGTTTATAACCGCCGGCGTCGGGGCGAGGTGGCCGAGCCGCGTTCGCCGGGCGCCACACCCGGCCAACGTCCCTTGCCGACCCTGCCGGGCCTGCCGAAGCCGGCGCAGTAGCCCACGGGCGCCGGGCGGCGGCGGAGCATGACCGGCGTGCCATTGCAGGAAGCCGCGTTCTGGAGCCGACGGGCCGAAGAGGCGGCAGCGTCCCTTGAATCCGGCCCGATGGGGCTGTCCGTCGGCGCGGCGCGCGAGCGCCTGGCGCGCTTCGGGCCCAATACGGTTGGCGACGAAGCCGATCTTTCCGCCGCGCGTCTGCTGCTGCGGCAGTGGGAGAGCCCGCTGGTTCTTATCCTCGTGTTCGGGGCGGTGGTGTCGCTGGTCGTGCGCGAATGGGTCGACGCTTCGATCATCCTCGCGATCGTGCTGGGCAGCACGATGCTGGGGTTCCTGCAGGAATACCGGGCGTCGACGGCGGTGGCGGAGCTGAAGCGGCGCCTGGCCTTGACCTGTCGTGTCGTTCGGGACGGCAGCGAGTCGGTCGTGCCGGCGGCCACGATCGTGCCGGGCGACGTCGTGCTGCTGTCGGCCGGCAACCTCGTTCCCGCCGACGGGCTCGTGCTGGAGGCAAAGGATTGCCTGGTCAGCGAATCGGCCCTGACCGGCGAGAGCTTTCCCGTGGAAAAGCAGCCTGGCGTGCTGGCGCCCGAGACGCCGATCGCCGCGTGAACCAACTCCGTATTCCTGGGCGCGTCGGTGCGAAGCGGAACGGCGCGGGTACTGGTGGTGGCGACAGGGAAGAGGACGGAATTCGGCGCGATCGCCGCGAGATTGAGACGGCGCGTGCCGGAAACCGAGTTTTCCCGCGGCATCCGGCAGTTCGGCTACATGCTGGTTCGAGCGATGATCCTGATCGTCCTGTTCGTGCTGACGGTCAACCAGTTGCTCGGGCGCCCCTTCATCGAATCGCTGCTGTTCGCGGTGGCGCTGGCCGTCGGCCTGTCGCCGGAGCTGCTGCCGGCGATCATCAGCGTGACCCTGTCGGCCGGCGCGCGCGCGATGGCGCGCCAGGGTGTCATCGTCCGGCGGCTCGAGGCGATTGAGAACCTGGGCAGCATGACGGTGCTCTGCACCGACAAGACCGGGACGCTGACCGAAGGCGTCGTCGCCCTCCATGATGCCGTCGATCCGGCCGCTTGCAGTTCGGCCGAGATTCGCCGGCTGGCCTTCCTTAACGCCGCGCTCGAGACCGGCATCGAGAACCCGCTCGACGCGGCGATCGTCGCCGACGGCGAGCGCGCCGGCTGGTCGGCGGCGGATCGGCGCAAGATCGACGAGATACCCTACGATTTCCTGCGCAAGCGCCTGACCATCGTCGTGACGGACGAAGCCGCTGCGGCCAGGCACCTGATCATCACCAAGGGTGCGTTCACCAACGTGCTGGCAATCTGCGAAACGGTCCAAACGGCCGGCATCCAGGCACCGCTGGATGATGCGGCGAAACGCCAGCTTGGGGCCTATTTCCGGGCGAAGAGCGAGGACGGGTTCCGAGTCCTGGCGGTGGCGACGCGGCTGGTGCCGGCCAAGGAGCGCTACGGCCACGAGGACGAGGCCGCCATGGTCTTCGCCGGCTTCCTCTTGTTCTACGACCCGCCCAAGCAGGAGATCGTGCGTACGATCGCGGACCTGCGTTCGCTCGGCATCGCCACCAAGATCATCAGCGGGGACAACCGCTACGTCGCGGCGCATCTGGCGACGGCGGTAGGGCTCGATCCCAGGTCGATGCTCACCGGTGCGGAGATCGCCCGGCTGAAGGACGAAGCCCTGTGGCAACAGGCCGCGCGTATCGATCTTTTCGTCGAGGTCGATCCGCAGCAGAAGGAGCGGATCGTGCTGGCGCTCCGGCGCGCCGGCCACGTGATCGGCTATTTGGGGGACGGGATCAACGACGCGCCGGCGCTGCATGCCGCGGATGTCGGCATATCGGTCGATTCGGCGGTCGACGTGGCGCGGCAGAGCGCCGACGTGATCCTGCTGCAGCGCGACCTCGACGTGTTGCGCCAGGGGGTCGTCGACGGCCGCCGCACCTTCGCCAACACCTTCAAATACATCAGCATCACCACCAGCGCCATGTTCGGCAACATGATCAGCATGGCGCTGGCCACGCCGGTGCTGCCGTTCCTGCCCCTGTCGGCCAAGCAGATCCTGCTCAACAATTTCCTGTCCGATCTGCCGTCGATCGCCATTTCCACGGACAACGTGGATCCCGAACGGGTCGCGCGCGCGCCGCGCTGGAATATCGCGGACATCCAGCGCTTCATGGTGGTGTTCGGGCTCGAAAGTTCGGTCTTCGACTTGCTGACGTTTGCCACCCTGCTGCTGGTCTTCCGCGCCGACGAAGCCACCTTCCAGACCGCGTGGTTCGTCGTGTCCGTCCTGACCGAGCTCTCCGTGGTCTTGATCCTGCGCACCCGCGCAAGCGCGTTGGCCAGCCGGCCCAGTCGCCTGCTGCTGGCGACGACGGCCGCGGTGGGTGCCGCGGCGATCGCGGTGCCTTACGCCGGGCCACTGGCCTGGGCGTTCGGGTTCGTACCGCTATCGCCAACCGTGCTCGCCGCCTCGGTCGCGATCGTCCTGGCCTATATCGGCGCGACCGAGTGCGTGAAGCTTCACTTGTTCCGGCGCCATAACGGATCCAGGGCGCGTTAAGGGGCGTCCGCCGTCGCTGCTAACGCCCCAGGCACTGCCTCAGCTTGTCGCGCTGGTGCTGGTAGCGGGCGTAGCAGCCGTCGATCAGCGCGTTGTCGCTGCTGGCCGCGTTGCCGCTGAGGCACTCGTTGTACTTCTTCTTGTTTTTGGCATAGCGCTTCTTGCAGCCGTCCTTGAGCGCATTCTGCTGCACCGAAGAGAGCTGCACGGGCACATACAGGTCGCCGGCGGCCAAGGCCGGCAGTGCGGCCAGGGACAGGGCAACGGTCAGGATCGGCAGCAGGCGGGCGGACATGTCCCGTTCCCCCATGGCCGGGCGCAAGCCTAATGCAGCTTGCCCGGCAATTCCTTGATCGCGGCCTCGACCAGCGCCGTGCCGCACTCGCCCTTCATCTCGTCGGCCACGATCCGGCGCGCGGCCGCGATGGCGATGTCGACCGCCTGGTTGCGCACGTCGCGCAGGGCGGCCTGCTCGGCCTGGGCGATCTTGTCGAGCGTCTGCTGCTCGCGGCGCTTGAGGGCGGCGTCGGTGGCGGTCGCGGACTCGGCGGCAATGCGCTTGGCCTCGTCGCGGGCGCGGGCCAGGATCGCCTCGGCTTCCTGCAGCGCCTTGGCGTGCTTGTCCTTGTATTCGGCTAGCAGCGCCCGGGCCTCGGCCCGCAGGCGCTCGGCCTCCTCGATCTGCGCGCGGATGCGGGCGGCGCGCGCGTCGAGCTGCTGGGTCGCTGCCCGCGACAGCGGCTTCCACGCCACGACCACGAAGATCACGAAGCCGACCGCGGCCCAGAAGGTGGGGTTGTGCAGCATCGCCGGATCCCGTTCAGCCGCGCCCGCCGCGCGCCGCGTCGACCGCCTGTCTGACGACGGCCGGGGCGGGCTCGCCGCCCATCAACCGGCCGACCACCGCGGCGGTCACCTCGCTCGCGACCTTGTCGATCTCGCCGAGCGCCGCCTTGCGGGCCGCGGCGATCCGCTGCTCGGCGGCGTCGCTGCGTTCCTTCAGTACCGCGGCGAAGTCGGCCTGGCGCGCCGCCGCGGCGGCAGCGGCCTTCTGCGCGGCCTCCTGGATCTCGGCGGCGGCCTTGGCCTTGGCAGCGGCCATCGCCGCCTCGTAGGCCTGAAGCGCCGCCGCTGCCTCCAGGCGCAACGCCTCGGCGGCCTTCAGGTCGCCGGCGATCTTGCCCTCGCGCGCCTCCAGCACCTGGCTCACGCGCGGCAGGGCCACCTTCGCCATCATCAGGTAGAGCAGGACGAAAGTGACCAGCAGCCAGAACAGCTGCGGCGGGAAGTCGGCGAAGACGAGCTGCGGCATGACGCCGGCCCTCCGGGCGTTCGTGTCAGAACACGAACAGCAGCAGCATGGCGATGACGAGGGCGAACAGCGCGATCGCCTCGGTCAGCGCGAAGCCCAGGAACACGTTGCCCATCATCTTCGGCACCGCGGCCGGGTTGCGCAGGCCACCCGCGATAAGGTTGCCGAAGATGTTGCCGATACCGATGCCCACGCCTGCGAGCGCGATAGTGGCAAGGCCGGCGCCGATCAGCTTGGCGGCTTCTGGACCCATGATGTGACTTCCTTCCGGTTTAGTTGGGTTGACGAGGATCCCCTGGACGCCGGTCCTAGTGGTGCATGTGGATGGCGTCGTTGAGGTAGATGCAGCTCAGCACGGCGAACACATAGGCCTGCAGGAATGCGATCAGGATCTCCAGGCCGGTCAGCGCCACGATGAACGCCAGCGGCGCCCAGCCGGCCAGCACGCCCAGCGAGATCACGAAGCCGGCGAACACCTTCAGCATCGTATGGCCGGCCAGCATGTTGGCGAAGAGTCGGACCGACAGGCTGACCGGCCGGATCAGGTAGGAGAGCAGCTCGATCACGATCAAGAGCGGCAGCAACGCCGCGGGCACGCCGGAGGGCGCGAACAGCTTCAGGTAGCCGAGCCCGTGGCGGGCGAAGCCGATGATCGTGACGCCGATAAAGACGACGATCGCCAGTGCGAAGGTGACGACGATGTGGCTGGTGGTGGTGAACGAGTAGGGCACCATGCCCAACAGGTTTGCGAACAGGATGAACATGAACAGCGAGAAGATGAACGGGAAGTAGGGCTTTCCCTGCTTGCCCACGTTGTCCTGCAGCATGCCGGCAACGAATTCGTAGGCCATCTCCGCCACGGATTGCAGGCGGCCCGGCACGAGCGCCCGCGCTTTCATGCCCTGCGTCATCAGCAGCGTGATCAGCGCGATGGCGATCACCATCCACAGCGCGGAGTTGGTGAAGGACAGGTCCAGCCCGCCGATCTTGATCGGCACGAGGCGGTGGATTTGGAACTGTTCGAGCGGATTATGCGCTTCGGCCACGGAACCGGACCCCAGGACCCCTTTGGCGCTCCGTTCAGGCGGACCCGCCATCCCGGCCTTCAGGCGCATTCATCGCGCGCACCAGCCGGTAGACATTCAACATTCCCGCGGCGGCCCCCAGCACGAAGAAAACCAGCAGCAAGAGCGGCGACGTCCCCAGCCATCGATCCAGGAACCAGCCGATCCCGCCGCCGACCGCCAATCCCGCCGCCAGTTCCACGCCCACGCGGAGCGCGAGCCCCATCGCGGAAGTGGGCGGCGGTCCGCCGCCGATGCCCGCGTCCTTGCCCTCGTCCTGCTGGAGTCCCGCGCGTTGGCGCGCGTCCGACAGGCGTGCCTCAAGGTCCTTGAGGGAGGAAGGAGGCGGTTCGGCGGTCATCGGCATGTCCTTGCGCCAAGGCCGCACCGCGAAACGAACCCCCCGAAAGGCATCCCGCGGCGGGGCGCAATCTAGGGACCGCACCCCGGGGAGTCAAGGATGAACGCGCCGTCGGAGGCGGCGGGTTCATGCTTTAGAGTCAAGGGCTTGGGCGCGGGTTTGTCATGACCGGGCTTGACCCGGCCATCCACGCCGGTGCGGATGCGAAAGGCGGCGTGGATGCCAGGCTCGCAAGCCGGGCAGGACGAACAGACCCTAGCCCGCGTGCCTGATCTTGACCGCTTCCTGCAGGTCGACCGAGACGAGCTGGGAGACGCCGCGTTCGGCCATGGTCACGCCGAACAGCCGGTCCATCCGCGCCATGGTGATCCGGTGATGCGTTATCACCAGAAAGCGCGTGTTGGTATTGTGCGCGATCTCGCTGACCAGCTGGCAGAAGCGCTCCACGTTGGCGTCGTCCAGCGGCGCGTCGACCTCGTCCAGCACGCAGATCGGGGCGGGGTTGGTCAGGAACACCGCGAACAGCAGCGCGATCGCGGTCAGCGCGCGCTCGCCGCCCGAGAGCTGGGTCAGCACGCCGATCTTCTTGCCCGGCGGGCTTGCCATGATCTCGAGCCCGGCCTGCAGCGGGTCGTCGCTCTCGATCAGCGCCAGATGCGCCCGCCCGCCGCCGAACAGGCGGGTGAACAGCTCGGAGAAGTGGGTGTTGACCTGCTCGAAGGAGGCGAGCAATCGCTCGCGTCCTTCCTTGTTCAGCTCTGCGATGCCGTGGCGCAGCCGGGCGATGGCGGCGACCAGGTCCTCGCGCTCCGCGCGCATGCCGGCGATCTGCTGCTCCATTTCCGCCGCCTCGTCCTCGGCGCGCAGGTTGACGGGACCTATGTTCTCGCGCTCGCGGATGAGCCGTTCGAGCTTCAATTCGGCCTCGGCGGCGTCCGGCAGCGCGGTGCCCTCCGCGATGCCGGCCGCGGCCAGCACGCCGTCCGGCGGGCAATCGAACTTTTCGCGGATGCGGTCGGCGACGACCGCCTCCGCCTGTTGCGCCTGCTCAACATGCGCCTCGGCGCGGACGCGATCCTCGCGGGCCTGGGCAAGGTCGTGCTCGGCCGCCTTGAGGGTCTTGTCCGCGGCCGCGAGCTGCTCCTCGGCGGCTGCCAGCACATCGGCGGCCGCACGCCGCTTGGCCTCGGCGAGCGCAATCGTATCCAACAGCGCGTGGCGGCGTCGCGCGATCTCGGCCGGCAGCGCGGACAGGCGCTCCAGCTCTGCCGTCGCCTGGCCGCGCCGATCCTCGAGCGTGGCGAGTTGCGCCCGCGCGCTGTCGAGCCGCGCTGTCCAGGCCTCGGCCTCGGCGTCGATCGTCTCCAGGCGCCGGCGCCGCGCCTCAGCCTCGCTCAGCAGCCGGTCGACGGCGGCCTTGTGCTCGGCCACGCGGGTGCGCGTCTCCGCCAGTTCGACGCGGCGGCGGCTAATCTCCTCGCGCGCGGACGATAAATCCGCCAGCCCGGCGATCCGCTCGGCAACCTCGGTCCGCTCGCGCGTCGCTTCGGCCAGTTCCGTTTCCGCTGCCGCGATCGATCCGGTCAACGCCGTCTGCCGCGTCGAATGTGCCGCCGCGCGGCGGTCGAGCTGCGCCTGGCGTTCCCGCGCCGAAGCCACGGCGGAAAATGCGGCCGAAACGGCGTCGCGCGCGGCGCGGTCCTTCAAGGCCTGCTCCTGCGTCGCGGCCTTTGCGGCTGCCAGGGCCTCGTCTGCGCGCTTCGTCGTCGCGGCGGAGTCGGCGCATTCGACGGCGAGCTCGGCCAGCCGGTTGCGCTGCTTCAGGCGCGTCGCGGCCGCGGTGGCGGCGTCGGCGGCGCGGCGGAAGCCGTCCCAGCGCCACAACGCGCCGTCGCGGTTGACCAGGCGCTGGCCGGGGCGCAGCGTCGCCTGCAGGGCGTTGCCCGTGACCACGTCGGGAACCACGCCGATCTGGCCGAGGCGGCGCGCCAGGGCTTCGGGCCCGCGCACGTGCCGCGACAGGGGTACGGCGCCCTCGGGCAGGGCAGGGGCATCGGCGAGCGCCGGCAGACCGCGCCAGTGGACCGGCGCCGCCTCGTCGGTAGGGGCGGCCAGGTCGTCGCCCAGGGCCGCGCCGAGCGCCGCTTCGAAGCCCGGATCGACGGTCACGGCGTCCACAACCGGCGGCCAGAGGCCGGCCTCGTTCACCGCCAGCAACTCGACCAGCGCCTGCTCTTCGGCACGAAGCTTGGTGTGCCTGGCCAGGGCCTCGCGCGCCGCGTCGGAAAGGCCGGCCTCGGCATCGCGCGCCGCGGCAAGCGCGCGCTCCGCGGTTTCACCCGCCGCCCGCGCGTTGGCCAGGGTACGCTCGGCCGCTTCCGCCTCGGCTACCGCCGCCTGGAGTTCGGGATAGACCGCCTCTTCCGCGGCCAGCGCCTCGGCCTCGCGCTTCAGGCCATCCAGTTTCTCGGACAGCTTGGCCACGCGCTGCGCCAATTCGCCACTCCGCAGCTCCAGCGCGTTACGCTGAGCCTCGCCGGTTGCGACCTCCTCGGTCAGCAGGGTCAGCGCCGCGTCGCGGTCGGCGGCCAGCGCTTCGTTCGACCGCAGCGCCTCGATCGCCTGCGCTTGCAGGTCGGTCTCGCCCGTCCGGGCCTCGATCAAGCCCGTGCGTTCTGTGTCCAGCCGGTCCAGCGCCTGCGCGGCATCGCCGGCTTGCGCGGTTTCGCGCTCCAAGTCCGCCCGGATCTGGTCCAGGCGGCGGACATGCTCCGCCTGGGCCGTCGCGACGCGGCTCTCCTCGGCGTCCAACTCGCCGCGCGCCAGGGTCAGGCGCTGCAGCTCGGCGGCGGCCGCCGCCTCGTCTTGGCGCAGCGCCGGCAGGCCGGCGGCGATGTCGGCCTGGGCCGACGCGGCCGCCGCGGCGCGGGAGGTGAGCTCGGCCACCGCACCCTCGGCAACCGACAGCGCCTCCTCGGCATCGGCGATGCCGGCGCGGCTCTCCGCAAGGCGCTGGTGCAGGATAGCGGCCTCGTTCCAGCGGATATGCCCGGCGATGTTGCGGTAGCGCGTGGCCTGGCGCGCCTGGCGCTTGATGTTCTGCAGCTGGGCGTCAAGCGCGGTGAGCACGTCGTCCAGCCGCACCAGGTTGCTTTCGGCGGCCTTCAGCCGAAGCTCCGCCTCGTGGCGGCGCGAATGCAGGCCGGTGATGCCGGCGGCCTCCTCCAACAGCAGCCGGCGCTCGGCCGGCTTGGCCGAGATCAGCGCGCCGACGCGGTCCTGGCTGACCAGCGCGGTCGAATGCGCGCCGGTGGCCTGGTCGGCGAACAGCAGCTGGACGTCCCGGGCCCGCACTTCCTTGCCGTTGATCTTGTAGATCGATCCCGCGCCCCGCTCGATGCGCCGGGCGATCTCCAGCTCCGTGCTGTCGTTGAAGGCGCTGGGCGCGTCGCGCTCTCTGTTGTCCAGTTCCAGCAGCACTTCGGCGATATTGCGCGCCGGACGCTCGGCCGTGCCGCCGAAGATCACGTCGTCCATCTCGCCGCCGCGCATCTTCTTGGCGCTGGTCTCACCCATGACCCAGCGCAGGGCCTCGACCAGGTTGGACTTGCCGCAGCCGTTCGGACCGACCACGCCGGTCAGGCCCGGCTCGATGCGAAGCTCCGTCGGCTCGACGAAGGACTTGAAACCGGTCAGGCGCAGGCGGTTGAAATGCACGGCGCGTCGATCCCCTCTTACATGCGCAGGCGGGCCGGCCTCACGACGCCGGCAGCTTGCGCTTGATGATCTCGGCGAAATGGTCGAACGGATAAGCACCCGCCACCTTCTCGCCGTTGATGAAGAACGTCGGAGTCGAATCGACGCCCAGCTTCTGGCCTTCCAGGCGCTTGGCCAGGATGGGCTCCTCGACCGTCTTGTCCGCAAGGCAATTATCGAAGGTCTCCTGCGACATGCCGCCCAGCTTGGCGATGCGCGCGAGATTGGCCCGCCAGTTGGTGGGGTTGGCCCAGCTCTCCTGGCTGGAGAACAAGGCATCGAGGAAGCCGAAATACCGTTCCTTGCCGGCGCAGCGCGCCATCAGCGCCGCGCG
>CAYMTM010000131.1:0-12974 GCA_964393375.1 uncultured Rhodospirillaceae bacterium
GAGAAGATGCCGACCATCGGAAGCGTCGCCGAGGCGAAGAGATTGCTGGCCGAGGACAAGCAACTGGCGCTGGAGACGTTGAAGAAGGTGGTCGAGGAGCGGCTTGCGCGCGAGCCGGCCCCTGTGCCGTGGGACCCGACTCCGATGATTCTGGGCCATCGCCTCCTTCAGACGGCGCGCGGACTCCGCCGTCGGCACGATGATGGCGAAGCGGTCGGAGAGTTCGGTCAGCGCGGCGCGGTGCATCGTCGCTGCATCAATGACGCCGCCGTCGGGCGCGGGCAGGTCGCGCGTGGCGGCGGCGTTCGCGACCACTGTCGTGCGGTAGCCGAGGTCGAGCGCGGCGCGCACGGTCGAACTCACACACATGTGCGTCATGAAGCCCGCGACGATCAGCTCCTTGCGCCCGGTCCTCTTCAGGACCTCGTCGAGATCGGTCTTGGCGAAGGAATTGGGCAGCGGCTTCTTGACGATGGCTTCGCCCGCGATCGGCGCCACTTCGGGCGCTTCCCTGCCGCGCGGCGCGTCGAGATCGAACATTCCGCCGGCGCGGCCCTGGTGGACGACATGGATCACCGGCGCTCCGGCCGCCCGCGCGCGTTCGAGCAGTTTCCTGGCCTCCGCCAGCGCCGGCCTTGCGCCGGGCAGGGCGAGCGGACCCTCGACGTACTCCATCTGGCAGTCGATCAGCACGATGGCCGATTGCGACAGGGCGCTCGGGGTCTGCGGCGCGCCGGCCAGCTCCAGCAAAGTTCTTGGGCGGGACATCCTGTGGTCTCCTCAGGCGGCAAAAACGGCGGCGACGCTGCCGAGCCCGGCCAGCGTGAAGCGGAAGCAGTCGCCCGCCTTGGGGAAGCGGGTCGGCGCCATGCTGCCGGTCAGCACGACGTCCCCCGCGCGCAGCATGCCGCCGCGTCCTCCCAGGTGGTTGGCGAGCCAGGCCAGCGGCTCGAACGGATGGCCAAGCACGTCGCGCCCTTGGCCCTGGTCGATCCGCGTGCCGTTCAGCTCCACGACGCCCCCGATCGCCGCGAGGTCGGGCCAGGCGCTGCGGGACTCGCCCAGCACGATCCCGCCGTTCCACGAGTTCTCGGCTACCAGCTCCAGCACGTCGAGCTTCTTGTAGTCGGCCCCGCGGTCCTCGATCAGCTCGAAAGCCGGGCACACCGCCTCCACGGCGCGCGCCACGTCCGCGCGGTTGAACGGTTCCTTCCCCGGCGGCAGATCCCGGCCCATACGGATGCCGACCTCGAACTCCAGGCCGACATGGACGAAGTCCGCGAGCTTGATGCTGCTGCCGGACGAATGCACGCGCCCCGACAGGACCACGCCCGCTATCGGCTGGTCGATGCGGCACATCGCCTGCATGCGCGGCGAGGTAAGGCCGACCTTGTAGCCGACCGGCTTGGCGCCGTTCCGGCGCAGCCGCTCCACCAAGGCATCCTGGACGGCATAGGCGTCCGCCAGGCTGGCGACCGCATGGGCGGCGGCGAACGGTTGGAACCGCTCCTTGGATTCCTGCGCGCGCAGCAATGCGTCGGCGGCCTGGTCGATCCTGGCTGTCATTTTTCCTCCCCCAAGGCCTGCGCGACGGCCTGTAGCGGCAGGCGCACGCAGTCGAAGCGGCTCTTGTGCCGCGTCACCGGCAGGAAATGCGCCAGCTCGGGCCACGCGCCGTCGGCCGGCGCGTGGCCGCTTGCCAGCATCGCATCCAGCGCGGCGGCATTGGCGGCGATGGCACCCCGATCGGCTCCCGGCGCGCGCAAGCCCAGCATCGAAGCCGCGGCCCTGCACAGCAGGCAGCCCTTCACATCGTGACGCAACGTGCCGATCCGCCCATCGGCCAGCGTCACCTCGACCGTCACCCGGTCGCCGCATAGCGGGTTGTCGATCGTGGCGCTGCGGCCCGTGCCGGCGGGCTTGCCCGCCCCGTGCCCCGCCTTGGCGAGCGCGACGATGGCGTCCTCGTAGAGTTCCCCGCTCATGCGAGATGGCGCGCGGCGTCGGCCACGCCTTCGAGCAGCGCGTCGACATCGGCATCCGTGTTATAGGGGGCCAGGCTGGCGCGGCTGGTGCCGTCCAGGCCGAAGCGCCGCATCAGGGGCTCAGCGCAGTGATGCCCGCCCCGCAGGGCTACGCCGAAGCGATCGTTCACCCACTGGCAGAGGTCGTGCGGATGCACGCCCTTAAGCGCGAACGAGACGACGCCGCGCCGGCCTTGCAGCCCCGCCGGTCCGATGATCCGCGTGCCGGCAATGGCGCCGAGGCCGTCGAGCATGCGTCCGGTCAGCCGCATCTCGTGGGCAACGACGCCTTCGCGGTCCAAAGCCTCCACCCACCGCGCCGCCGCGCCGAGGCCCACCGCCTGGGCGATGGGGGGCGTGCCGGCCTCGAACCGCCTGGGCGGATCGGCGAAGCTTGTCCGCTCGAAGCTGACATGCCGGATCATCCCGCCGCCGCCGAAGGCGGGCGGCATCGCGGCCAGCACCTCGCGCCGGCCCCACAGCACGCCGATGCCGTTAGGACCGAACATCTTGTGGCCGGAGAAGGCGTAGAAGTCGGCGCCGAGCGCCTGAACGTCGACCGGGCCATGCGGCACGGCCTGGGCGCCGTCCAGCAGGACGCGCGCGCCGACCGCGCGGGCCGCGGCCACGATGCGTGCGACGTCGGAGATGGCGCCGGTCACGTTCGAGACATGGGTAATCGCGACCAGCTTGCAGCGCCTGGTCAGCACGCGATCGAGCGCGGAAAGGTCGATCCGGCCGTCGTCGGTCGCCGGCAGCACGCGCAGCACGATCCCCGTGCGGTCGCGCAGCAGCTGCCACGGCACGATGTTGCTGTGATGCTCCACCTCGGACAGCAGCACCTCGTCGCCTTCCCGGAACGAAGCGCCGAGCCCCTGGGCGGCGATGTTGATGGCCGCCGTGGTGCCCTGGGTGAACACGATCTCGTCGGCCGCGGCGGCATTGATGTAGCGGGCCAGGGCGGAGCGCGCGTCGTCGTAGGCCATGGTCGCGCGCTCGGCCAGCGCATGCACGCCGCGCGCGACGTTGGCGCGGCTCTCGGTCTCGTGCCGCGCGACCGCGTCGAGCACCGCGCGCGGAAGCTGCGCGGTGGCCGCGTTGTCGAGGTAGTGCAGCGTCCGGCCGTCGGGATGCGTGGCCAGGATCGGGAACTCGGCGCGGACCTTGTCGGGATCGAAACGCACCGCGTTCAACCCTTGGCGATGCTGGCCAGCGCCTGGGGCGTGTCGATGTCGATCAGCACGCCGTCGTCGCCGGTCGCAACCTCGGCCACCGCCTCGGGATAGGCACCGATCAGGTGCTTGGCGCCGACGTCGCCCGCGAGCTGCTGAATGTCGGCGAAAAAGCGCCTGGCCCACAGCACGGGATTGCCGCGCCGGCCGCCGCCGCCCGGCACGCAGATCGCCCGCCCCTCGGCCGGATTGAAGGCGGCGATCAGGCGGTCCAGGTCGCGCGCCGCGACGCGCGGCATGTCGCCGAGACAGACAAGCGCCCCGTCGCAGTCCCCCGGCACCGCGGCGATTCCGCACTTCAGCGAGGTGCTGAGGCCCTCGGCGAAATCCGGGTTGTGGGCGAAGGTCACCTCGCGCCCCGCCAGCGCCGCCCGGACGCGTTCTGCCTCGTTGCCGGTGACGACCACGACCGGCCGCGCCTGCGACTGCAGCACCGCGCCGACCGCCCTTGCGACCATCGCCACGCCGTCTATCGGCGCCCGCAGCTTGTTGCTGCCCTTGCGCCGCGCCTGGCCGGCGGCCAGCACGATCGCGGCGATGCGCGGGGCGCGCGGCGCGGCCGCCGGCTTCGCCTCGGCCTCGGCGCGGGGCAGGGGCCGCGAAGGAATTTCCTTCAGGAGCCCGCCCGCGCCCATGCGCATGACGTCCTCGCGGGCGACCGGCACGTCGGCTGCGATGCGCTGCAGCACCCAGTCGAAGCCGTTGAGGCGCGGCGAGCGCGCGCAGCCGGGCAGGCCGAGCACGGTCCTGCCGGCGATCGCGCCCAACAGGATCAGGTTGCCGGGATCGACCGGCATGCCGAGATGGGTCACCGTGCCGCCGGCCTTCTCGATCGCCGCGGGGACCACGTCGCGTCGGTCGGTGATGGCCGAGGCGCCGGAAATCAGCAGCATGTCGGCGCCGGTCGCCATGGCGCAGGCGATCTCGGCGGCCAGCGGCTCGACGCGGTGCTCGCAGCGCGCGGTGTGCGCAAGCCTGCCGCCCACGCCCTGCATGCGCTTTGCCGTCACCGCCTCGGTGCTGTCGAGCACGCTCTGCTTGATGCCCGCCGCCACGGTCTGGATCAGGGCGGCAGTCTTGGGCGCAAAGGCGGCGACCCGGAGCACCGGACCAGCGTCGCGCGCAACCGCCTCGCAGCGCGCGACGACCGTCTCGGCCACGCCATAGGGGATGATCTTGACGGTCGCGACCATCTGGCGCGGCTCGACCGGGTCGTAAGGCGGGAGGGTCGCCACCGTCACCGCTTCGTCCACCAGGTTCAACCGGTCAAGCCGCTCGCGGTCCAGCACCACGACACCCGGCGCGTTCGCATAAAGATTGCAGCGGCCGGTGAAGGGCGCGGTGGCGGTCAGGTTGGGGCCGCAGAGCGCGCGGGCCAGGCGCGCCGCCGCCTGGTCCTCGCCGAGATCGCCCGGCTCGATCCGCGCGGCGACAACGCTGGCGATGCCGGCGGCGCTAAGCTGCGCGATATCGGCGGCGGAGAGCACCCTGCCTTTCTTCATCACGCCGCCGGCAAAGCGCAGCCCGTGGGCCAGGACCGCGCCCTGGGCATCCGCCAGCGGGATATCGCCGAACTTCATGCCGCCGCCGATTCGGGTTCCGGCCTGGCGCGCCGGACCTGGGTGATCTGGCCCAGGATGCTGACTGCGATTTCGGCCGGGGTCAGGGCGCCAATCGGTAGGCCCACCGGGCCGTGAATGCGAGCCAGTTCGGGATCGGTGAAGCCAAGGCGCCTCAACCGGTTCAGCCGCGCCTGATGGGTTTTCCGGCTGCCCAGGGAACCGATGTAGAAGCATTGCGACTTCAGCGCCACGCTGAGCGCGGCATCATCCAGCTTCGGATCGTGGGTGAGGGTGACGACCGCGGTTCGGCGGTCGGGCTTCAGGGCCTCCAGCCCCTCGTCGGGCCATTCGTTGAGCAGGGTGACGCCGGGAAAGCGCTGGCCGGTGGCGAAGGCCCGGCGCGGATCAATGACGGTCACGGAATAGCCCGCCAGCGCCGCCATCGGCGCCAGCGCCTGGGCGATATGGACCGCGCCAATGACGATCAGGCGGACGGGGGGATTGAACACCTGGACGAACAACGCGCCGTGCGGCTCCGGCAGGCGCCCGGACGTATCTTCAGAAACCGCATCAAGAATGCGTTGTTTCTGATTAAAATCGACGGTCAGGTCGCCGACGGTTTCTGTTTTTGTAACAAATGCTTGCTCGCCAGATTTAAGGTCGCGAACAAGGGCGCCGGCGGTGCCCTGACGCCGCGCCGCCAGCAGCGCCGCCAGGACGTCGCGCCTCATTCCACGCGCTCCACGTAGACCTGGACCTTGCCGCCGCAGGCCAGGCCCACTTCCCAGGCCTGTTCGTTGCTGATCCCGAAATCGAGCAGACGGGGCTTGCCGTCCCGGATGACCTCCTGGGCCTCCTTGACCACCGCACCCTCGATGCAGCCCCCCGATACCGAGCCGATCATCCGCCCGGCCTCGTCCACCGCCAGCTGGCTGCCCACGGGGCGGGGCGAGGAGCCCCAGGTCGTCACCACCGTGGCCAGCGCCACGCCCTTGCCGGCTTCCCGCCAGCGCGCCGCCTCGGCCAAAACGTCCTCGTGTCGTTCCAGGGTCATGCCGCCTTCTCCCGCCAATGGGTCATGCCGGTATCGCCGGCCGGCATCGGGGCGCTCAGGGCAGCCACCAAGTCGGCCAGCGACGCCAGGTTGTGCGCCGGGCGGAACTCGTCGACATGCGGCAGGATCGCCCGGATGCCCAGAGATTTGGGTTGGAACTGATCGTAACGCAACAGGGGGTTGAGCCAGATCAGGCGGCGGCAGGACTTGTGCAGCCGCTCCATCTCGCGCGCCAGGCCCCCGGCGCCCGCGTCGCGGTCAAGCCCGTCGCTGACGAACAGCACCACCGCGCCCTGGCCCAGCACGCGGCGCGACCACAGGCGGTTGAACTGCTCGATGCACTGGCCGATCCGCGTCCCGCCCGAGAAGTCCTCGACATGATGCGCCACCTTGTCGAGCGCGATATCCACGTCCTTCAGACGCAGATCGCGGGTTATGTTGGTCAGCCGCGTGCCGAACACGAAGCTGAACACCCGGTCGCGGTCGTTGGTCAGTGCATGCATGAAATGCAGCGCCATACGCGAATACTTGCTCATCGAGCCCGAGATGTCGCAGAGCACGACCAGCGGCGGCGTGCGCGTGAGGCGCTTCTTCCAGCGCAGCGGGATCACGTCGCCCCCGGCCCGCAGGGCCGCCCGCAGCGTGGCACGCAGATCGGCCCGCGCGCCGCGGCGGTCGGCGCGGAAGCGGCGGGTCGGCACCTCGGCCAAGGGCAGGGTCAGACGGCGGATGGCGCGCTTGGCTTCCTCGAACTCCGCGCCGGACATCTTCTCGAAGTCCATGCGGTTGAGGAGCTCGCGGTCGGACCAAGTGAGGGTAGCGTCGATCTCGACCTTCTCCTCGCCGTCCTCGGCCTGCGCCCGCTGGTCGCGCCCGGCGGCGATCGCGTCGGCAAGCCGGCGGCTGATCTCCTCGCCGGGCTCCTCCGGCCCGACCACCTGCGGCAGCATCAACGAAAGCATCTTCTGCAGCAGCTCGGGGTTGCGCCAGAACAGGTGGAAGGCCTGGTCGAAGATTTCCCGCTGGTCGCGCCGGCTGACGAATACCGCGTGCAGCGTCCAGTAGAAATCGGCCTTGTTGGTGACGCCGACCGCGCGCAGCGCGTTGACCGCGTCGATCACGCGCCCCGGGCCGACCGGCAGTCCTGCCGCGCGCAAGGCGCGCGCGAAATGCATGATGTTCTCGACCAGCCGGCCTTGGGACGGCGCGCGCATCGGTCAGATCACCGCGACCGGCCCGCCGCGGCGAGCTCGGCCTTGACCTGGACCATCAGGCGATTGGCCTCGCTGCCTTGCACCCTGGCGATGTCGTCCTGGTATTTCAGCAGCACGCCCAGCGTGTCGTCGATCGCGCGCGGATCGAGCGACAGGCAGTCGAGCTGCATCAGCGCATGGGTCCAGTCGATCGTCTCGGCCACGCCGGGCAGCTTGAACAGCTCCATCTCGCGCAGCTTGTGCACGAAGCCCACGACCTCGCGGCTCAAGGCCTCGGGCGCACCGGGCGCCTTGACCGCCAGGATTTCCAGCTCGCGCTCGGCGGAGGGGAAGGCGACCCAGTGGTAGAAGCAGCGCCGCTTCAAGGCGTCGTGGATCTCGCGCGTGCGGTTCGAGGTGATCACCACGATCGGCGGCTCGGGCGCCTTGATGACGCCGATCTCCGGGATCGTCACCTGGAAGTCGGAAAGGATCTCGAGCAGGAAGGCCTCGAACGGCTCGTCGGCGCGGTCCAGCTCGTCGATCAGCAGGACCGGCGCGCCCGCCATATCGGGCTCGAGCGCGCGCAGCAGCGGCCGCTTGATGAGGAACCGCTCGGAGAAGATCGACTCCTCCATGGTCTCCCGTGCAGCCCCGCCGGCCTCGGCCAGCCGGATTTCCACCATCTGCCGCGCGTAGTCCCACTCGTAGACCGCCGCGGCGACGTCGAGACCCTCGTAGCATTGCAGCCTGATCAGCTTGCGGCCGAGGGTCTGGGCCAGCACCTTGGCGATCTCGGTCTTGCCGACGCCAGCCTCGCCCTCCAGGAACAGCGGCCGGCCCAGCTTCAGCGACAAGAACAGCGCGGTCGACAGGCTGCGCTCGGCGACATAATCGCCGCGCCGCAGCAGGGCGAGCGTCTCGTCCACCGAAGACGGCACGGCGGCGCGCGGTTCAGCGGGGCGTTTGGCGGCGAGGGGGGCGGTCATCGCTGGCGGGCTGTCCTGTTCCGGGCCAACCCCTTGCGGGGATAGCTGCAAGTCTACACTAGCTTTTCCCCCTTATGGCAAAGGCACTTGCAGGTAGCTGCTATGCGCGCCGGCCGATCAGGTGGTCGATCGCGATCGAACCCGGGCCGCGGGTCAGGATGTAGGCCAGCAGCGAGGCCCACATCAGGTGCTCGGCCCAGTTGCCAGGATAGACGAATGCCTGGATCACCGCGGTAAGCGCCAGCAGCCCCGCCGCCCCAAGCCGGGCGCCAAGGCCCAGCATCACCATCCAGGAGCAGACAAACTCGTTGAGCGTGCCGAGCCAGGCCGCAAGCATGGGGGGTAGGACCGGAACCTTGTACTCGTCCTGGAACAACGCGACGGCGGCGTCCGAGACGAGCCAGCTGTCGTCGAGCTTGGTCAGGGCGGACTTGAAGAAGACCATGCCCACGCCGATGCGGAAGGCAAGCTCGATGATCGGCATCGGGAAGCGGCCAAGCGCGGCGTAGACCGCGCGGATCGTGGCGACCATGACGTTTCCCCCTAGCGCAGCTTCAGGATCGGCTGGGCCAGCAGCCCTGCGATCGCGGTGGCGAGATCAAAGCGCGTGTCGGCCGCGATCGCCGTTCGGGCGGCATCGCCGAGCGGGCGCCCTTCGACTAGCGCCGCCAGGAACGCGGCTTCGGCCGTGTCCAGGGAACGGCAGGCGGCATCGCCCCCGGCATCGCGCCAAGCCAGGACGGTCTGACCGCCCTGGCGCAGGTCGACCGTCGCATCCTCGGGGGCGCCTGGCTGGTTCGCCTGCCAGATCGCGAGCACGGGATAGGGAGAGCGCAGCACGCTCGTGGCGGGCAGGGGCGCGAGGCGCAGTGCCGCACAGTCTTGCGGTTCCGGCATGGCGAGATCGCTTGCCGTCAGCGGCGCGGCGTCCGGCGCGTGAAAGGCGAGGTTCAGCGCCCATTCCAGCCGCGCCACGTCGGCCAGGTAGGCCGGGGCGCCGGGCGCTGTTTCAAGATAGGCGGGGAATTCCGCGCCATACTCCGCCAGCACCGGCGAACGCGGCGGCAAGTTCTCGACAAAGCTCCGGGCGGCTGTCGCGAACCAGCCAGGGCCGACCAGGCGCTCGACGACCGGAAAGGTGGCGGCCAGCGCCTCCCGCAGGGTGATGCGCACATGGTTGCGGTAGATCTGCAGGCGCCGCTCGGGCGCCAGCCGGTCGGCCAGCACCGCAGCGACGGCTGCGCCACGCGCCTCACCCAGCAGCGCGCGCGAGAATTCGCGCTGAATTTCACGCAGCGACGGCATGGGTCGTTCCCGCCAGGGCGGCTGCGCGGCGCGCATCGGCCTGCACCGCCTCGGCCACCAGCACGTCAAGGGCCGGAATGCGCGTATCCCACTCGATCAGCGTGGGGGCGAGCGGGAAGCGGCGCACGGCGCGCTCATAGAGCGACCAGACCGCCTCTGCGACCGCCGAGCCGTGATCGTCGATCAGGATGGCGACCCCGTCCTCCTCGGCCATGTGATGCCCGGCCAGGTGCAGTTCGCCCACCGCGACCGCCGGGATCGCATCGACATAGCCGATCGCATCCCAGCCGTGGTTGGCGGCCGAGACATGCACGTTGTTGATATCGAGCAGGATGCCGCAGCCCGTGCGCTGGACGAGCGCGGCGAGGAACTCGGGCTCTGCGATGGGCGAATGGGCGAAACGCAGATAGCTGGAGGGGTTCTCGACCAGCACCCGCCGGCGCAGCCGGTCCTGCAGCCGGGCGACATTGGCCGCGACGACCGCCAGGGCCTCCTGCGTGTATGGCAGGGGCAGCAGGTCGTTGTGGTAGATGCCGCCGGCCACGCTCCAGGCCAGGTGCTCGGACACCAGGAAGGGCTCGATTTCGTCCACCAAGCCGGCAACCCGTTCCAAGTGGCGCTCGTCCAGCCCATCGGCGCTGCCCACCGACAGGCCGACGCCATGCACCGCTACGGGCCGTTCGCGGCGTAGCCGATCCAGGCACCGGCGCGGCTGGCCGCCGCCCAGATAGTTCTCGGCGTGGATTTCCAGCCATCCGACCGGAGGGGGGGACGCCATGACCGCCGCATGATGGCTCGCGCGAAGCCCTATACCGGCGGCGCGCGATGGTTCTCGCGATTCCGCGGAGGTCATGGCTATCCCTATCTACGCCAACGACCGACGGGCGGATGAATTCCCCACTAGCTTTTCTTAGGCTGGTTGCTGGCCCCGACGATCTTCGCGCAGGTGCCGGCCGGGACGTAGATCCAGGCGTCAGCCTGGGCATCCTTCTTCGACGTGCCGGCGCAACTCGATGTGGCGGTCTGGCAGTCGTTCTTGCCGGCCTTGACGATCCCGTAGCACTTCTCCTGCTTCGGGTCGGCGGTCTGGGCCTGGCCGGCGCCGGCGGCAAACGATAGGGCCAGGGCGACGGCCGAGGCAATCGCGAGGGGATTGGCGTTCATGGTCGTATCCTCCAGAGGTTAACGGACCGAAATGCTGTCGGCAGAGGATAGGGAGCCCGGCACAGAGGTGAAATGCCGAGCGGTTATGAATTCGATGCCCGGGGCGGTCTCGCCGCCGCATTTTGCATCAACACAGTGTGAAAGGGGCGTGAGGGGGCTGGTGGAAAGGGTTGCGAAGCGCGGCAGTTCATAGTGGGATGCTTGCCGGGCAGGATGGGGCAACGATGTTTCCCGAACGACTGGTCGACGGCTACAAGAGCTTCCTGGCGGATCGTTTCGCGAAGGAGCGCGAGCGCTACGAGGCGCTGGCGGAGAGCGGCCAGAGCCCCGAGATCATGGTGATCGGCTGCTGCGACTCGCGCGTGTCGCCCGAGGTGATCTTCGACGCGCGGCCGGGCGAACTGTTCGTGGTCCGCAACGTCGCCAACCTGGTGCCGCCCTACGAGATCAACGGGCAGTTCCACGGCACCAGCGCGGCGCTCGAATTCGCGGTCCAGGGCCTGGGGGTCCGGCACATCGTCGTGCTGGGCCACGCCAGTTGCGGCGGCGTCCGCAGCTTCGCCGAAAGGCGCGCGCCGTTGTCCTCGGGCGACTTCATCGGCAAGTGGATGACGATCATCGCCTCGGCGGCCGACACGCTGGAGCACCCCGGCGCGACGCCGGGCCCGGAGTACCTGACCAAGCTGGAGCTGGCGGGCATCGAGCAGAGCCTGGCCAACCTGATGACGTTCGGCTGCGTTCGCCGCCGGGTCGCCGACGGGAGCCTGGAGCTTC
The DNA here is from genome assembly GCA_964393375.1 of uncultured Rhodospirillaceae bacterium. GTDB lineage: Bacteria > Pseudomonadota > Alphaproteobacteria > JAEULC01 > JAEULC01 > JAEULC01. The sequence goes on from CAYMTM010000131.1 coordinate 11,298, forward strand.
ACGGCGCCTATTTCGGCATTGCCTCGGGCAGGCTGCTCATACGCGATCCGAAGACCAAGGCTTTCGTCCCTGCGGTCGAGCGGCCCTACGCCCAGACCGCGCCCATGGGCCTGCGCTGAGCCTTACGAGAACGCCTTGAATGTGATGAGGGTGAAGGTGTCCTTCACCCCCGGAAGGGTCTGCACGTGCTCGGTGACGAAGTGGCCGATGTCGTCGCCGTCGTTCAGGTAGCACTTCATCAGCAGGTCGTACTGGCCGGAAGTCGAGTAGACCTCGGAAACCTGCTCGATCGTCTGGGCTGCCTTGTCGGCCACGGCATAGGCCTTGCCCAGCTCGCATTTCACCATGATGAAGATCGTCTGCATCGCCCGCTTCCGCCCTGCGTGCCCCAGGCCTCATCCTTCGACCGGCTCAGGACGGGGCCAATGACCGCACAACCGTTCCTCGTCCCGAGCTTGTCGAAGGACGACGACCGCCAGCTACTCTACGCGGAGTTGGCGGCGGCGCGAAGGGGCCGGATTCAGCCGGCCTTGCGGGTCAGGAATGCCGGCAGATCGTCGCCAAAACCTATGACCGGCAGGCTGTCGTCGCGCTGGTGCCGTTCGCGCGACGGGCGGTCCGGACGGCGGTCGCGCCGGGGCTGCTCGAAGCGCTCGACATTTCCGCCGTGGCCATGGTCCCGGCCGTGGCCGCCCTCGCGGCGCTGGCGCGAGCGCTCGATGGCGCGGTCGTCGGCGCGACGGTGGCGCGCTTGTTCCTGGCCGCGAGGCGCTGGTTCTTCGCGACGCTGCGGCCGCTCCGGAAGACCTTGCTGCGGCGGCGCCGCGGACGTCGGCGGCGCCTCCTCGCGGGGCGCTTGGTCGCGGCGCGGGCGGTGGTCGCGCCGGCGATCGTCCCGGCGTGGCCCGCCGCGACGGCCGCGGCCGCCCCTCTGCTCGCCCTCCTCGGGCGCCGGCGTGTCGAGCCCTTCGACCTGGATCATCGGGATCGCCTTGCCGATCAGCTTCTCGATCGCGCCGACGTATCGCGCGTCGGCCGGGGTGGCGATGGTGAAGGACCGGCCCTCGCGGCCGGCGCGCCCGGTGCGGCCGATGCGATGGACATAGTCCTCGGCATGGATCGGAACGTCGAAGTTGAAGACATGCGACAGGTCCGAGATGTCGAGCCCGCGCGCCGCCACGTCGCTGCATACCAGGAAGGTGATCTGGTCCTGCTTGAAGCGCTCCAGCGTCTCCATCCGATAGGACTGCACCATGTCGCCATGCAGGCCCGCCGCGTCGAAGCCGTGGCGCACCAGGCTCTTCACCAGGATGTCGACGTCGCGCTTGCGGTTGCAGAAGATCAGCGCGTTCTTGACCTGCTCGGCGCGGATCAGCCGGCGCAGCGCCTCGCGCTTCTGGTCGGCGGAAACCACGGTCAGGTGCTGCGCGACGGTCGCCGCCGTCGAGGCGGGCGGCGCCACGGCGATCTCTTTCGGGTTGCTCAGGAACGCCTCGCCCAGCCGGCGGATTTCCGGCGGCATGGTGGCGGAAAAGAACAGCGTCTGGCGGATGCGGGGAAGCAGCGACACGATGCGCTCGATGTCCTTGATGAAGCCCATGTCGAGCATCCGGTCGGCCTCGTCGATCACGAGGATCTTCACGTCGTTCAGCAGAACCTTGCCGCGCTCGAAATGAT
>CAYMTM010000132.1:0-12833 GCA_964393375.1 uncultured Rhodospirillaceae bacterium
CCGGTCATTGACAGGGTGAGCGCCGGGTTCGCGCGCCAATCCCGCGCCCGGTAGCTGATCGAAGGGATCCACGGGTCGTCCGCCGCGTGGATCAACAGCGTCGGGGCGCGGATGGCGTCGAGCAGCGGGTAGGCCGAGCAGCGCGCGTAATAGTCCTCGGCCCCGTTGAAGCCGTTGCGGGGCGCCATGAAGTACTCGTCGAACTCGATCACCGTACGCGCCCGCATCACGGCAGCACGCTCCTGCTCGGATATCGCCGCCCCCGGTGCGGTCGCCTCGCGCTGCAGCCGGGCCAGCATCCAGCGCTGATAGAGGAAGTTGCGCCGGTCGAGGAAGCGGTAGGCGGCCCGGCGCAGTTCGATCGGCGCGGACACGGACGCAGCCGCCAGGATCGGCGGATGCACACCGCCGTTGACCCTGTTTTCGCCCAGCAGCTTAAGCAGCACGTTCCCGCCCAGCGAATACCCCACCGCAAGAATGCCGTCGCGCGTCAGCTTGTCCGGCAATGCGGCGATCGCGTCCGCGATGTCCTGCGTGCGGCCCGCGTGGTACTGCCATCGGCAGGTCGCCCGCGACGGCCCGGCGCCGCGCAGGCTCAGGCGGACGACCGGATGGCCGCGGGCGAGGTGATAGGCGGCGCTGGCCTGCATGTAGATGCTGTTCTCGCTGCCACCGAGCCCATGGATCAGCAAGACCAGCGGGCGCGTCGTTCGCCGCGGTTGGTGCATCGCGGCGGAGAGCCGGTCGCCGCTGCCGTCGCGCATCGGCAGCAGCAGCCGCTCGACCGGCCAGGCAGAGAGATCGACCAGCGGATTGACCAGAAAGTTGCGCAGAGTCTGCAGGTCCGCGCCCCACCACGGGGCGCGCGGCCGCCACGCCGGCTCAGGCCCGCGCATCGCCCATCAGCCAGTCGCGCACCACCGCAACCTGCACCGGGTCCATCAGCGCCGGCGCATGCCCGCAGCCATCGAACTCGACCACCGTGCAGCCGGGCCCGCGAAGCTGCATTTCCTGCGCGGTTTCCTTCAGCAGCAGGTCGGACTCCGCCCCGCGCAGCAGCAGGACCGGGCAGCGGACCTTGTCCCAGACCGCCCATAGGTCCATGTCCTTGATCTCGCCGGAAAACGCCTGGGCGATGGCGGGATCATACGCGAGTCCGTACTGGCCCTGGCCGGTGGGCCGCACGCTGCGTTCCGTGAAGCGCCGCCACTCGTCGTCTGTCTTGAGCCCGAACGTGGCGGCGGTGCGCCGCAGTGCCGCCTCTGCCTCGGCCAGCGAGGTGAAGCGCGGGTCCTTGCCGACATAGCCGGCAATCCGCTCCAGCCCCGCCTTGGCGACGAGCGCGCCGATATCGTTGATCACCAGGCGGCGGATCGGCGTGTTGGGCAGGGCGGCGAGCATCATGCCGATCAGCCCGCCCATCGAGGTCCCGACCCAATCGACCCGCGCCACATCGCAGCGCGCGATCAGGGCGTCCATGTCGGCGAGATACTGCGGATAGCCATAGCCCGCGGGATCGGCCAGACGGTCGCTGTCGCCGCGCCCGACCACATCGGGGCAGACCACGCGCCAGTGATGCTGCAGCGCGGCCGCCAGCTCGTCGAAGTCGCGTCCGTTGCGTGTAAGGCCGTGCACGCAGATGCACACGCGCGGATTGCCGGGGACGCCCCACTCGACATAGGCGATGCGATGGAAGCCTGCTTGCGACAATCCCAGATAGCGATGCGGCGTCATCATGGCCTCGCGTGCCTCCTCTGCGGAAATCCCGCATGCGCCGGTCCCGGACCCGTGCTATGAGCGCGGACCGTCTACACCATGGGCCATCGGCCCCGACGTCCGCAAGCTTCCCCGGAACCAAGGCAAAGCCCGCGATGAGCACCCATGACGTCCCCGTCCCGGCGGCCATGGGCCGGGACCGCGCGCACATCGTCGGCGCGGGCTGTGCGGCCGCCGGCGCGTTGGCGTGGAGCATGGGTGCGCTGTTGATCCGGCTGGTCGAGCTCGACGCCTGGACGCTCCTGTTCTGGCGGTCGACCTTCGTGGCGCTGGGCGCGCTCACCTATATCGCCATCGTTAACCGCGGCGCGGTGCTGTCTGTGCTCAAAGCCGCCGGCTGGGGCCTGGTTGCAGCCGGATTGTTCATGGCGTTGTCGATGTGCCTCTACGTCAATTCGATAACCCGCACCAGCGTCGCCAATTGCCTGATCCTGCTGGCGACGAATCCGTTCATGGCGGCGGTGCTGGCCTGGGGCGCGCTGGGCGAACGCGTGGCGCCGCGCACATGGGCGGCGATGGCGATCGCCCTGGTCGGCATGGCGGCGATGGTCGGCGACTCGCTTGCGGCCGGTAGCTGGTTCGGCGACCTGCTGGCGATCGGCTGCGCCGCCACATTCGCCTGCGTCATGGTCCTGCTGCGCAAGCTCAAAAACCAGGACACGGTGCCGCAGGTCCTGTTTGCCGGGCTTTGGGCGATGCTGCTGACCGTGCTTGCGGCCTCGCCGCTGCAGGCAAGTGCGCGGGACATCGCGCTTTGCGCCGTCATGGGCATCTGCTCGATCGGCCTCGGGATGCTGCTGTTCGTGTATGGGCTGCGGCAAATCTCGGCGGCCGAGGCGGGCCTGCTCAGCCTGCTCGAAAGCGTCCTGGCACCGGTCTGGGTGTGGATCGCGATCGGCGAGCGGCCCCGCCCCTTGGCGCTGCTGGGCGGCGTGATCATGCTGGCGGCCGTTGCCGGACACGCCGCGATGACGCCGCGCGCCGGCGCCAAGGGCTGATCGTCGCACACCGAGGAAGCGGCTACGGGCCCTGGGGGCGTCCCGGCACCTTGACCCGCAGGCGGTAGAGCGATGTCGAGGCGGTCACGTAGAGGCTGCGAAAATCGTCGTCGCCGAAGCAGAAATTGGCCGCGACCTCGGGTGTCCTTATCACGCCGAGGCACTCCGCTTGGGGATCGAACACGTGGATCCCGCCAGGGCCGCAGCAATAGACGTTGCCCTCGCTGTCGACCTTCATGCCATCGGGCGCACCTTGTCCCTCGCCCCTGGTCTCGGCCCAGACCTGGCCGCCGGAAAGCGATCCGTCCGGCTTGACGTCGAACACCCGGATATGCCCGCGGTCGGTGTCGTTGACGAACAGGTGGCGCTCGTCGAGCGAGAAACACAGGCCGTTCGGCTGGCCGAAATCGCAAGCGAGGAGCTGCGGTGCGCCACCGCCGGGTGGCACCCGATAGACGCCGCGGAAGTCGAGTTGGACCGGGCGCGGATTGCCGTAATACTCGGCGCGACCATAGGTCGGGTCGCTGAAGTAGATCGCCCCGTCCGAGCGCACCACCACGTCGTTAGGGCTGTTCAACTCGCGGCCCTCGTGGTGGCTGGCGACGGTGGACGTTGACCCGTCAGGCGCGGTGCGCGTCAGCCGGCTGGTCGCGTGCTCGCAGACCAGCAGCCCGCCGTCGCGGTCCCAGGCCAGGCCGTTCGATTGCGCGCAGGGCTTTCGGAACGTGGTCACGCCCTCGCGCGCCGTCCATTTTCGCAAGTGGTCGCCCGGCATGTCGCTGAACAGCAGGTACTTGTCGCGACGGTGCCACAGCGGACCCTCGGTGAACAGGAAGCCGGTCGCCAGCTTCTCGAGCGAGACCTGGTCGCCGACCACCGAAGCGAGCTTCGGCTTGCGCATTGCTAGGGTCATTTCTTGGCCGCCCGCTTCTTCAGGACGCTCACCCGCGTCGCGCCGACATACCAGTCCTCGGCCGCGACCTCGTCGAACACCACCCAGACCGCTTCCTTCGGCAGACCGGCCAGCTCTGCGATCGCCGCGGTCACGCGGCGCGACATCTTGTCCTTCAGATTTTGCGGATGGCCTTTTAGGATCTGGATGTTGACGAATGGCATCGTGCTCCTCCTTCCATGAATTGCAGGCCGCGCGGCTACGCGGCCGTGGACAGCGCCAGTAGCCGGTCGCGCAATGCGGGGTTGTCGCGCAGTTCGGCCGCCGGCCCGGAATGGCGAACGGTCCCCTTTTCCAGCACGTAGACCCGATCGGCCAGCGCCAGCGAGAACTGCACCCCCTGTTCCGCCAGCAGGATCGTCAGCCCCTCGCGCTTCAGCGCGCCGACCTGTTCCAGCAGGCTCTCGACCACGAGCGGCGCCAAGCCCTCGGATGGCTCGTCGAGCAGCAGCAGGTCGGGATTGCCGAGCAGCGAGCGGCCAATCGTCAGCATCTGCTGCTCCCCGCCCGACAGAAACCCGCCGCGCCGGCCGGCAAGGTCGGCCAGCTTGGGGAAGAGAGCGAACACTGCCTCGATGGTCCAGCGGCCTCGGCGCCCGGCGGCTTGGCGCGCGACCTCCAGGTTCTCGCGCACCGTCAGCTCGGCGAAGATGCGCCGGTCCTCCGGCACGAAGGCGATGCCGTCGCGCACCGTGCGGAACGTCGCGCGGCCGGCGATGTCCCTGCCCTTCCAGACCACCCGGCCGGATGTGGGCGGCGTCAGCCCCAGGATCGCGCGCATGGTCGTGGTCTTGCCCACGCCGTTGCGGCCGAGCAGGCAAACGCATTCGCCCGCACGGATCTCGAGCGAGACATCGAACAGAACACGCGAGCTGCCATAGGCCGCCTCGACGTCGTGGAGCGCCAACAGGGTCAATGCCGTCCTCCAAGGTAGACCCGTCGCACCTCCCGGTCGGCGCGGACCTCGGCCGGCGTGCCCTCGGCGATCAGCCGGCCCTGGTGCAGCACCGCAATTTTGCGCGCGATCGAGAACACCACGTCCATGTCGTGCTCGGTGAACAGCAGCGTCAGCCTGCGGTCGGCGGCGATCCGCTCCAGGAGCGCGATTGCCGCGCGCGTCTCCACGGCCGACATGCCGGCGGTCGGCTCGTCCAGCAGCAGCAGGCGCGGGTTGCTGGCAAGCGCGATGCCCAGCTCGAGCTGCTTTTGGTTGCCGTGCGACAGCGCGTCGGCGGCGCTGCACCCGTGCTCGGCCAGGCCCAGGGATTCGAGCATCGCCCAGGCCTCGTCGTGGTAAAGCGCTCTGGCGCAGCTCCAGAAATCCCGCGCCCTGCCGCCATGGGCGATAAGCGCGGCCTGCACGTTCTCGAACACGGTCAGCTTGCGGAAGATGTTGGTGTGCTGGAAAGAACGGCCGATGCCCATGCGGCAGATCGCATGCGGCTGAGCGCCCGTGATGTCGCGTCCCTCGAAGCTGACGGTGCCGGCATCCGCGCGCAGGTGGCCGGTCAGCAGGTTGAAGAAGGTCGACTTGCCCGCGCCGTTGGGGCCAATGATCGCGGTGATGCCCTCGGCCGCGACGGCCAGGCTGACGCCGTCGACTGCGGCGAAGCCGCTGAACGACTTGCGGATGCCGCGCACGTCAAGCATCGCGCCGCCCCCGCACTCTCCTGACCGCCGCCTCGGCCGCGCCGACGATGCCGCCGGGAAGGGAGAACAGCAGCACGATCAGGATCGAGCCCAGGATGAATGGCCAGTACTGGGTATAGGCGGTGATCTGCTGGTTGAGCAGCACCAGCACCGCGGCGCCCATGGCCGGACCCCAGAAATTTCCCATGCCGCCGAGGATCACCATGATCAGCACTTCGGCCGACTTGGCCCAGTGGGCGAAATCGGGAAAGACGCACCGGTTGAACAGGCCAAACAGCGCGCCGGCCAGACCCGCGAACAGGCCGGCGATCACGAAGGCCGCGAGCTGGTAGCGGCGCACGTTGACGCCGATGAACTCCGCGCGCGACGGGTTCTCGCGGATCGCCATGAGTATCCGGCCGAAGGGCGAATCCACGATCCGCCGAAGAACCGCGAAAGCGATCGCGACCAGGACCAGGACCAGCAGATAGTAGTGGTCCCCGGTGCGCAGATCGGCAAGCAGGGGCAGCGCCGCCATCCATGCGAGGTCCGGATAGGGCACGTTCGACAGGCCTTGCTCGCCGCCGGTGACCGAGTTCCACTTGAAGCAGATCGCCCAGACGATCTGCGCGAAAGCCAGGGTCAGCATGGCGAAATAGATGCGCGTCGAGCGTACGCAGAACAGGCCGAACACCAGGGCGCAGGCCGCCGCCCCCATGCCGCCAGCCATGAACGCCGCCGCGAAGGGCCAGCCATAGGTCTTCATCAGGATGGCGCAGGTATAGGCACCGACGCCGAAATAGGCGGCATGGCCGAAGGAAACCAGCCCGGTATATCCCAAGAGCAGATTCAGGCTGGTAGCGAACAGCGCGAGGATGACAATATCGGTGGCGAGGAACGTGTAGAACCGCGAACCCAGCCACGGTATGCAAGCGGCGGCGACCAGCAGTCCAACGATCAAGGCGATGCGAACAACGCGTCCCATGCCGGTCAACCCTTGAGCGGCCGGCCGAGCAAGCCGGATGGACGCGCGACCAGCACAAAGGCCATGAGCACGAACACTGCGAAGATCGAAAAGCCGGGCAGCACGAGGATCCCGAAGGCCAGCACTTGGCCGAAGATGATCGCGCCCAGGAACGTGCCCCAGAACGATCCCAAACCGCCGATCACCACGACAATGAACGCCTCGACGATGATGTCGACATCCATTCCCGGCACGATGCTGCGCACCGGCGTCACCAGCGCGCCACCCAGCCCGGCCAGGAAAGCGCCGCCCATGAACATCAGGGTGTAGATCCGGCCCACATCGGCGCCGAGCGCCGACAGCATCTCGCGGTCGAGCGCGGCGGCGCGGATCATCCGGCCGACGCCGGTGCGGTTCAGCAGCAGCCAGCAGGCAAGCGCGATCGCCGGGCCCAGCAGGATGATGAAGACGTTGTAGTGCGGGATCACGATGCTGCCGAACATGAACCCGCCAGCGAGCCCCGGCGGGCGCGGCACGGTCAATTGCTGCGTGCCCCACAATACCTTCGCCAGGTCGCCCAGGATCAACACAAGTGCGTAGGTGAACAGCAGTTGGTACAGGTCCTCGCGACCGTAGAGATGGCGCAACAGCAGGCGCTCGACCACCCCGCCGAGAAGCGCCACGGCCAGGGCGGAGCCGAGCGCGGCGAGCCAGAAACTGCCGATAAGTCCGCCCATCCAGTGCATGAGCTGCCAGGCGATGTAGGCGCCGAGCATGTAGAAGCTGCCATGGGCGAAGTTGAGGACGCGCAGCACGCCGAACACCAGGGACAGGCCCGAAGCGACGATGAACAGGAACATCGCCGCGGTCAGGCCGCTGATCGACTGGGCGAGCAGGAAACCCGGGTCCAGCATGGCCGGAACCGTCAGATCTCGATCAGGCGGAGCTGCTGCGTGGTAAGCGCGGCCTTCTCGCGCAGCAGCTCGCACCACTTGGGCACCATCGCGCGCCTGAAGCGCATCTTGGGCATGGCGATGCTGATCGCGGCCACCGCCGTCCCCCCCTTGCCGTCGGCCACGGGAACGCTGACGCAGCAGAGATTGGGCACGAACTCCTCGATATCCAGCGCGTAGCCGTTGGCGCGGACCTTGTCGATCTCCTGCTGAAGCCTGGCCCTGCTGGTGATGGTCTGCGGCGTGAAGGCCTGGAACTGGACGCTGTCGAGATAGGCCTTGAAGGCATCCGGGCCGAGGCCGGACAGCAGCACCTTGCCGGTCGCGGTGCAGTAGGCGGGCTCGCGCACCATCGGGCGGATCGAGGCGCTGACGGCCTGCTTTCCGTCCGCCTTGCAGAGCTGGACGATCTCGTTGCCGCTAAAGGTCACGAGATAGGCAGTCTCGCCGACCGCATCGCGCAGCGCCTCGAGATGCGGCCGGCCGATATCGGCCAGGTCGCTGCCCTCGAGATAGGCTGTGCCGAGCTGGAACAACCGCGGCCCCAGAACGTAGCCGCGGTTGCTCGATTCCTGCACGACATATCCGCGCCCCATCAGCGTCTGCAGCAGGCGGTACGCGGTGCTGACGTTCATGCCCGTCGCGCGCGCCAGGTCGGACACGCTGACGAACTGCTTGGCGGCGCCAAGGTGCTCGAGGATATCGAGCACCTTGGCCACGCTCTTCACCGCGTCGTGCTGCGTCCTTTCCCTGGGCCTTCCTCCCGGCATTCGTCAGGTCAGTCCATGAACGGGGCGGGATCGATGTAGACTGGCGGGCTCATCACCGCAAAAGGATACTTCGGGTCGCGCGTCATCTTGCCCCAGAACTGCGCGCGGTTGGCCTGGTGGTCCTTGGCGCGGATCGTCTGCTTGCCGATCGGCGTGTCGACGCTCAGGTCCAGCATCGCCTTGGCAACCTTCTCCGAATCGGTGCTGTTGGCCTTATGGATCGCCGCGGCCAGGACCTGCATGCCGATATAGCCAGTGATCGGCCAGGACGAAGGATGCTCCTCCTTGGTGAAGGCGCGCAACTTCGCAATGTATTCCTTGTGCGCGGGCGGGCCATCCTCCCAGTTGAAGGCGTCATAGGCGTTGGCCGTGACGCCCAGCGGATAGTCGTCGCCCATCGCCTTGGCGGTCTCGATCGCGCCCGCCTCGCCCGCCGCCAGTACGTTGTTCTGCATCGATTCGAAGTAGCGCAGCGCCTTGGCCTGCTTGGCGAAGGTGACGAAATGCCCGCCCCACAGGCTGGTGAAGACCGCGTCCGGCTTCTTGGCGAGCTGGGCGTTGATGAACGGAGTGTAGTCGGCCTCGCCGAGCTTCGGCCACTGCTGGTCGACGATTTCGACGTCAGGTCGGATCTTCTTCAGGTGCGTAACGAAGGCGCGCGTGACGTCCTGGCCGAAGGCGTAGTCCGGGCTGATAGTGCCGACGCGGTTGACGTTCCACTTCGCCATGATCTCGGCCGCGGTGCGGCCCTCGATCGTTGTGGTCGAGGCGGTGCGGAAAATGTAGGGATGCAGGTTCTCGGGCGCCGTCAGCTGGTCGGTCTTCACCACGGGCACCACGAAGACGATCTTGTTCTCCTTGGCGATCGGCGACACTGCCGGCCCTTCGGCCGAGGTCAGGGTGCCCACAAGGAAGTCGACGTTTTCGCGCAGGATCAGGTCGCGCGCAACGCGCACCGCCTCGTCGGCGTTGCCCTTGGTGTCGCGGATCACCAATTCGATCTTGCGGCCGATCACGCCGCCTTTGGCATTGACTTCGTCAACGAACATCTGCGCGCCCTTGAGCGACGGCTCGCCGATCAGCGCGCCCGGGCCCGACAGGATCACGGGGTATCCGACCTTGATGGGCTTCTGCGCTTCCGCTCCCGGCGCGAAGACGGCGGTGCCTATGGCTGCGAGCAGCGCGAAAGGCTTCGACCAACGCATGCTTTCCTCCCTCGATAGGGCCGGGACAGCCGGCCGTTTGCAGTTTTTCGTAGAGCAAAAAACAATTTTATACTGAGCAAAACGGTAAGCGACTGCTGCGCGTCGTGTCAAGCCAGACTGACTCGGGCTGTAGCGGCCTTGCCGAGTGGTCGCGCGCTCGGATAGCCTGCGTTGCGATGCGTTCGTGTCATCGCTCCTCCCCGGCACGCCGCCGTAGGCCGCTGGCTGCTGGGATTGCCGCCCTGGCGATCCTGCTTCAGGCGATGCTGCCGGCTCTGCATGACGTCGCCATGCTCGGCAGCGGCGCGGTCGCCACGGCAGATGGTGGCGCCACGGTCGTGATCTGCACGCCGAGCGGGTTCAAGCGCGTGGCGCTCGCCGACTTGCCGGGTGCGGATGATTCATCGCGCAAGGCGCCGGGCAAGGCGCCTTTCTGCCCGATGTGCCAGGCGGTACAGGCCACCGCTACCGCGCTTGCCCCGCCCGGGAATGCAATGCTTGCGCAGGCGCCCAGGGTCGGCCTTGCCTCCTTCGCGCTTTTCGACGAGCGCCTGATCAAGCGGGCGCATTCCTCCGGGCTCAAGGCCCGCGCCCCTCCAATCGCCTAGCACGCCGCCTCGCCCGACCGCGGTCGCGCCAGCCGTCCTTTCGACGGCAGGCGCGGACGCTGTTCGCACCCGTGCAGCTTGGATATCCCTGGAGGGGGTCAGCATGTTCCGCCGTATCCGCCTTGCGCGCATTGCCATCGGTCTGCTTGCGATGGGCCTGGCCGCGCCGTGGCCGGCAGCCGCCGCGCCGAAGACCTTGACCGATGCCGCCGGCCGGACCGTCGCGGTCGACGCGCCGGTCCAGCGCCTGGTGGTTATGTTCAACTACGAGGAGTTCACTGCGATCGCCGGCCGAGAGGGCTGGGACAGGGTCGTCGGCTACAGCAAGACGCCCTGGGCCGGATGGCGCACCTCGATCTGGGAGCGCTACGTCGCCGCGATCCCCCGCATCGGCACCATGCCGGATGTCGGCCACAACGACGACGGCAGCTTCAGCGCAGAGAAGGTGATCGCGCTCAGGCCGCAGGTCGTGATCATGCCGCAATGGGCCTTTGTCGCGCAGAGCACCGCGGTGGCGCAGTTCGAGGCCGTCGGCATCCCTACGGTGGTGATCGACTACAACGCCCAGGAACCTGCCAAGCACGTAGCCAGCACGCTCGCGATAGGCACGCTCATGGGGGCCGAGGCCCGCGCGCGGGAACTGGCCGATCTCTACTTGCGCGAGATCGACGATATCAAACGCCGCGTCGCCGCGGCGGGTGGCCGCAAGCCCAGGGTCTATGTCGAGATCGGTAGCCCCGGCCCGCACGAGATGGGCAATACCTACACGACGACGATGTGGGGCCGAATCCTGGACCTGCTCGGCGCCGACAACATAGCAACGGGCAAGATTGCCGGAGCGTATGGGCCGATGAACGCCGAGGCGGTGATCGCCGCCAATCCGGAGTTCATCTTCATCGCCGGTTCATCCTGGCCGAACCTGCCGCGCTCGGTGCGGCTCGGCTACGAGGTCGATGCGGCGGCCACCCGCGCGACGCTCGCTCCGTATGTCGAGCGGCCGGGCTGGGCGGGACTCGCGGCGGTCAAGAACGGCCAGGTCTTCGCCATGCAGCACGGCCTGGCGCGCACCCTGTTCGATTTCACGGCGATGCAGTTCATCGCCAAGCAGCTCTATCCGGCGCAGTTCGCCGACGTCGACCCCGAGGCCAATCTGCGCCGCTATCACGAGCGCTACCTGCCGATCACCTATGGCGGCGTCTGGATGCTGCGGCTGGCGCCATGAGCACGCACGCGCTGCAGCCGATCGATACGATCGCCGGCTACCGCCGCCTGGCGCGACGCCGGGCGGCGGCGGTCGCGACGGCCAGCGCGGCATTGGCCGTCTCCGCCTTGCTCGACATCGCTACCGGCCCTGCGATGCTGCCCCCCGCACAGGTCGTGCGCACGATCCTCGCACCGATCGACACCGCCGAGTCGGTCAGCGCGATCGTCTGGACGATCCGCCTGCCGATCGCCTTCATGGCGGTGGTTGTCGGCGCCGCGCTGGGCCTTTCCGGCGCGGTGATGCAGACCGTCCTCAACAACCCGCTGGCCAGCAGCTACACCCTCGGCATCTCCGCCGGAGCGGGGTTCGGCGCGGCGCTGGCGATCGCGCTGGGCGGCAAGATGCCGGTGCCGCCGTCGCTCGCAGTGCCGCTCAGCGCTTTCGTCTTTTCCGCGGCGACCTGCTTCATCGTGTTCGCCATCGGTCGCGCCCGCGGCATGGTGCCCGAGACCATGGTGCTGGCCGGCATCGGGCTCTTGTTCCTGTTCCAGGCGTTGCAATCCCTCCTGCAGTTCCTGGTATCGCCGGAAACGCTGCAGGCGATCGTGTTCTGGCTGTTCGGAAGCCTGCTGAAATCGACCTGGAACAAGGTCGGCATCGTCGCCGCCGCGCTTGCGGTCGCCACGCCTCTGGTGCTGGCCCACGCATGGCGGTTGACCGCGCTCAAGCTCGGCGCGGAGCGCGCCGGCGGACTGGGCATCGACGTCGCCGCCCTGCGCCTGCGCATGTTTCTTGTGGTATCGGCGCTGACCGCCGTTGCCGTCGCGTTCGTCGGAACAATCGGTTTCATCGGGTTGGTAGCGCCCCATATGGCGCGGATACTCGTTGGCGAGGACCATCGCTTCCTGCTGCCGATGTCGGCGCTTTGCGGTGCCTTGCTGCTGTCGGCAGCGTCGGTCGCCAGCAAGTCCGTCCATCCCGGCACGGTCTTTCCGATCGGCATTGTGACCGCGCTGCTGGGCGTACCGTTCTTTTTCGCCCTCGTGCTGCGCGGCAGACGGAGGTACTGGTGAGAATCGAGGCGCAGGGCCTCTCGGTCGCATACGGCCGCGCCAGGGCACTGGACGGCGTCGATCTGCGCGCCGATCCGGGAACGGTCACGGCGGTAATCGGCCCCAACGGCTCGGGCAAGTCGACGTTGCTGAAGGCGATCGCGGGGCTGACGAAAGTCTCGGGCCGGCTGGCCTTCCAGGGCCGCGCGGTCGCGTGCGACCGGCGCCGCCGCAATGACGATTGCCTCGGCTACCTTCCGCAGGATCACGAATCGCGCGCCCTGCTGCGGGTGATGGAAGTGGTGCTGCTCGGTCGCGCGCGAAGCCTCGGCCTGCGCGTCCCGTTTTCCGAGCTGCGCGCGGCCGGCCGCATCCTCGACGAACTGGGACTCGCCGCGCTCGCCGACCGCTACATCACCGAGTTGAGCGGCGGACAACGGCAGATGGTCTACCTGGCGCAAGTGCTGGCGGCCGAGCCCACCGTGCTGCTGCTCGACGAACCGACCAGCGCCCTCGACCTGCGCAACCAGATGGAGATGCTGGACACCGTGCGGCGGCTGACGCGACTGCGCGACCTGACCACGCTGGTTGCGATCCACGACCTCAACGCGGCGGCACGCTGCGCCGACCGTATCCTCGTGCTGGACCGTGGGCGGTCGGTGGCGGCGGGAAGCGCCGCGGAGGTTCTGACACCGCCCCTGCTGGCGGCGGTCTACCGCATC
>CAYMTM010000133.1:0-12681 GCA_964393375.1 uncultured Rhodospirillaceae bacterium
GCGAAGAAATTGCCCTCGATCATGTAGCTTTCGAGCTTGGTCATGTTGACGCCGTTGGTGGCGAAGCCGCCCATCGCCTTGTAGAGCGCGGCCGGCACGTTTCGCACGCGGAAGACGAAGGTGGTGACCACCGGGGTCGAGGGATCGGGGTCGATCGGCTCCCTCGCCATGATGAGGAACCGCGTGGTGTTGTGCTCGGCGTCCTCGATATTGGCGCGCAGGGACTGAAGACCGTATAGCTCGCCCGCCAGGGAGGAGGCGATCGCCGCCACGGTTTTGTCGCCACGGCGCGCGACCTCGGCCGCGCTGCCCGCCGTGTCGGCCGCCACCACCGCTTTCAAGCCCAACTCGCGGATCAGCGCGCGGCACTGGCCCAGCGCATGCACATGGCTGGTCACGGTTCTGATGTCGCCGAGCCTGGCGCCTGGCAGGGCCAAGAGGTGATGCTCCACGCGCTGGAAATGCTCGGCAATGATGTGCAGGCGCGATTCCGGCAGCAGGTGGTAAATGTCGGCCACGCGCCCCGCCACCGAGTTCTCGACCGGGATCATCGCCAGCCGCGCCCGGCCTTCGTGCACCGCGGCGAAGGTGTCGGCGAAGTCGCTGCAGGGCAGCGAGGTCATGGCCGGAAACACCGTGCGGCAGGCGAGGTCGGAATAGGCGCCGGGCGCGCCTTGGAACGCGATCGTGTTTGCGGCGGCCGCGTTGGCCGGCTTGACGGCGGCGGTCATGACAGTCTTGTCCAAGGACCCTGGGGGATTGTCATCTCGGCGCAAGCATCTGTCGCGCCCGCGCGAGGTCGGCGGGAGTATCGACACCGAGCGGAACCGTGTCAACGAGCACGGCGTCTATTCGCATGCCGTTTTCCAGCGCGCGGAGCTGCTCCAGGCTTTCGCGGACCTCAAGCACGCTGGGCTTGAGGCGCGTGTAGCGCTCGAGCGCCGCGCGGCGATAGGTGTAGAGCCCGATGTGATGATAGTGCGGCCCCTCGCGCGCCGGCGCCGTGACGCGCGTGAAATAGAGGGCACGCGCGATGTGCTCGCCGGGACGGAAACCGGCGACGCATTTGACCACGTTCGGATTGCTGCGCTCTTCCTCGATCCTGATCTCCGCCACCAGCGTGGCGATATCGACCGCGGGATTGGATAGCGGCAACAGCGAGGCCCGGATGACTTGCGGGTCGATGGTCGGCAGGTCGCCCTGCACGTTGACCACGGTGTCGTACTGGCCCGCCGGATCGACCTTGGCCAGGGCCTCGCCGATCCGGTCGGTGCCGCGCTGGTGGTTGGGATCGGTCAGCACGGCCCGGCCGCCGGCCCGTTCAACCGCCTGGACGATCTCTGGCTCGGCCGCGGCAACCAGCACGGGGCCGACCGCGGCCTCCATCGCCCGGCGCCAGACATGCACGATCATCGGCTGGCCGTGGATGTCGGCCAAGGGCTTGCCCGGCAGCCGGGTCGAATGCATCCGGGCGGGGATCGCCACGATCGGGTTGGGCTTGGTCGACGCCATGGACCGGCACCATAGCGGGGCGCCCCAGCGCCGGGAAGCACCTGCCGCAATTGGCCAATTCCCGCTGTTGCGCTTTTGCGGCGCAGGAGGGTAAAGTCCGCGCGCCCGTTAAGGATTTTGGCGCGTCCGTGCGCCCGACTTCTGGAGATCCCTGCTTTATGGCGACGACGACCAAGCAATCCGATCCGCTGCTGTGGAACAAGGTGGCCGGTGCCGTGCTGTTCGGCGGCCTCATCGCCATGACCACCGGGTTCATCGCCGAGCTGCTGGTGCACCCGAAGAAGCTCAAGGAGAACGTCTACGTCGTGGCGGTGCCGGAGGGTGCCGCCGCACAGGCGGGCGGCGCCGCGCCCAAGCCGCTCGAGCCGATCGGCCCGATGCTGGCGAGCGCCAATGTCGCGGACGGCGAGAAGGCGGCCAAGAAATGCGCGGCCTGCCACACCTTCGACAAGGGCGGCGCCAACAAGGTCGGCCCGAACCTGTGGAACGTCGTCGGCGGCCATCGCGCCCACATGGCGGGTTTCAGCTATTCCAACACGCTGGCCGGCCAGAAGGACCAGAACTGGGACTACGAGGACCTGAACAAGTTCCTGCACAATCCCAAGGCGGTGGTGCCCGGCACCAAGATGGCGTTCGCCGGCATTTCGAGCGACAAGGAGCGGGCGGCGGTGATCGCCTATCTGCGTTCGCTCAGCGACTCCCCGAAGCCGCTGCCGTGACCGCCGCCGCCGGGCGCACGGCGGAGGCGGGCATCGACGCATTCATCGCCCTTGCCAACCGGCTGGCGGACGCGGCCGGCGCGGTGATCCGTCCCTATTTCCGCAGCGGCCTGGAGGTGATCGGCAAGCAGGACGCCTCGCCCGTCACCGTGGCCGATCGCGAATCGGAGGCGGCGATGCGCGCGATGATCGAGCGCGACTTCCCCGGCCACGGCATCCTGGGCGAGGAGCACGGCGCGGTCCGGCTTGATGCCGAATATGTCTGGGTTCTGGACCCGATCGACGGCACCAAATCGTTCATTTCGGGATTTCCGCTGTTTGGCACCTTGATCGCGCTGCTTCATCGCGGCCGGCCGCTCATGGGCATCATCGACCAGCCGATCATCCGCGAGCGCTGGATCGGCGCCGAGGGACGTCCGACCACGTTCCAGGGCAAGCCGGCGCGCACGCGCCACTGCGCCAGGCTGGCCGACGCCACGCTCTATTCGACCACACCCGACATGTTCAGGGGCGCGGACGCCGCGGGATACGAAAAGCTGCGCCGGGCGGTGAAGCTGCCGCGCTTCGGCGGCGACTGCTACGCCTATGGCCAGCTCGCCAACGGTCATGTCGACATCGTGGTGGAGGCGCGCCTGCAGCCCTACGACTACCTGGCGCAGGTGCCGATCATCGCCGGCGCCGGCGGCGTGCTGACCGACTGGCAGGGAAGGCCGCTGGGCCTGGAGTCGGACGGCCGCGTGGCAGCCTCGGGCGATCCCCAGCTTCACAAGGACGTGCTGCGGTTGCTGGCCGGTTGAACGCCGCAAACGCTTCGGTCACAGTTTTGCGACGCTGTCCTGATGGAGGCCGCGCCATGCGCTTTGCCCGTCGCCTGATCGCGCCCATGCTTGCCGTCCTCTGCGCCGCCGGCGCCGCAAGCGCCGACGAAACCGTCAACGGCATCGGCATGGCGATGCACGGCGCGCCGAAATACAAGCCCGGCTTCAAGCATTTCGACTACGTCAATCCGAACGCGCCCAAGGGCGGCGAGGTGAAGCTGGCGGCGATCGGCGGCTTCGACACGTTCAACGGCTTCACCATCAAGGGCCGCGCGGCGGCCGGCATCGGCGCGATCTACGACACGCTGATGACCTCCTCCGCCGACGAGCCGTTCAGCATGTACGGTCAGATCGCCGAACGGGTGGAGTGCCCGCCCGATCGGTCGTGGGTAGAGTTCACGCTCAATCCCAAGGCGCGTTGGCACGACGGCCAGCCGATCACGCCCGAAGACGTGATCTTCACCTTCAATATCCTGATCGAGAAAGGCGCGCCCACCTACCGCTTCTACTACGCAAGCGTCGCCAAGGTCGAAAAGACCGGCGAGCGGTCGGTCAGGTTTTCCTTCAAGCCGGGCGAGAACCGCGAGTTGCCGCTGATCCTGGGCCAGCTTGTCGTGCTGCCCAAGCACTATTGGGAGAAGCGGGACTTCGAGAAGACGACGCTGGAGCCTCCGCTCGGCAGCGGCGCCTACAAGGTCGACAGCTTCGAGCCGAACCGGTCGGTCACCTACCGCCGCGTGCCCGATTACTGGGGCAAGGATATCCCGGTCAATGTCGGACGCGAGAACATGGACGTCGTGCGCTACGAGTATTTCCGCGACCAGAGCATCTGGCTGGAGGCATTCAAGGCCAATGCCTACGACTTTCGCCTGGAGAACTCGGCCAAGGAATGGGCGACCGCCTACGACATCCCGGCACTGAAGAACGGCGCCATGAAAAAGGAGGCGATCCCCAACAGCCGCACTCAGGGCATGCAGGGCTGGGTGTTCAACATGCGCCGGCCGCTGTTCCAGGACCGCCGCGTGCGCGAGGCGATCATCAATGGCTTCGACTTCGAGTGGACCAACAAGACGCTGGCCTACGGCCAGTATACCCGCTCGCGCAGCTTCTGGAACAACTCGGAGCTGGAATCGAAGGGACTCCCAAGCCCGGAAGAACTGAAGCTGCTGGAGCCGCTGCGCCGCCAGATCCCCGAGGAGGTGTTCACCACCGAGTACAACCCGCCCAAGACGGACGGATCGGGCAACAACCGCGAGCAGCTGCGCCGCGCCGCGGAGTTGTTGAAGCAGGCCGGGTGGACGGTGAAGCAGGGCAAGCTTGCCAACGACAGGGGCGAGCCGTTCAGCTTCGAGATCCTGCTCAGCGATCCCAGCTATGAGCGCTCGACCATCCCCTTCGCCAAGAACCTGGAACGCCTGGGCATCGAGGCGCGGGTCCGTACGGTCGACACCGCGCAGTACCAGAAGCGCACGGACGATTTCGATTTCGACATGACGATCGATTCCTTCCCGCAGTCGGAATCGCCTGGCAACGAGCAGCGCGACTTCTGGGGCTCGGCAGCGGCCGACCACAAGGGCAGCCGCAACAGCGCCAACATCAAGAGCAAGGCGGTCGACCAGCTCATCGAGGCGATCATCGCCGCCCCCGACCGCAAGGCGCTGGTCACGCGCACCCATGCGCTGGACCGCGTGCTGCAATGGACGATGTTCGTGGTGCCGCAGTTCTACATCGCGGTCGACCGCGTGGCCTATTGGGACAAGTTCGGCCGCCCGGACACCAGCGCCGCGCGCGGCGTGCAGTTCGACACCTGGTGGATCGACGCCGAGAAGGCCGCCTCGCTGCCTCAGCGCAAGGCGGCGGCGGGCAATTGAGCCGCGCTGCGCGGCCGGCTATTTCTCGACCGACCAGAACGCCGAGGGCAACCGCAAGCTGATCTGGGTGCGCTACTGCAAGGCCGGTACGACGCCGATTGCCGACGGCGGACTCGCCGCCGCCTTCCGCGCCGTCGGGATCAAGTCCTAGCCGGGACTTGCCGCCACGGTGTAGCGCGCCTGCATGATCGCCGGATCGTCGGCCGAGGGCGCGATCGCGAAACCGAGCCGCCGGCACAAGTCCAGCATCTGGACGTTCTCGGCCAGGATGTCGCCGTGGACCTCGCCGATGCCGCGCCGGCGCGCATGGGCCAGGATGTGCTGCATCAGGAGCATGCCCAGCCCGCGGCCCGCCACGTCGGTGCGAACGATCACCGCGAACTCGGCGCGCGCATTGTCCGGATCGGCGGTCAGCCGCCCGACGCCGTAAAGCTCCTCGGGCCCGCCGTCGACGGGTGCCGCCAGCACGAAAGCAATCTCGCGGTCGTAGTCGATCTGGGTCAGCCGCGCGGCGGTGGCATGGTCGAGCGCCTTCATCAAGTGGAAGAAGCGGAAGCGGATCGCCTCGGGGCTGAGCTTCGCGAAAGCCGCGCGCATCAAGGGCTCGTCCTCCGGCCGGATCGGCCGCAGGCGGTAGCGCGTGCCCACGCGGTCGGCGACGATCTCCTCGAGCTCGGCCGGGTAGGGCCGTATCGCCAGCCGTTCGCTGCCGGGCAGCGTCGGCCTGGCGACGCGAACCCGCGCATCCAGCGCCACCGCACCGTCGGCGTCGGCAAGCAACGGGTTGATGTCGAGTTCGACCACCTCGGGCAGGTCGATGGCGATCTGCGCCACGCGGATCATCGCCATGGCGACCGCGTCCAGGTCGGCGCCCGGCCGGCCGCGATGCGGCTGCATCAAGCGCGCGATGCGCGTGCGCCCCAGCGCCTCGCGCGCCAGCAGCAGGTTGAGCGGCGGCAGCGCCAGCGCCTTGTCGTCGGCCAGTTCGACCGCCGTGCCGCCCTGGCCGACCAGCACGACCGGGCCGAATTGCCGGTCATCGACGATGCCGACGATCAGCTCGTGCGCACGGGGGCGACTGACCATCGGCTGAACGGTGAAGCCGTCGAGCCGCGCATCGGGACGCTTCGCGCCCACGATCTCCAGCATCCGCATGGCCGCCGCGCGCGCGGCGTCGGGCGTGGCAAGGTCGAGCGCCACGCCGCCGACATCGGTCTTGTGGGTGATGTCGGGCGATCGGATTTTGACCGCGACCGGCCCGTCGAAGCCGCCGGCGATCCGCGCAACCTCGTCGGGCGATGCCGCCGGGCGCGTCGGCACCACCGGCACGCCATAGGCGTCGAGCAGATCTTTGGCCTCGGCTTCGCCCAGCCATTCGCGCCCCTGCGCGAGCGCGTCCGCAACTAGCGCTCGGGCGCGCGCCACGTCGGGCGCCAGGCCCTTGGCCAGGGCGGGCGGCGTCTGCAGCAGCGCCTCCTGGTTGCGGCGGTATTCGACCAGCCGGATGAAGCCGTGCACCGCCTGGTCGGGCGTATCGAAGCAGGCGATGCGCTCTTCCGACAGCAGCTTGCGCCCGGGCTCGGCCGCCACGCCGCCGACCCAGCTCGTCAGCACCGTCCGCGGCGCCTGCCGGTGGCGTTCGAGCGCGCCGACGACCGCGCGTGCCGCTTCCAACGGCGTCGTGATCGCGGTCGGGCAGTTCAGCACCAGCAGCGCATCGGCGTTGGGATCGTCCAGCACCGTCTCCACCGCGGCCGCGTAGCGCGCGGGGTCGGCATCGCCGACGATGTCGACCGGATTGCCGTGCGACCAAGTCTTGGGCAGCAGGCCGTCCAGCCGCGCAATCGTTTCGGGTGCGAGTTCGGCCAGCCTGCCGCCAGCTTCGCCCAGCGCGTCCGCCGCCATGACGCCAAGGCCGCCGCCGTTGGTGAGGATCGCCAGGCGATCGGCTTGGGCCGGATCGCCCGCGGGCGGTCTCAGCAGCGCCAGGGTCTCGGCCGCGTCGAACAGATCGCCGAGCTCGCGCACGCGCAGCATGCCGGCGCGGCGGAAGGCCGCGTCGTAGACCGCGTCGAGCCCCGCCAGCGCCCCGGTATGCGACGCGGCGGCCTTGGCGCCCGCCGCCTGGCGTCCCGCCTTGACCACCACCACCGGCTTCAGCCGCGAAGCGGCGCGCGCGGCCGACATGAACTTGCGCGCGTGGGTCACGGCCTCGATGTAGAGCAGGATCGCCCGCACGCCCGCGTCGCCGCCCAGGTAGTAGAGCAGGTCGCCGAAATCGGCATCCGCCATGTCGCCGAGCGAGACCAGGTGCGAAAAGCCGATACCGCGCTGGGCGGTCCAATCGATGACCGAGGTTAGGATCGCACCGGACTGGGTGACGAAGGCGAGATCGCCCGGCAGCGCCGCCAGATGCGCAAAGGTGGCGTTGAGGCCGATCCCGGGGACCATCACGCCGACGCAATTCGGCCCGACGATGCGCAGGAGATAGGGCTGCGCCGCCACCAGCGCCGACTGGTGGTCGACGCCGGCGGTAAGCACGACGGCACCGCGGGTGCCGCGCCGACCCAGCGCATCGATCAGGCCGGGCACGGAAGGCGGCGGCGTGGCGATCACCGCCAGGTCGGGCGCCGATGGCAGGCTCGCCACGTCGGGATAGGCGGCAAGACCTTCGATGCGATCATGCTTCGGATTGACCGGCCAGATCGGCCCCTTGAAACCGGCGGCCAAGAGGTTGCGTAAGGTCACATGTCCGACCGCGCCCGGCCGCGCGCTGGCGCCGATCAGCGCGACGCTCTTTGGCTGGAACAGCGCGGCGAGGTTGCGGACCGTCATCGGCGTGCGAGCGCCGCCAGTTCGCGCCGGTAGGCGGCGAGCGCTTCGTCGCCGAAGCAGCAGAACAGGACCTTGTCGATGGCGGCGTGCCGGTCGAGCATGTCGGCGACGGTCGTCACCGCGACGGAAGCCGCCTCTGCAAGGGGGTAGCCGTAGATGCCGGTGGAGATCGCCGGGAAAGCGACCGTCTTGAGCCCGTGCTCGACCGCAAGCGCCAGCGCCGTGCGGTAGCAGCTTGCCAGCAGCTCGGCCTCGCCCTGCTTGCCGCCGTGCCAGACCGGCCCGACCGCGTGGATGATACGCTTTGCCTTCAGGCGATAGGCCTTGGTGATGACCGCCTGGCCGGTCGGGCAGCCGCCGATCCGGTTGAGTTCCTCCTGCAGTTCCGGACCGGCCGCGCGGTGGATCGCGCCGTCCACCCCGCCGCCGCGGATCAGCCGGGAATTGGCCGCGTTGACGATCGCATCCACGGCGAGCGTCGTGATGTCGGCCGCAAGGGCTTCCATGCGGCGGGCGGGCATGGCGACAGCTCCCCTATTTGCGCGCGGCCTCTGCGCGTGCGACCGCTTCGCGCCTCAGACGCCGGGCGCGACGCGCCATCATGTTGAGCCCCTCGATCATCGCCGAGAAAGCCATGGCGGCATAGATATAACCCTTGGGCACGTGGGCGCCGAAGCCCTCGGCGATCAGCGCCGTGCCTATCATCAGCAAGAACCCCAAAGCCAGCATCACGACGGTGGGGTTGGCGCTGATGAAATTGGCGAGCGGCGTGGCCGCCACCAGCATCAGCGCCACCGTGACCAGGACGGCGATCACCATGATCGGCACGTGCTCGGTCATGCCGACCGCGGTGATGATGCTGTCGACGGAGAACACGAGGTCCAGCAGCAGGATCTGGCCCACCGCCGCGGTCAGCCCGAGTCTGGGCTGGCGGGTTTCGAACAGGTCGGGCTCGGGATCGGGATCCACGTTGTGGTGGATCTCCTTGGTCGCCTTCCACACCAGGAACAGGCCGCCCGCGATCAGGATCATGTCGCGCCAGGAAAATGCGTGGCCGAGCACCGCGAACACCGGCTGGGTCATCTGCACGATGGCGGCGATCGTCGCGAGCAGCGCCAGCCGCAGGACCAGGGCGGCGGCGATGCCGATGCGGCGGGCCTTCTCCCGCTGGTGCTCGGGCAGCTTGTTGGAAAGGATCGAGATGAAGATCAGGTTGTCGATGCCGAGCACCACCTCCATCGCGATCAGGGTGATCAGCGCGGCCCAGGCGGCGGGGTCGGCGGCGAGCGCAATAAGGTCGGCCATGGTGGGGACAGGCTCCGGTCGCAGGTCGGCAGTGCAGGGAGTGTACCGAAGCCGTCCGCCGCGCGCGATCCGCAACACCGCGGAATAACACCTTCTCTACCCGATGCCTCGTGGCCCCCAAGGCCTCGCCGATAGCCCTGCGCGACTGCCGCGTGGACCGGCGGATCGGTCGATGCCGGGCCGGCCAAGGAACTTCCGCGACATTGAACCCCTGCCGGAAACGCATTTTCCGGCGTCTCTCCAGACAATCTTCAGACATTCCCCAGGAATCGGCCAAGCACGCAAAGCCGGCCGGGGTTATCCAAAGGCCATGCGCAACGCCCGGCCGCAACAGGAAGGTACAGTTCCCGTGAACACTGCTGCCTCGATCATCGCTCCTACCGCCGAGGACACAACGTTCGTCCAGTTCTGGAACGACGTGCTGGCACGCAAGTTTATTGGCTTCAGACACATCTTGGTGGATGGTCTCGCCCGCCACAGCGAGGTCGTCTTCCCATCGTTGCCCGTGCGGCGCGGCGACCAAGTTCTCGACGTGGGCTGCGGCTTCGGGGATACCGCCGTCAAACTGGTCGAACTGGTAGGACCGGAAGGAGCAGTCGTCGGCGTGGACTGTTGCGATGCGTTTCTCGATTTCGCGCGCGCTCAGGTCAGGACAAGAGGATTGGCGAATTTGTGCTTCGTGCGCGCGGACGCGGAGGTCGCGCTGCCGACCAATCAGTTCGATTTGGTCTTCTCCCGCTTCGGCACGATGTTCTTCGCCAACCCGGTGGCAGGACTTCGCAACATGCGAAAGGCGCTCCGGCCCGGCGGCCGCATGGTGCACATTGTCTGGCGCGACCGCGCCGACAATCCGTGGCTGTCGATGGCGAAAGACGTCGTGCTGCGCTTCCTGCCGCCGCCCGGGGCCGACGCCCAGACCTGCGGTCCAGGACCGTTTTCGATGGCGGACGAAGCGACGGTGCGCGCGATGATGACGACGGCGGGATACGGCGACATCGAGTTCCGTCGCGTCGATGCGCCCGTTCTGGTGGGCAAGGATGTCGGCGATGCCATCGACTTCCAGCTGGCGATCGGCCCCGCCGGAGAGGTGTTCCGGGAAGCCGGCGCCGCGGCCGAGAAGATGCGGCCGGAAATTGAGGCGGCGCTGGCCGAGGCGATCACCCGCGAGAAGCATTCCGCCGAAGGAATCGTGATGAGCAGTTCCTCCTGGGTGATTAGCGCAGTCAACCCCCACTGAACGGGAGCCTTTCGATGAACGACCGACACCTTCCGCACCTCGTCTTGGACAAGCCCGGCCGCGGCCGCATCTACAACAGCATCCTCGAAACGATCGGCAATACGCCGTTGGTGCGCATCGGCAGGTTGGCACAGGAATCCGGTTGCCAAGCCGAGGTGCTGGCCAAGCTGGATTTCCTCAACCCGCTCGGAAGCGTCAAGGATCGGATCGCCGTCTCCATGCTGGAGGCGATGGAAGGCGAGGGCGTGATCGGCCCGGGAAGCGTGATCGTGGAGCCGACGTCGGGGAATACCGGCATTGGGCTGGCATTCGCCTGTGCCGCGAAGGGATATCGCTGCATTCTGACGATGCCGGACAGTTTCTCCGTCGAGCGGCGCAAGCTCATGCGGTTCCTTGGGGCGGAGCTGGTCCTTACGCCCCGGGAAAAAGGCATCGGCGGCGCCATCGACAAAGCCCATGAGATCATCCAGCAAACAGAGAAGGCCGTGATGCCTTGGCAGTTCGGCCACCCGGCGAACCCGGACGTCCATCGCAGGACCACCGCGGAGGAGATCTGGCGGGACACCAACGGCGTCGTCGACGCGGTCGTGTTGGGCGTGGGCACCGGCGGGACGCTCACCGGCGTTGGCCAAGTGCTGAAATCGCGCAAGCCAGACTTGCGGGTGATTGCAGTCGAACCGGAGAGCAGCCCCGTCCTGTCCGGCGGAAAGCATTCGCCGCACTTGATCCAAGGAATCGGCGCAGGATTCGTTCCCGACGTGCTCGACACGAGCTTGATCGACGAGGTGCTGCTAGTGAGCAATCAGGAGGCGATCGATACCTCGCGGAAGCTGGCGCTACTGGACGGCATTCCCGCCGGCATATCGTCGGGAGCGGCGCTCGCGTGCGCCATGCGCATTGCCAAGCGCGACGAGATGAAAGGCCGAACGGTCGTCACACTGCTTCCGAGCGCAGCGGAGCGCTACCAATCGACAGTTCTGTTCGAGGACGTCAGCGGCACCTGAGCGCGGCCGCTTCCGCCGGCCCCGTCACCGAAACCATTGACAGTCGCAAGGGAGGACAAACCATGAATCGTTTCGCCGTGAAATCGACGATCTTCGCCGGCGCGTTATTGTGCTGCGGCGCGAACGCCGCGGAGCCGAACGATATGTTCTGGGTACGCGGCACGGAGAAGACCCCCGAGCAGGTATCGGCGGCGATCAAGAGCTACGTCGACAACGCCAAGTGGCTGCATCTCGCCGAGTTCAAGATCAAGAGCGGTGAAGTCAACGCGATCAAGATCTGCTATCCGCCGGCCGGCAAGGACATTTTCGCCGCGGGGCTGCATGTCGCGGCCATGACGCCTTGCGGCCATATCGCGGTCTATGTCGAAGATGGCGGGACGCGCGTTTCGATGCTCCATCCGAAATTCATGACCGCGCTCTATCCCAACAAGGATCTCGAGCGCGCCGTCGCAACGTTGACGCCGCTGTTCGAAGCGATGCTTCGCGAGATCGCCCCGTAGTGGCGTCTGCACGGACTGCGGTACATCAAGGGACGGCGGGGCTTGAATGCGGCAGTCCGGCGCGGCAAGCTTGAATCGGGGGTGATATGGAACGCAAGCTGACGACCATTCTTGCGATGGACGTTGTCGGCTACAGCCGACTCATGGAACTGGACGAGGAGGGCACGCTCAATCGCCTGAAGCATACCCGAACGAGCATCGTCGACAAGACCATCACCAGACACGCCGGCCGTATCGTCAAATTGATGGGGGGACGGAGCGCTGGTTGAATTTCCCAGCGTCGTCGGGGCCGTGCAATGCGCCGTCGAGATTCAGCGCGAGCTCGGCACACGAAGCGGTTCCGCCGCAGGAACGCAAAGGATTCTCTTTCGGATCGGACTCCATCTCGGCGACGTGATTGTCGACGGCGGGGATATCTACGGCGACGGCGTCAACGTGGCGTCCCGGCTGGAGAGCATTGCCCCGCCGGGTGGTATCGTTCTTTCAAAGCAGGTCTACGACCACATCGGCGCCAACGTGCCGGTGCGATTCGTGCCGCTGGGCGATCAGTCGGTGAAGAACATCAGTCGCCCAATTCAGGCCTACCGCATCGACTTTGGGTCGGATGTGCCGACCTCGAACGTGATTCGGTTCCGCAACTACGAGCTCGATACGGGGCATTTCGAACTCCGCGAGTCCGGCGAGCGGGTGCCAGTGGAACCGCAGGTCTTCGATCTGCTGGTGTTTCTGGCGAGAAACTGCAACCGCACGGTTACGAAGGAGGAGATTTTTGCTGCAATCTGGGGCGATAGGATCGTTTCGGATGCAGCGCTGAGCAGCCAGATCAAGGCCGCAAGGAAGGCGGTGGGTGACGATGGAGTGTCGCAGCATACGATCGCCA
>CAYMTM010000134.1:0-12675 GCA_964393375.1 uncultured Rhodospirillaceae bacterium
ATCGACTTGACCGACTTGAAGCCGTATTTCCACGGCACGACGAGGCGCAGCGGCGCGCCGTTCTGCTTGTGGATGGGCTTGCCGTAGAGGCCGGTGGCGATGAAGGCGAGCTCGTTGGTCGCCTCCTCGATCGTCAGCCCCTCGTTGTAGGGCCAGGGATACCAGAAGCTGCGCTGGCCCGGCGCCATCTTGACGTCGAGGAAGGTGAACATCTCGACGTATTTCGCCGAGCCGAGCGGCTTGGCGTATTCGACCAGCGCCTTCAGCGGAAAGCCGCTCCACGGCACCTTCATCGACCAGGCCTCGACGCAGCGATGGCGGTAGAGCCGCTCCTCCAGCGGCATCGCCTTCAGGAGGTCGTCGATGCCCACTTCCATCGGCTTCTCGACCATGCCGTCGATCTTGACCGTCCACGGCCGCGTCTTCAGTTCCTGCGCCGCCTTGGAGATCTGCTTGTGCGAGCCGTATTCGTAGAAATTGTTGTAGGTGGTCGCGATCTCCTCGGGCGTCAGCGGCAGCTTGACGGTGAATTTCGGGTTCTGCTTGACGGGATAGAGGCCGGCGGACGGATCGGCCTCCTGCGCCAGGGCGTCGCCGCCCAAGCCGAGCTTGGCGGCGCCGGCCAGGATCGGCCCGGCAGCGATCGCCTGGACGATGCGCCGGCGGTCGCGGAACACCCGCTCGGGCGTCGCCTCGGATTCCCTGATTTCCCAGCCGCGCGGACGCCTGATCAGCATGGTCGGCCCCTTCGCTACGGTTCCTTTGAGCCCTTGGTAAGGGTCGCGCGAAGGGACCGACAAATCAACAGTCGGTGAAAGCGTGGTGATGGACCGGGCGCTATTCCAGCATGCTGCGCAGCATCCAGGCGGTCTTCTCGTGGACCTGAAGGCGCTCGGTCAGAAGGTCGGCGGTGGGCTGGTCGTCGGCCTTCGCGGCGGAGCGGAAGACCTTGCGCGCGGTCTTGGCGACCGCCTCGTGGCCCTCGACCAGCTGGCGGACCATATCCTCCGCCGACGGCACGCCGTCGGCCTCGGCGATCGTGGAAAGCTTGGAATAGGCTTTGTAGCTGCCCGGCGCGACATGGCCGAGGGCGCGGATGCGCTCGGCGATCAGGTCCACCGCCAGGGCCAGTTCGTTGTACTGGGCCTCGAACATCGTATGCAGCGTGTTGAATTGCGGGCCGGTCACGTTCCAGTGGAAATTGTGGGTCTTGAGGTAGAGCGTGTAGGTGTCGGCCAGCACGCGGGACAGGCCTTCCGCGATCTGCTTGCGGTCTTTCTCGCCGATGCCGATGTCGATTTTCATAGCTCGGTCTCCTTGTTTAGAATATTTCCAAACTTAGTTCTAGATCTGGGCCGGAACTCGGTGCGATTCAAGGCACACTAGCCGCCCGCCGGACATAGCAGCCTTGACGCTGATCGAGCCGCAGGGCAAGCGGATCATCGTTTGAATACAAGCCCTTGACCCGTTGGAAGGGGCATTACGCGGTAGTTCCGCTGCTCTAACAAGCGATCCTGGGCTATCTTCTGGCGGCGTTAGGGGCCTGCCCACTCGTAGTCGTCCAGCACGACAATGCCGCCGGCCACCACCTTGTCGAACAGGCAATCCAGGGCCGCCACCTCGTACGCCGCGCTGTTCAGATCGAGATGCAGCAGCGCGATCGCCGACGGCCCGCCCGCGCGCAACACCTCGGGGATCGTGCCCTTGACGAGCTTCACCTGCTCGTAGCCAGCGAACCGGGCGACGACCCGCTCGTGGAAGCCCGGCCCCTGGTCGGCGAAGGCGTGGCCCTGGACCGGGTTGTGGTCGAAGGTGTCGTAAGCCCAGAACGTCTTGGGAAAGGCGCGCCCGCCGAGATAGTCGACCACGGTCTTTACGCCGGTTCCCCAGTAGACCCCGCATTCGACGAAATCACCCGCAAGCTGCACGCAGTGGCAAGCGGCGCTGGCCAGGATATAGCGCCGCCAGGCGATGGCGCGGTCCGCGTCGTTCTTGATGTTGGCCTCCCAGGCCTGCCGGAACGCCACGTCCTCGAACAGCGAAATGTTGCGGCACCAGGTGAAGAGATTGTCGGCGAAGTACACGCCCGGCGCGACCAGCTTGGCGGCTTCCATCATCAATTCGCGAAACCGCGCGGGGTTGGAAATGCCCCACCCCACCGGCACGGCGAAATCCATGATCTTCTTGGGATCGATCGCGGGAAGCTTGGGAAGGTCCAAAGGCGCGGATCCTGGGGCTGCGACGAGCGCGACGGCGTCGGATCATAGCGCAGGCAAGCGTCGGGCGCCGCCTCGGCGGCACCCGGCCTGCCCCCCGGCCCGGCCCGCCCCGGCGGGACCGGGCTATTGCGCCGCGGCCGCCGCGTTGCGCGCTTGGACGATCTGGTCCGCCAGCCTGCCGACCAGCTCCTGCAGATGGTCGAACTTGCAGGTGAACGTCCCGACGCCGAGCGTAAGCGAGCGAAGCTCGACGATCAGGTCGTGCAGCTCGGATTGCGGCATATGGGCCGACACGATGTCCCAGCCGGTCCAGCCTTCCTTGGCGTCGTAGCCCAATACTTGGCCGCGCCTTCCCGTCACCAGGCGCTGCACCTTGGCGGTATAGGCGTTGGGTACCGCGATATCGACCTGGAAGATCGGCTCGAGCAGCACGGGGTTGCACTTCGGCATCGCCTCGCGCATCGCGATGCCGGCGCAGGTGCGGAACGCCATGTCGGAACTGTCCACATCGTGGTACTGGCCGTCCTGCAAGTCGACCGCGATGTCGACGACGGGGAATCCCAGCGGACCGCGCTTGAGATACTCCTGCACGCCGATCTCGACCGAGGGGATGAAATTGCGCGGCACCGCGCCGCCGACGATCGATTCTTTGAACGTGAAGCCCGAGCCGCGCGGCAAGGGCTTGATCTCGATATGGATATCGGCGAACTGCCCGTGGCCGCCGGTCTGGCGCTTGTAGCGCGCGTGGTGCTTGATGCCGTGGCGGATCGTCTCCTTGTACGGTACCTGGGGCTTGGCGGTCGTGACGGGCAGGTTGAACTTGGTCTTCAGGCGGTCGACCGCGACCTGCAGATGGATGTCGCCCTGGCCGAGCAGCAGGTGCTCGTGCGTGTCCTGCTGCATCTCGACGCCGAGCGAGGGATCCTCCTCGACCAGCTTGGCGAGCGAGCCGGAAAGCTTCACCTCGTCGGCCCGCTTCTCGGCCGCGATCGCCAGCGAATAGACCGGCGTCAGGACCGGCGCGAAGGCGCCGGCCTCGGCGCCCGCGTCGCCGCCGTTGCCCAGCGCGTGGCCCGTGCGCGCATGCTCCATGCGGCCCAGCGCAACCACCTCGCCGGCCGATGCCTCCGCGAGCTTGGTCTGGCTCTCGCCCACCATGCGGTAGATGCCGCCGATGCGGTCCTGGCCCAAGACCGCGTTGTCCTTGACCCTGCCGCGCAGCACGCGGGCGAAGCTGAGCTTGCCGGCGTGGGGCTGGTGGAGCGTCTTGAACACCCTCAGCAGCGGCCCGTCGCCCGGCTTCACGCCCAGCCGCTCGGCCGTGACGGCGACATCCGGCACCTCGTGGCGGAGCGCCTTCAGCAGGCGGCGCACGCCGTGGTCGCGCTCGCCCGCGCCGAGCAAGACCGGCACGATGCGGTCGCGCGCCAGGTTGGCCGACAGGTGGCGGTAGATCTCCTCCTTCGGCGGCACCACGTCCTCGAGCAGCTGCTCCAGCAGCTTGTCGTCGAAGTCGGCAAGCTTCTCCAGAAGGCCCTGGCGCACCTCCTTCTCGCGCGACTGCATATCCTCGGGAAGCGGGATCAGGTCGGATTCCTGGCCCGGCTTGTAGCGATAGGCGCGTTCGCTGACCACGTCGACATAGCCGTCGATCGCCTCCCCCCGGCGGATCGGAACCTGGCGCAGCACCAGCGGACGCTCCGAGACGCCTTGCAGCGCGTCCATGAATTCGCGCACGCGGGTCTCGGTGTCGTCCATTTTGTTGACGAAGATCAGGTGCGGGATTTCGTGCTGGTCGAGAAAGTGGAGCAGCGGGGCCGCCGTCATGGCGCGGTCCACGACCGGCTCGACCACGACGATCGCGGCGTCGGCCACCATCAGCGCGTTCATCGTCTCCTGCCCGAACTCGATCGAGCCGGGGCAGTCGAGAAAGGTCCAAGCTTCGCCCAGGAAGGTGGTGCTGGCTGGCGTCACCTGCACGCTCATCTTGCGCGCGCGCGCCTCGGGACTGCCGTCGCCCACGGTATTGCCTTCCTTCGCCGTGCCGCGCCGGGCGATCGCGCCGGTCACCAGCAGCAGGCTTTCGAGCAGCGTCGTCTTTCCGGAGAGATACGGCCCCACGATCGCGGCGCAACGGGGGCCGGCGGGTCGTCTGCCGTTGGGCGTTCCATTGGGCATGAGCGGTTCCTTTCCCGGGACTTGTGGGTGTTCTGGTTCGTCCCAGGGCGGCCGCCCGGCCACCATAAAAGACCAGCCGCCCGGCCGCCCGGGCGTTGCTCCCTGTAACGCTTCATGTTTCCACCCCCGGGCAAAGGCGGCAAGGGGGAAAAGGCCGCAGCGGCTGCCTGCATCGGATGCCGGTTTCCGCCCCTGGCGCGATCGCGGCGCCCGCCCGTAGGATGGCGGGGCTGGACCCACGCTGGAGGGTTTAATGGTTGCGGTGCTGAAACCGGGCGTCGACGTGGTGCGCGCCACCAAGATGGAGGACCACGACCAGAACGACTGGACGATCGTGGCGGCCGCCTTCAAGGCGCAGAACGCCGACCTGCCCGACCGCGTGCTGGTCGAGCTGGCCAAGGTGAGGCGCTACACCTTCGGCTACCAGGTCGACCGCTACACGCACTGCCTGCAGACCGCCACGCGCGCGCTGCGCGCCGGCGCCGAAGAGGAGACCGTGGTCTGCGCCCTGCTGCACGACATCGGCGACGACGTGGCGCCCTACACCCACGGCGACTATGCGGCGGCGATCCTCAAGCCCTTCGTGTCGGACGAGAACCACTGGATGATCCAGAACCACCGGACCTTCCAGGGCTACCATTTCTTCCACCTGATGGGGCAGGACCGCTTCGCGCGCGAGCATTTCCGCGGCCACCCGGCCTTCGAGCGCACCTGCCTGTTGTGCGACGAATGGGACCAGACGGCGTTCGATCCCAACTACGACACCATGCCGATCGACGCCTTCAAGCCGATGGTCCACCGCCTGTTCAGCCGCGCGCCGAACCGGCGGAGCTAGGGCTTCGCGCCCTCGACGTAAGGCTTGAGGCCCGCGTAGATCGTGTCGTGGGTCGGCGTCGGCACGCCGGCCTCCTTGCCCAGCCGCGACACCGCGCCGGAGAGCCACGGCGCCTCGAGCCGGTTGCCGCGCTCGAGATCCTGCTGCATCGACGTCTTCATCTCCGCCGGCAGCTTGTCGATCATCGCCAGCGTCGCCTCGACGTCCGCGGGTTCGAGCGCCACGCCGCCGGCGCGCCCGACCGCCACCACCTCGGCGATGGCGTTGCGCAGGCCCGCGCGGATGTCGGGATCGGCGCGGATCACCCCCATCGGCCGGCGCGTCAGCGAGGTCCAGCCGCTGGTCGACGCCAGCAGCGCGAATTTGCGCCACTGCGCGACGGCGATGTGCGCCGGGATTTCGGCATCGATCCCCGCTTTCCGGCAGATCGCAAGAAACCGCTCGACGCGCGGCGAGTTGAGCCCGTCGGCCTCGCCGAAGGCAAGACGCGCCATCGTTCCGGTGTGCTTGATCACGCCGGGCCGGTCGATGATCGCGGCGATATAGGCGACGCCGCCCACCACCTTGCCGGCGCCAAGGACCGCCGCCGCGCGCTGGGTGGCATCGACGCCGTTCTGAAACGGGATCACGTAGCCGCCGTCCGCCACCAGCGGCCTGCAGGCCGCGGCCGCCGCATCGAGGTCCCACAGCTTGACGCAGAGCATCGCCACGTCGACCGGCCCGATCGAGACCGGATCGTCGGTCGCCTTCGCGGGCTTCACCAGCACGTCGCCCAGGGCGCTCGTCACCTTGAGCCCATTGGCGCGGATCGCGTCGAGATGTTTCCCCCGCGCGACGAAGGTGACGTCGTGCCCGTCCGCCGCCAGCCGCGCGCCGAAATACCCGCCGACACCGCCCGTGCCGAAGGCGGCGATCTTCATGCGAGTTCCTTCGACATCATGCGCCAGCCATGGTCCTTGAAGCCGTATCGCCGGTAGAGCGCTGCGGTGCGCGGCAGTTCCGGCTTGACGGCCAGGTGGACCGTCCGCACTTCCGCATCGCGCAGGAACGCCTCGGCATGGGCAAGGGCGGCACGTCCAAGGCCGCGCCCGCGACGGTCGGGCCCGACGTAGATCTCGTCGATGAAGGCATCGCGACCGCCTTGCTGTATGGCAAAGCCCAGCGTCGCCACGACATAGCCCACGGGCTGGCCCGCGTCCTTGATCAGCCAAGCGCGGCCGAACGCGCCGCCGGCCGCCAGGAGCTGAAGGGCCTGGCGCTGCGCACTGCCGAACACGGCACCCGCCTCCGCATAGTAGGCGCGGACCAGCGGCTCCAGAACCGGCAGCGCGGCCGGCGTCACCACATCGAACGAAACGTCCCGATCCACCGCCGACAGCTCGTCACGACAGCGCCTTGCAGGCCCGCTGGATGCGGGTGCAGGCGTCCTTGAGCGCCTCGGTCGAGGTGGCGTAGGAGATGCGGAAATAGGGGGCCAGGCCGAAGGCCGAGCCCTGCACCACCGCCACGCCCTCGGCCTCCAGCAGGTAGGTCACGAAGTCCTCGTCGGTCCGGATCACCTTGCCCTGGGGCGTCTTCTTGCCGATCGTGCCGGCGCAGGACGGGAAGACGTAGAACGCGCCCTCGGGCTTCGGGCAGCGGATGCCGGGGGCCTGGTTCAGCATCGCCACCACCAGGTCGCGGCGCTGCTTGAAGACCGCGTTGTTGCGGGGGATGAAATCCTGCGGGCCGTTGAGCGCCTCGACCGAGGCCGCCTGGCTGATCGACGACGGATTGGACGTGCTCTGCGACTGGATGGTCGCCATCGCCTTGATCAGCTCGACCGGGCCGCCGGCATAGCCGATGCGCCAGCCCGTCATGCAATAGGCCTTGCTGACGCCGTTGACGGTCAATGTCCGTCCATAGAGCCGGGGCTCCACCTCAGCGACCGTGGCGAACGCGAAATCGTCGTAGACCAGGTGCTCGTACATGTCGTCGGTCATCACCCAGACATGCGGATGCCTGACCAGCACGTCGGTCAGCGCCTTCAGCTCGGCCCTGGTATAGGCAGCACCCGTGGGGTTCGAGGGCGAGTTCAGGATCAGCCACTTGGTCTTGGGCGTGATCGCCGCGTCCAGCGCCTCGGGCGTCAGCTTGAAGCCGTTGTTCTCGCCGCAGGCCACCGGCACCGGCGTCCCCTCGGCCAGCGCCACCATGTCGGGATAGCTGACCCAGTAGGGCGCGGGGATGATCACCTCGTCGCCCTTGTTGAGGGTCGCGACCAGGGCGTTGTAGAGCACCTGCTTGCCGCCGGTGCCCACGGTGATCTGGTTCGGCTGGTAGTCGAGCCCGTTCTCGCGCTTGAACTTGGCGCAGATCGCCTTCTTCAAAGCCGGCGTGCCGTCCACGGCGGTGTACTTGGTCTCGCCCGCGTTGATCGCACGGATCGCGGCGTCCTTGATGTTCTGCGGCGTGTCGAAATCGGGCTCGCCGGCGCCGAGGCCGATGACGTCGCGGCCAGCCGCCTTCAGCTCCATGGCCTTGGTGGTGACGGCGATGGTCGGCGACGGCTTGATGTTGCTGAGGCGGTCGGCAAGAAACGGCATGGCGCCACGTCCGGAACGGAGGTTGAACGGCGCCGGCACCCTAGGGCCTGGCGCAGCGCCGTGCAACGGCTTCCCGGGCGTGGCTGCTATGCCGGCACCGTCTCCGCCCGCCGCCGCAGGCCCGCGGCGACCAGGCCGACCAGCCCAACGCCCAGCAGGCCTGCCGCCAACGGCTCTGGCACCGCGTGCCATCCGCCCTCGTAGCGACAAACGCCGCTCTGCCGGCAAGCGGCCGGCCCGGGGAAATCGGTGTTGAAGGTGCCCGCCAGGAACGCGTTGTCGTAGGCGAAGGCGAAGTCGAAGGACGTGTTGTTGAACCGGATGAACCCGTCCTCCGGGCTCAGGTCATACGACAGCAGGAGGAACTGGCAGCCCGGCTGGCCGGGCGGCGCGCAGCGCTGCTGGATGTCCAGCAGGTCCTGCAGGTCCACGCTGGCGGCACCTGCGCTGAAACGGAACGACAGCAGTCCTGCGAAGCCGCCAGCGGAGGCGTTGCCGGCCACCGACGCGCCCGGTCCGGAAAAGACCATCTCGATCCCGATCGGAAGATTGGCCGGGTTGCTGGCGGTCTGGTGATAGGTGTAGGCGATGCTCGCGGCCGCTGGCGCGGCAAGGCCAACGAGCGCAGCCGCCGCCAGGGCGGTCCGCACAAAACGCCAGGTCATCGTAACTCCCTTCAGACGTTACGTTGACCCTACCCTTGCTTTTGTGAACCCCAGGCGCTTCAAAAGCATAACCGGGGATTCCTGTCCAATCGAATTAACCCATCCTGCCGTGACGAATCGGTGGCGTGGCGATCGGAGCACAGTAATATGCATTTGCATATTTTGCGTTTGCAAGTATAATGCGCGTAAAGCAACGCTGCGCCGTTCAGTCGCGGCGGAACCGGGAGGGATCGACATGGATTTCGGGTATTTCACCCTTAGCGACAACCGCTATCCGAACAACCGGCGCACGCCCGAACAATTCATTCGGGAGATCTACGAGCAGGCGCTGTGGGCCGAGTCGGTAGGGCTCAACTCGGCCTGGATCGGCGAGCATCATTTCAACCTCCTGGGCGTCAACGCCTGCCCCAACATGCTGCTGGCCCAGATCGCCGGCGCGACCAGGCGCATCCGCCTGGCGCCGGCGGTCGTGTTGCTGCCGGTGCACCATCCGCTGCACGTGGCCGAGCAATGGGCGACGCTCGATCTGCTGTCGGGCGGACGCGTCGACTTCGCCGCCGGGCGCGGCTATGACAAGCTGGAATACGCGCCGTTCGGCGCCGACTTCGCGCGCTCGGCGGAACTCTTCGCCGAGGGCATGGAAGTCGTCTGGCGCGCCTGGACCGAGCCGGGCAAGTGGTCGCACCAGGGGCAGTTCTACAAGTTCGAGAACCTGGAGGTGCGGCCGCGCCCGGTGCAGCAGCCGCTGCGTCCCTATGTCGCGTGCTTCTCGCGGCCTTCGATGGAGCTGGCGGCGAAGTGGGACTGGAACATCATCTACGCGCCTTTCGCCGCCGCCATGGTCTACGGTTCGCTGGCCGATGCGGTCAGGGTTTACCGCGAGGAATGCGAGCGGAAGTTCAAGCGCCCGGCCAGGCGCGCCATGTGCTCG
Organism: uncultured Rhodospirillaceae bacterium; assembly: GCA_964393375.1. GTDB lineage: Bacteria > Pseudomonadota > Alphaproteobacteria > JAEULC01 > JAEULC01 > JAEULC01. The sequence continues at coordinate 9,414 of CAYMTM010000134.1, forward strand.
TACTTCGTCCATATCGCCGACAACCCGAACGACGAGGCCTATGGCCGCGAGGCGCTGATCCGCTATTTCCACGACGCGCTGATCTCGGCCTTCCCCAGCGACCCGGCCAAGGTGCCGCCGACCTACAAGTACTTCATCGAGATCGTCGACATCCTGAAGAACATGAAGCCGGAGAGCCTGACCTCGAAGTCGGTGCTGGTCGGCTCGCCGCAGAAGATCATCGAGGATCTGAAGGGCGTGGAGCGCGCGGGCATCGGCGAGGTGATCCTCTATTTCAACTACGGGCTGAAACCGCACGCCATGGTGAAGGAGCAGATGCAGCGCTTCATGGAGCAGGTGGCGCCCGCCTTCGAGGGGGCGCACAAGCGCATCGCGGCTTGACGATGAAGCCGCTCGACGACTACCTGCCGTACCTGCTCAACCGCGCCGGCGCGCGCATCGCGGCGTCTTTCACCCAGGTGGTGCGCGACTACGGGCTGACCCTGCCGATGTGGCGCGTGCTGGCGGCGCTGAACGAGTCCGACGGCCGGCGCATGGGCGAACTGGCCGAGCGCACCTCGATCGACCAGTCCACGCTGTCCAGGGTAGCCGACGCAATGGAGCGCCAAGGGCTGGTCCGCCGCGTGCGCCAGGACGACGATGCGCGCAGCGTCGCCGTCCACGCGACCGAGGCCGGCCGCAACGTGACGGCGAGGATCATCCCGATCGCGCTGCACTACGAAGCCGTGGCGCTGCAGGGCTTCTCCGGCCCGCAGGCGAAGCTGCTCAAGCGCATGCTGGTCCAACTCTATCGCAACATGGACGCGCTGGACCGGGAACTGGCCGCCGAGGACCGCAAGGCCGGCTAGTTAACCCCTCGCCGCCGCCTTGCCGCGGCGGCGCCATAATGCCAGGGCTGCCGCCTCCAACTTGGCGACGGATTGCCACGCGGCCGGCATCGGCCCGCCGCAGGTCTCTGCTTGGATCGAGGGCGCCGGAAAATTCTGCCCGGCGCCAACCAAGGGGACCCTGCGACTATGCGACCCACCGCTTCCGCTGCGCCCACGGGCGCGTGCCGGCCCGCCTGCCTGCTCAGCCTGATGTTGAACGCGCTCCTCGCCCTGCTGCTGGTCCTTGCCGGTCTGGGCTGGTCGCAGGCCGGCGCCACGCCCGCGGCCGGGCAGACCTTCCGACACCCCGGCGAGGCCGGGCGCGGCGCGCTGCTCTACCGCGAACGCGACGGCCAGACCTGGCGCGCCGTGCCGTTGCTGTCGACCCAGGTCGAGATGGGCGTGGGCGGCGTGTCGGCGCGCGTCGCGGTGGCTCAGCGCTTCAAGAACGTCTCGCCGGACTGGCTTGAGGGCGTCTACGTCTTCCCCCTTCCCGAGACGGCGGCCGTGGACAGTTTGCGCATGGCGGTGGGCGGGCGCGTGATCGACGGGCGCGTCGCCGAGCGCCAGCAGGCCAGGAAGGAATTCGACCAGGCGCGCGATTCCGGCCGCCGGGCCAGCCTGCTCGAGCAGGAACGCCCGAACATCTTCACCGCCTCGGTCGCCAACATCGCGCCCGGCGAGGAGATCGAGGTCCGGCTGGGTTATGCCCAGACGGTCGAGCGCGACGGCCAGACCTATCGCCTGCGCTTCCCGATGGTGGTCGGTCCGCGCTACGTCCCGAAGGGCCAGGCGCTTGTGGCGGGCGGCGGCGGCATCGTGCCGGCGCCCCGCGTGCCGGACGCCGACCGCATCACGCCGCCGGTGATCCACCCCGCCGCCGGGCCGATCGACCCGGTGGAGATCGCGGTGCGCCTGGACCCCGGTTTCCCGGTCGGGCGTATCAACAGCCCCTTCCACGCTGTCGACCGGACGCAGGGACCGGACGGGGCCTGGCGGATCGTGCTGGCCGCGGGCGCGGTCCCGGCCGACCGCGACTTCGAGCTGGAATGGACGCCGGCCGCGAGTGTCGAGCCGCTGGCGCGCGTGTTCGCCGAGACGCAGCGCGACGGGCGCTACGCGCTGCTGACCGTCATGCCGCCCGCGATCGGCGCGCCCGAAAGCCGGCTGCCGCGCGAGGCGATTTTCGTGATCGACACGTCCGGCTCGATGCACGGCGAGTCGATCGCGCAGGCCAAGCAGGCGCTCGGCCTGGCGCTGGCGCGCCTGAAGCCCTCCGACAGTTTCAACGTGATCGAGTTCAACAGCCGCGCGCGGCGGCTGTTCGCCCGTGCCGAACCGGCGACGCCGGAATTTCTCCGCCGCGCCCAGGCCTGGGTCGACCTCTTGAAGGCCGAGGGCGGCACCGAGATGCGCCAGGCGCTCGACCTCGCGCTGGACGGCAACACCGACCCGACGCGTCTGCGCCAGGTCGTTTTCCTGACCGACGGCGCGGTAGGCGACGAGGCGGCGCTGCTGGACCAGGTGCGCGCGCGCCTGGGCGACTCGCGGCTGTTCACCATCGGCATCGGCTCGGCACCCAACGGCTATTTCATGCGCAAGGCGGCCGAAGTGGGGCGCGGCGGCGCCGTGTTCATCGGCAAGCCCGAGCAGGTGGCCGAACGCATGAGCGGACTGTTCCGCCGCCTGGAGCATCCCCTTGTGACCGATCTGGCGGTCGCCTGGCCTGACGGGGATGCCGACTCCCTGCCCGATCCCCTGCCCGACCTCTACGAAGGCGAGCCGGTCGTGGTCGCGGCGCGCCTGCCCATCGGCGCCGCGGGACAGGTCGCCTTGACCGGCAAGATCGCGGGCCGGCCGTGGCGCGTCGACCTGGCGCTTGCGGCCGGCGACGATCCGCCCGCCGGCGTGCCGGCGCTGTGGGCGCGGCGCAAGGTCGAGGCGCTGGAGGACCAGGGCTTCCTCGGGGCCAGGCAGGACGATGTCCGCGCACAGGTGGTCGCCGTGGCGCTCAACCACAACCTGGTGACCAGGTACACCAGCCTGGTCGCCGTGGACGCCACGCCGGCGCGGCCCGAGAGCCTGCCGCTGGAGGGCGGCATGATGCCGACCAACCTGCCCAAGGGCTGGACCTACGAGAAGGTGTTCGGCGAGGCTTCGCCCGCGGCCGCCGACGAAGGCCGGCGCCATGGCGCCTTGCCCGGCTCGCTGCTGCGCCAGAGCGTGGCCGTGCGCGCGCAACAACTCGCCGCAATGCCGGCCGCGGCGCCCGCACCCGTCGCCGCTTCCGTTCCGGGCGAGCCCGCCCTGGGCGTGTCGCTGGGAGGTCCGGCGATCGCGCTGCCACAGACCGCGACGCCCGCGGCGCTGCTGATCGTCACCGGCCTGATGCT
>CAYMTM010000135.1:0-12615 GCA_964393375.1 uncultured Rhodospirillaceae bacterium
CCCAGGCGCTCGCGAGCGGCGGCCAGGCGCTGGCCGGTCGCCTCGACCTCGGCCAGCAGCAACTTCGGATCGGACGGGTCGACGACGGTATCGGACAAGGTCACGGGTTAACCCTCCACGATGGCTTGCCGGTCGGTTCGGGACCTATGATCATATGACGACACGGACTATGACACCGGATCCCGAAAATATACTAAAAGCCCTCGCGACGGCGGCCGACGCGGCAAGCAATTCCATTGCGCATGCGCCCGTCCCGGGTTCCGCAAGCCGCGTGCCGGTCCTGTGCGGCGATCTGGACATGCGGATCGACCGCGAGGGTGTGTGGCACTACCAGGGCTCGCCGATCGGGCGTAAGGCCTTGGTCCGGCTGTTTTCCACGGTGCTGCGGCGCGAAGCCGACGGCAGCTTCTGGCTGGTGACCCCGGCCGAGCGCGGCAGGATCGTCGTCGACGATGCTCCTTTCCTCGCCGTCGCCGTGGATGCCGAGGGCACAGGTCGCACGCAACGCCTGCGCTTCCGCACCAATGTCGATGACGAAATCGTCGCCGACAAGGCACATCCGATTCGCGTGGTTCACGATCCTGTGACCGAGGAGCCCCGACCTTATGTCCTTGTGCGCACAGGCCTGGAGGCGTTGATCGCGCGCCCGGTCTACTACGAACTAGTCGCGCTAGGCGGCTGCGAATGCGTCGGGGGACAGAGCCATTTCGGGGTCTGGAGCGCCGGCACGTTCTTCCCGCTCGGCCGCCCGGAGGGGCCATGCTGATTGCCGGACACCGGCTCACCCGCGATGCGGTCCGCCGTCGCCAGGCGGCGCCGCCGAGGGCGCGCGAACGCGGCGACGGCGACCTCAACCCCGACCTGCGCCGGCGCGAGCTGCTGGCGCAGGGCATGGCCCTGCGGCCGGCCGCGGTCCTGGTGCCGCTGGTCGATCGCGCGGCCGGCATGACGGTGCTGCTGACCCAGCGTTCGCCGCATCTGGCCGACCATGCCGGGCAGATCAGCTTTCCCGGCGGCCGCATCGAGGAGGGCGACGCGGACGCGATCACCTGTGCGCTGCGCGAGGCGCGGGAGGAGGTGGGTTTGATGCCTGCCAGCGTGGAGATCGTCGGGCGGCTCGATACCTACGTGATTCGCACGGGCTACGAGGTGACGCCGGTGGTCGGCATCGTCGATCCCTCGGACGTGCTGCGGCCCGACCCGACCGAGGTGGCCGAGATTTTCGAGGTGCCGCTGGAGTTCATCCTCGATCCCGGCAATGTCGAGTTGCGCGAGCGGACCGTCAACGGTGCGGTGCGGCAGTTCTATGTCTGGCCCTACCTCGAGCGCAACATCTGGGGTGCGACCGCGGGAATGCTGGTCAACCTGTCGGAAGCGCTGCGTGGCTGAAGGCGGCGGCAATGATCCGCATCGTGCTATCCATCGTCCTGCCGCTCGTTCTGCCTACGGCGCTCTACTTCCTCTACGTCTGGTACATGGCCCGGCGCGCCCGCGCGGCCGACCCGACGGGGAGCAACGCGCCGCCGGAAGTCGACGTTCCGTGGTGGTGGCTGGCGTTGGCGGGGATGGTGCTGGTGCTGGTGTCGCTGGCGATCAATTTCGTCGATACGGGCGCCAAACCGGGGGGGCGCTACGAGCCAGCCCGGATCGAAGGCGGCAAGCTGGTGCCTGGACGCATCGTCGAATGACGCCGCGCGGATGACGGCCCCCGGCGGCACGGGGCGTCTGGAGCCGCAGGCCTGGATGACGGCGCCGGCGACGCGCGCGGTAATCGACGCGCTCGCCGCCGGCGGGGCCGAGCTGCGCTTCGTCGGCGGCTGCGTGCGCGACGCCTGCATCGGGCGGCCGGTGAAGGATATCGACATCGCGACGCCGGAACCGCCCGCACTGGTGATGCAGCGCCTCAAGAAGGCGGGGCTCCACGCCGTGCCGACCGGCATCGCGCACGGCACGGTCACCGCCGTCAGCGAGCACCAGCCCTACGAGATCACCACCTTGCGCCGCGATGTCGCGACCGACGGCCGGCGCGCCGTGGTTGCCTTCACCGACGACTGGCGCGCCGACGCCGCAAGGCGCGATTTCACCTTCAACGCCATGTCCTGTGCGCCCGACGGCACGCTCTACGACTATTTCGGCGGGCGGGCGGACCTTGAAGCCGGACGCGTGCGGTTCGTGGGCGATGCCGAGACCCGCATCCGCGAGGACGTGCTGCGGCTGCTGCGCTTCTTCCGCTTCAACGCGCACTACGGCAGGCCGCCGCCCGACCCCGAAGGGTTGGCCGCCTGCAAGCGCCTGGCGCACCTGCTTCCCACGCTCTCCGGCGAGCGCTTGGCGCAGGAGACCCTGCGCCTGCTCGAGGCCGCCGATCCCGCCTCAGTACTGGCGCTGATGGAGGAAGCGGGCGTCCTCGCGGCCTATCTCGCCGAGGCGCGGCGGATCGAAATGCTGCGTGCGCTGGTGACGATCGAAGGCATCACCGTCGGCGCGGATGCGATCCGCCGCCTGGCTGCGCTGATCGCCGGGGGCGCCCAGGCGGCCGTCGCGGTGGCCGAGCGCCTGCGCCTGTCCGTCGCGCAGCGCGATCGCCTGTCGATGCTTGCCGCGCCCCCGGTCGCGCTGTCGCCCGAGCTTCCCGCCAAGGCGCGTCGCGTCGCCTTCAACCGGTTGGACGATGCGCCGCGGCGCGACCTGGTGCTGCTGGCTTGGGCCGAGACGACCGCGCGTCAGAAGGGCGCGCTGGCGCGCCGCGAAGCCGAGGACTGGCGCGGGCTGCTGGATGAAGCCACGGCATGGCGCCGTCGCGAGCTGCCGGTCAGGGGCCGCGACGTGCTGGCGCTGGGCGTACCGGCCGGGCCCGAGGTCGGCGCGCTGATCGACTCCCTGGCCGCCTGGTGGGAAGAAGGCGATTTCGCCGCCGACCGCGCGGCCTGCCTGGCCGAGTTGCGGCGGCGATTGTCCTAGCACGGGGGGATGAATGGCCATTTTCCGCGTCTGCTTCGTCGGCGACAGCATCACGCTCGGCACGAGCGACGAGGAGCTCCGGGGCTGGCCGGGCCGGCTATGCCATCGCGCCTGGGCCGACGGGCACGACGTGACGCTCTACAACCTCGGCATCCGCGCCGACACCTCGGCGCTCATCCAGCAGCGCTGGCGGGCGGAATGCGCCGCGCGGCTGCCGGATCACGTGCAGGGCCGGCTGGTCTTCGCCTTCGGCGTCAACGACACCGCGGTCGAGCAGAACGGGCAGATCCGGGTGCCGCAGGAACGCTCGATCGCGATCGCGCGCGCCATGCTGAGCGAAGCCAAGTCATGGAAGCCCACGCTGTGGGTCGGACCCGCGCCGGTCCGCCGGACGGGCCAGCGCGTCAGCCCGGCGGCCGGCGTTACCTACGACTTCCAGAACGACCGCATCGCCGCGCTCGACCGCGCCTACGAGGCGCTGGCCGCCGAGATCGGGGTACCCTACCTGCCGTTGTTCCCGCGGCTGATCGACAACGATGCCTGGCATGCTGCGGTGGCGGCCGGCGACGGCGTGCACGCCGCCGGCGTAGGCTACGCCATGATCGCACATGCCGTGGCGGGCTGGAGCGGATGGCAGGCGTGGCTTTCATAGCGCTGCGCGGCTGAGGGGCCGGCGGCGCGTGGCCAGGATCGCGCGGTCCGGCGGCAGCTTCGGCGAGATCACGATTCTGCGCAGCCGGGCCGGCAATTCCCGCATCTACATGCAAGGTGAGGGGCTGCAGAGCCACGTGGACCGGGACGGGGTGAGCCTGTCCTACTACATCCACGCCCTCTACGGGCTGGTGGTCCAGACCCGGGCGCGCGACGTGCTGATGATCGGCTGCGGCGGCGGCACGCTCGGCACGATGCTGGCGCGCATCGGCCGCAACGTGACCGTCGTCGACATCGACGCCGTCTCCTTCGCGCTGGCCCGCGAGCACTTCGCCTTGCATCCGGCGATCCGTTGCCGGATCGGCGACGGGGCGGAACTCCTGCGGCGGTGCCGGGGCCGCTACGACGCGGTCGTCGTCGACGCCTTTATGGGCGACAGGGTGCCGCCACATCTGCGATCCGCCGAGTTCTTCCGCGACGCGCGGCGGTGCCTCGGCCGGTCGGGCCATGTGCTAGCGAACGTGCTGCTCGACCACGACCGCGATCCAACCGCCGACGCGATCGCCGCCGGCATGGCGGCGGCAGGCTTCCAGGCGCAGGTGCTCGACACGCCGGGCGAGGTCGACCGCAACGCCGTCGTCGTCGGCAGCCTCGCGGGCGGATTGAAGCCGCCCAGGCTCCTTGTGCCGCCGCGGCTCGACCGCAACCGCATCGCCGGCGAGCTGGACGCGATGCGGTTCCGCCCGTGGCGAAGGCGGGGACTCGGGGTGGGGGTGCGTTAGCGCCCCTCCTTTGTCAACCTGGCTTTGACCGAACGAGTCGGCTCGCCGTCGCTGATGCGGGTGTAGACCATGGTCATGCCGGTACCCTGGAGCGTGCGTTCCCATTTCTGCATCTCGTAGCGCCCGTCCTCGGTGGTGGTCATGGCGTAGACGGTGAGGGTTTGCCGCTGCAATCTGGCCCACATCAGGTCGCCGCCGGTCACCGGGTTGGCGGGCTTCGCCGACTCGTAGACGCCGGGCTTGGCGGTCGGCTTGAAGGCGGCCTCGGTGCTCTTGGTCTTCTGCGTGGGCTGGTTGGGATTGCCGCGCGGGGCTGTCGTGCTCCAGGCAACCGTGAAGCCGCCGTCGGAGGTCGGGCGGATCTCCACCTGTGTCTCGCGCATCGAGGTCTTGAATTGCGAGCTGCTCTCCAGCTCGGCGATGCCGCTGCCCTTGAAGATGCCGAAGAAAGCGCCGATCGGCAGCGTCTGCTTGGGCGCGGGCGGCGGCTGGCCCTGCGCCAGGGCGGCATTCGCCAGTCCCACCGCGCAAAAGGCAATCAGGGCGCGCAACAGCATGGGCATACCCCCTTCTCGGACGATCGCTTAAGGCCAAGCCGCCTCGGGCGGCAGCGACATCAGTATCGCCTCGACATTGCCGCCGGTCATCAGGCCGAACTTCGTGCCGCGGTCGTAGAGCAGGTTGAACTCGACGTAGCGGCCGCGGCGCTGGAGCTGGTGGCGGCGGTCGGCCTCGGTCCAGGTCTCGGCCAGGCGCCGGCGCACGATGCGCGGGTAGACGTCGAGGAACGCCAGCCCCACATCGCGCGTAAAGGCGAAATCGCGCTCGAAATCGCCGCTGTCCAGGTTGTCGTAGAAGATGCCGCCGACGCCGCGCGGCTCGCCGCGGTGCTTCAGGAAGAAATACTCGTCGCACCATTGCTTGAACCGCGCATGATAGGCCGGATCGTGGCGGTCGCAGGCGGTCTTGAGTGCGGCGTGGAAGTCGAACGTGTCCGCCTCGACCGGCACCATCGGCGTCAGGTCCGCGCCGCCGCCGAACCAGGCCTTGGTCGTGACGATATGGCGGGTGTTCATGTGCACGGCCGGGACCTTGGGCGAGCGCAGATGCGCGACCAGCGAGATGCCGCTGGCCCAGAAGCGCGGATCGTCCGCTGCGCCGGGAATCTGGGCGCGGAAATCGGGCGAGAACTCGCCCATGACGGTGGAGACGTTCACCCCGACCTTCTCGAACACGCGGCCGCGCATGATCGACATCACGCCGCCGCCGCCCTCGGGTTCGGGGCGCTGCCAGGCTTTGCGTTCGAAGCGTCCCGCCGGCCGACCCTCGGCGAGGGCCGGCGCCACCGTCGCCAGCTCGTCCTCGATCGCCTCGAACGCGGCGCAGATGCGGTCGCGCAGCTCCTCGAACCACCGCGCGGCGCGTTGCCGGCGTTCGGGCGACGAGGAAGGCGCGGCGGGCTCGATCATGGCCGGCCGGGGTAAAGATTGGTCTGGCGCAACGCCTCGCCCAGCACGATGGCGGCGGCCAGCGCCACATTGAGCGAGCGCATGCCCGGCGCCAGCGGAACGCGCAGGCGGTCGTCGGCGGCCTGGTGGAGGGTTTCGGGGGCGCCGGTGCTTTCGCGCCCAAGCACCAGCGAATCATCCGGCCGGAACATGTACTCGACATGCACGAGCGTGGCACGGGTCGTCAACAGGACAAGCCGCCCGGGCGCCGGCCTGGAGGCGCGATGGCGCAAATATGCCGCGAAGGAGGCATGACGAGTCAGATCCACGCCCTCCAGGTAGTCCATGCCGGCGCGGCGCAATCGGCGGTCGTCCCACAGGAAGCCGCAAGGTTCGATTACGTCCACCGCGACGCCGAGGCAGGCGCCCAGGCGCAGGATTGCCCCGGTGTTCTGCGGGATGTCGGGTTCGAACAGGACCAGCCGCATGGCTGCAAGAAAAGCGCGCATCCGGCTGATTTGTCGAGCATTGCTCACCCGCACGCGCCAGGCCTGCTTGGCCTTTGCAATGCGCTGAATTTCCATTATACCAACCCCGGCCGCCGTGGGGGCTTTGCGACGTCGGCTTCGCGTCCGGGCGTCCCTGTCCCGACGCGGGTGGGTGAGTCATGGTTCTGAATGGCTATCGGCCGGTCGCGTCTGCCGGCCGGGGCTGCACAAGAGGTTAGGTCTATGGCGGATACCGCTAAACCCGGTTCCGCGGCTGGCGTGCACGACGACGCCAATCGCCGGGACTTTCTGTTCATGCTGACCGGCGCGGCCGGCGCGATCGGGGCGGCCTCGGCGGCTTGGCCCTTCATCTCCAGCATGAACCCGGCGGCGGACACGCTGGCGCTCTCGTCGATCGAAGTGCCCCTGGCGCCGATCCAGGTCGGCCAGGCCATCACCGTCAAGTGGCGCGGCAAGGCGACCTTCGTGCGCCATCGCACGCCGGAGGAGATCAAGGCGGCCGCCGACGTGCCGCTGCGCGACCTGCCCGATCCGCAGCCCGACGCCGCGCGCGTCAAGAAGCCGGAATGGCTGATCGTGCTGGGGGTGTGCACGCATCTCGGCTGCGTGCCGTTGGGCACCAAGGTGGGCGAGCCGCGCGGCGACTACGGCGGCTGGTTCTGCCCCTGCCACGGATCGCACTACGATACGTCGGGGCGCATCCGCAAGGGACCGGCGCCGAAGAACCTGTACGTGCCGACCTACAGTTTCCTTACCGATACGCTCGTGAAGATCGGCTAGGAGCGCGCGCGATGTCCTCCACGCCTTCGTCCATGGACGCCTTCTTCAACCACAGGCTGGTGAAGTGGGTCGACCAGCGGCTGCCGATCTTCTCGACCATGCAGCATGCGGCGCTCGACTATCCGGCGCCCAAGAACCTCAGCTACTGGTGGAACTTCGGCTCGCTGGCCGGCTTCATGCTGGTGGTGATGATCGTCACCGGCATCTTCCTGGCCATGCACTACACGCCGCACGTGAACTACGCCTTCGACAGCGTCGAGCACATCATGCGCGACGTGAACTACGGCTGGCTGATCCGCTACATCCACATGAACGGCGCGTCGATGTTCTTCATCGTCGTGTATATCCACGTCTTCCGCGGGATGTATTACGGGTCCTACAAGGCGCCGCGCGAGGTGCTGTGGTGGCTCGGCATCGTGATCCTGCTGCTGATGATGGCCACCGCTTTCATGGGCTACGTGCTGCCCTGGGGCCAGATGAGCTTCTGGGGCGCGACCGTCATCACCAACCTGTTCTCGGCTTTCCCTTTCGTCGGCGATTGGATCGTCACGTTGCTGTGGGGCGGCTTCGCGGTCGACAACCCTACGCTCAACCGCTTCTTCTCGCTGCACTACCTGCTGCCGTTCGTGATCGTGGGCGTGGTGTTCCTGCACATCTGGGCGCTGCACACCACCAAGTCCAACAACCCGCTGGGCATCGACGCGACCGGCCCGCAGGACACGATCCCGTTCCATCCGTATTACACCGTCAAGGATCTCTACGGCGTGGCGGTGTTCATGATCTTCTACGCGCTGTTCGTGTTCTTCGCGCCGAACGCGCTGGGCGACGCGGCCAACTACATCCCGGCGAACCCGCTGCAGACGCCCGCGCATATCGTGCCGGAATGGTATTTCCTGCCGTACTACGCGATCCTGCGCTCGATCCCGAACAAGCTTTTGGGCGTCATCGCCATGTTCGGGTCGATCCTGATCCTGTTCATCCTGCCCTGGCTCGACACTTCGCGTGTGCGCAGCGCCCGGTTCCGCCCGATCTACAAGTGGCTGTTCTGGGTGTTCGTGATCGACTGCGTGGCCTTGACCTGGGCCGGCGGCAAGCCGCCGGAGGGCCTGGCGCTGTGGGTGGCGCGGATCGGCACCTTCTACTACTTCGCCCATTTCTTCGTGATCCTGCCGGTCATCGGCTTCGTCGAGCGTCCGCTCGCCTTGCCCAAATCGATATCGGCGCCGGTCTTGAGCGGGAGTAAGGCATGATGCGCGCGCGGAGCAAGTCGATGGGACGCGTTGGCGCGGTCGCGGCGTTGGCCCTGGGCGCGGCCCTGCTGGCGGGCGGTGCGCGCGCGGCCGAGGATGCACCTAGACCGCCGCGCCAGCACTGGTCCTTCGGCGGCATGTTCGGGACCTTCGACCGCGCGGCGCTGCAGCGTGGCTACCAAGTCTACAAGGAGGTCTGCGCCGCCTGCCACTCCATGCGGCTCCTGTCCTACCGCAACCTCGCCGCGCTGGGCTTCAGCGAGGACGAGGTCAAGGCGATCGCCGCGGGCTTCGAGGTGACGGACGGGCCGGACGACAAGGGTGAGATGTTCAAGCGCCCGGGCAGGCCGTCGGACCGCTTCGTGTCGCCGTTCCCGAACGAGGAAGCGGCGCGCGCTGCCAACAACGGCGCCTTGCCGCCGGACCTGACCTTGATCACCAAGGCGCGCGACCACGGCGCGGACTACGTCCACGCCCTGCTCACCGGCTACGGCGATCCGCCCAAGGACATCGCGATGCAGCCGGGGATGAGCTACAATAAATATTTCCCGGGCCACCAGATCGCGATGGCCCCGCCGCTCGCCGAGAACGCCGTCGCGTTCGCCGACGGCACCAAGGCGACGGTGCCGCAGATGGCGCATGATGTGGCGACCTTCCTGACCTGGGCGGCCGAGCCCGAGCTGGAAGCCCGCAAGCAGATGGGCGTCAAGGTCGTCCTGTTCCTGATCGTGCTGTCCGGGCTGCTTTACGCCGTCAAGCGCAAGGTCTGGAAGGGCATCCATTGAGCGCCGCGCCCGCCGCCATGGCAGCGGGCGCAGGCAAGCCCGGCACGCCGCCGGTGATCGGCGTCATCGGCGGCAGCGGCGTCTACCAGATCGACGGGCTGAAAAACGTCCAGTGGCGGCGCGTCGCCTCGCCCTATGGCGTGCCGTCCGACGAATTGTGCTTCGGCGAGCTGGCGGGCCAGAAGATCGTCTTTCTGCCGCGCCACGGCCGCGGCCACCGCGTGCCGCCCTCCGAGCTCAATTTCCGCGCCAATATCGACGTGCTGAAACGCGCCGGCGTGACCGAGATCCTCTCGCTCAGCGCCTGCGGATCGCTGCGCGAGGACCTGCCGCCGGGACATTTCGTCATCGTCGACCAGTTCATCGACCGCACCTTCGCGCGCAACAAGAGCTTCTTCGGCTCCGGCCTAGTGGCGCACGTGGCGATGGCCGATCCGGTGTGCTCGCGCCTGGGCGACCACCTGGAGGCCGCGGCCAAGGAGATCGGCGTTCCCTATACCCGCGGTGGCACCTACCTGGTGATGGAAGGGCCGCAATTCTCCACCCGCGCGGAGTCCGAGCTCTACCGCTCCTGGGGCAGCGCGGTGATCGGCATGACCAACATGCCGGAGGCCAAGCTCGCCCGCGAGGCGGAGATGTGCTACGCGACCGTCGCCATGGTCACCGACTTCGACTGCTGGCATCCGCACCACGACGACGTGTCGGTCGAGCTGGTGATCAAGGTGCTGCTGGAGAACGCCGACAAGGCGCGCGCCCTGGTCAAGGCGACTGCGCCCAAGCTGCACACCCGCACCGAATCCTGCCACGCCGGCTGCCACACCGCGCTCGACACGGCGATCATCACTGCACCCGACCAGCGCGATCCCGCGATGGTGATGAAGCTCGACGCGGTGGCGGGCAGGGTGCTGGGAACGACGTAGCCGCTACGCCGCCGCCACGTCCACTTCGATCGGGCCCTTGCGGCGGCCGTGGATGAACTGGTCGACGTACTCGTTGCCTGAGCTCGTCACCTGCTGCGCCGGCCCGGTCCAGATGATCCTGCCGTCGTAGAGCATCGCCACGCGGTTGGCGATGTGCGTGATCACCGTCAGGTCCTGGGTGATGATCAGCGCGGTCGAGTGGGAGTCGCGGATGATGCGGTCGATCAGCTTGCTGATCGCCGTGGTCACGATGGGGTCGAGGCCGGCAGTCGGGTCGTCGAGCACCACGATCTCGGGATCGGCTGCCAGCGCGCGCGCGAAGGCCACGCGCTTCTGCATGCCGCCCGAAAGCTCGGCCGGGTACAGGTCGGCCACCGCCGCGTCCATGCCCACGTCGGCCAGCCGCTCGATCGCCAGCTTCTTGGCGTCCTCGTCCTTCCAGCCGCGCGCCGAGGTAAGGGTGAAAGCGACGTTTTGCCAGACCAGCAGACTGTCGAACAGCGCGCCCGCCTGGAACAGCGCGCCGAACCGCGCGATCGACTTCTCGCGCTCGCGCCCCGACATCGTCCATAGATCGACGCCGTCGATCTCGATCGTGCCTTCGTCGGGGCGGATAAGGCCCAGCACGCATTTCGCCAGCACCGACTTGCCGGAGCCCGACCGGCCGACCAGGGCCACGGCCTCGCCCGGCATGATGTCCAGGTCGACCCCGTCCAGCACCTTGTTCTCGCCGAAGCTCTTCTTCAGGCCCCGGATGCGGATCTTGGGGGTGGTCTCAGCCGACATGGTTGCGGAAGAACCCCAGCGTGCGCTCGCGGGCGAGCTTGGCGGCTTCGGCGTCGTACTGCTTGCGGTCCTCGCAGTTGAACCCGTGGTCGGCGGGATAGACGTGGATCGGCAGGCGGGGGTGGTGCTTGTGGACCGTCTCCACCTGCGACATGGGGATTGACTGGTCCTTCTCGCCGAAATGCAGCATGACCGGGCATTTCGGGTCCTCGGCCGCGAACTCCGCCACCATGCCGCCGTAATACCCCACGGCCGCGTCGACCTTGAGCTGGGTGGCGGTGCGCCAGGCCACCGACCCGCCCCAGCAATAGCCGACCACGCCCACCTTGCCGGCCGCGCGCGCTTCCTTGATCGCCGCGTCCATGTCCGCCAGCACCTGCGGCCAGCCGATCTTGGCGCGCAGGTCGCGCCCGCGGGCGATGTCCTCCGGCCCGTAGCCAAGCTCCACCCCGCGCTCCACGCGGTCGAACAGCGCCGGACAGATCGCCAGGTAGCCGTCGGCCGCAAAGCCGTCGGTCACCCGCCGCATGTGGCGGTTGACGCCGAAAATCTCCTGGATCACCACGATGCCGCCGCGCGGCTTGCCCCCCGTGGCGCCCTTTGGCGGGTCGGCGCGATAGGCGGCCAGCCGGTGCCCGTCGGAGGCGGTCAACTCGATGTTCATCGGCAAAGGTCCCCCACGAAGCCGGACCCAAGGTTTACCCGGCGCGGGTGGCCTTGGCAAAGGGGGCGGGGGCCGGCACATTGCCGGCGATGACCGAGAACGACACCCTGGCCCGCATGCTGGCCCTGGCGCTGGAGGCGCGCGCCAACGCCCATGCCCCTTATTCCGGCTTCAAGGTCGGCGCCTGCCTCCGGGGGGAGAGCGGGCGACTGTTCCAGGGCTGCAACGTCGAGAACGCGGCTTATCCACAAGGCCAATGCGCCGAGGCCTCGGCCATCGGCGCCCTGGTCGCGGCAGGGGATCGGCGGGTGCTGGAATGCGTGGTGGTGGCCGAGGGGCCCGATCCGGTCACGCCCTGCGGCGGCTGCCGCCAG
This sequence comes from uncultured Rhodospirillaceae bacterium, assembly GCA_964393375.1. GTDB lineage: Bacteria > Pseudomonadota > Alphaproteobacteria > JAEULC01 > JAEULC01 > JAEULC01. The sequence goes on from CAYMTM010000135.1 coordinate 11,911, forward strand.
CGCCTGCGCGAATTCGCGACGGACGACGCGCCGATCCACTTGGCCGATCCGCGGGGCATTCGCCGGCGTGTGACGCTCGGCGAGTTACTGCCGCTTTCTTTCGGACCGCATCACCTGAAGAAATAGGGCCAAGATGCTGTTGCCCCAGGAAATCATCCGCAAGAAGCGCGACGGCGGGACACTCGGCCAGGACGAAATCGGATTCATGGTCAGGGGCATCGTCGACGGCACCATCGCCAAGGCCCAGATCGGTGCCTTCGCCATGGCAGTGTTCTTCCGCGGCCTGTCGATGGCCGAGCGCGTGGCGCTCACCATGGCGATGGCGCGCTCCGGCCGGTCGATCGACTGGAAGCCGCTGGGCCTGCCCGGGCCGGTGCTCGACAAGCATTCCTCGGGCGGGGTTGGCGACAAGGTCAGCCTGATCCTGGCGCCCATCGTGGCGGCCTGCGGTGGGTTCGTGCCGATGATCTCCGGCCGCGGCCTCGGCCATACCGGCGGCACGCTGGACAAGCTCGACGCGATTCCCGGCTACAACTCGCGGCCGGACATCCAGACCTTCCAGCGGGTGGTGCGCGAGGCGGGGGCCGCCATCATCGGCCAGACCGACGACCTGGCGCCGGCCGACCGGCGGCTTTACGCGATCCGCGACGTGACCGCGACGGTGGAATCGATCCCGCTGATCACCGCCTCGATCCTGGCCAAGAA
>CAYMTM010000136.1:0-12537 GCA_964393375.1 uncultured Rhodospirillaceae bacterium
CGGTCGAGCAGGGTGCGCCCCGCGACCTCGATCAGCGGCTTGGGCAGCTTCTCGGTGATCGGACGCATGCGCAGGCCGAGACCCGCGGCCAGAACCATGGCGCGCTTCGGGACCCGGCTCATGCCGCCAGACTCCGCGGCACGGCGCGCAGTTCGACCGGCACGTGCCGGTCGAACCAGGCGCGCAGCGCCGCCAGGGCCGGATGCTTCAGGTCGCCCTCGAGCAGGCGCCAGACGCGCGGAATGTGCCCCAGGTACCCGCGCTTGCCGTCGCGCACGCACAGCCGCGTGAAGATGCCGACGATCTTGGCGTTGCGCTGTGCTCCGAGCACCGCATAGCTGGCCGCGAACGCATCGCGGTCGGCGCCGGGAAACGCCGCCTCGTAGCGCCGATACATGGCGGCGGCGAGCGCGGGCGGAATGTCGCGCCGCGCGTCTTCCAGCAGCGAAACCAGATCGTAGCTCGCCGGGCCGATCACCGCGTCCTGGAAGTCGAGCACGCCGCAGGACGCTATGCCGGTCCGTCCCGTGACCAGCATCAGGTTGTCGATGTGGTAGTCGCGCAGCACCAGCGTGTCGGGCGCGGCGCGCGCCACCTGCAGCGGGTCGCGCCAGAGCCCCAGATACTCTTCGCGCAGATCGGCCGGCGTGGGGCGGCCGGTGGCTGCGGGGAGGAACCAGTCGGTGAGCAGGCTCGCCTCGGCCAGCAGCCGCGCGTCGTCGTATGGCGGCACGCCCTCGCCGTCGGCCGGCCGGTATTTCCGGCGCAGCGCGACCAGCAGATCAACCGCGAGCCGGTAGAGCCCGGCCTCGTCGTGCCCGCCCGCGAGCAGCCGCGTGTAGGTATCGTCACCGAAATCCTCGATCACCAGCAGGCCCTGCGCGGGCTCCTCGGCCAGGATCGCCGGGGCGCTGAACCCCAGTCGCAGCAGCAGGCGCGCGACGCGGACGTATGGCCGCACGTCCTCTTTGTCCGGCGGCGCATCCATTAGCAGGGCGCGCCGCTTGCCGAGGAAGAGGCGGTGGTAGCGCCGGAACGAGGCGTCGCCGGGCAGCGCCTCGCGACGCGCCGTTCCCCAGCCGGCGCGGTCGAGGAACGCCTCGACGATCGCCGCGCGTTCAGGCGACACGGCTCACCCGATCGATCCATGCGCCGTGCCCGGTCAGAACCGCCAGGCGCGCCTGCGGACGATCCGGTCCCGCATAGGCCAACGCGATCTCCAGCCGATCGCGCGGCAACAATCCGCCCAGCCGCTCGGGCCATTCGATCAGGCTGATGCCATCGGCCAGCGCCTCGTCGAGGCCGAGTTCCACGGCGTCGTCCGGCCGCGCCAGGCGATAGAGGTCGAAATGCCAGACGGCAATGCCGCCGACCGCGTAGGATTGCACGAGGGTGAAGGTGGGGCTGGGGACTTCCGCCGGCGGCGCGACGCCGCGCCGGCGCGCCAGCGCAGCCAGGAAGCCGCGCGCGAAAGCGGTCTTGCCGACCCCGAGTGGCCCCGCCAGCGCGATCACGTCGCGCGCGCGGACCTCGCCCGCCACCGCCGCGGCCAGGCGCATGGTCGCACCCTCGTCGGCAAGCGCGATCGGGCGAACGGCTTTGGCGGGCGCTGCTGGCGGCAAGGAGGCGGCCTTCATGCGCCGCCGGTTCTAGCGGGCGCGGCTGGACAGCGCAACGCCGCGGAAAGACCCTCTGCCGCAAGGGGTTGCGCCCCCGCCGTCGCACCCGCATGGTAGCGGCTCGCCGTCCGGGAGCGCGCAGAGTCGCCATGGCTTCAACGATCGAGAAAACCGATGTCGCGATCATCGGCGCCGGGCCGGTCGGCCTGTTCGCCGTGTTCGAATGCGGCATGCTGAGGATGCGCTGCTCTGTGTTCGACGCGCTGGATGCGCCGGGCGGCCAGTTGACCGCGCTTTATCCCGAGAAGCCGATTTACGACATCCCCGGCTATCCCCGTATCGACGCGGCCGAACTGGTGAAGAAGCTGACGGCGCAGGCCGCGCCCTTCCATCCCGTCTACCATCTGGGACAGCAGGTGATGACGCTGAAGGCCACCAACGACGGCGGGTTCCGCCTGGCCACCGGCGCCGGCACGACGATTGAGGCGCGCGCGGTGATGATCGCCGCCGGGGTCGGCGCCTTTGGCCCCAACCGCCCGCCGCTTCAGGGCATCGACGCCTATGAGGGCCGCGCGGTGCGCTATCTGGTCACACGGCGCGACGAATTCCGCGGGAAGCGCGTGGTCGTCGCCGGCGGCGGCGATTCGGCGGTCGATTGGGCGCTGTCGCTGGCGGAGATCGCGGCCAAGGTGATGGTCGTCCATCGCCGGGAGAAATTCCGCTGCGCGCCGGAAAGCGCGGCGCGGCTGAAGGCGCTTGCCCGGGCAGGCGCCATCGAAATGGTCGTGCCTTACCAGCTTGACGCGCTGGAAGGCGACGGAAGAACCCTGGCGGCGGTGGTCGTGAAGTCGCTGGACGGCGCGACGCGGCGGCTGGAGGCGGATTTCCTGCTGCCCTTCTTCGGGTTGGCGATGACGCTCGGACCCATCGCCGGCTGGGGCCTAAACCTGGAGCGCAACCACATCGCTGTCGATCCGTCGACCTGCGCCACCTCGATCCCCGGCATCCACGCGGTGGGCGACATCGCCACTTACCCGGGCAAGCTGAAACTGATCCTCACGGGCTTCGCCGAGGCCGCCCAGGCCGCGCATGCGATCTATCCGCGCGTGCATCCGGGCGAGGCGCTGCATTTCGAGTACTCGACGACGAAGGGTGTCCCGACCGGCTAGATCGGCTTGGGACGGAACAGCAGCTCCAGGTACTGGCGGAACTGCTGCGACTGGCGCTTCATCAGCTCACGGTCCTTGAACGCCATGCCAAGGACGAAGGCGCCTTGGATGATCGAGGCGATCATCTCGGCCAGCGCGCGTGCCGTGGCCGGCGCCGCCGGCGGACGGGCATCGATCAGCGCCTGGAACTTCTTCTCGTAGAGATCCTGCCACCATTGCAGCCGGTCGCGCACGTATTGCCGAACCGCCGGCTCGAACATGCCGCTGGCATAGACGTAGGAGGCCAGCACGCAGCCCGGCGGCGGCTCGGTCAGCCCGTCGAGGAACTGCTCGAGCAGCCTGAGGAAGATCATCACCCGCTCGTAGGGATCGTCGCTGAGCCGGTCGGCCTGGGCCGACCAGTCGACGAACATTTTCATGTCGGCTTCGGCGTAGCTCTCGGCGATCGCCCGCCCCAGCTCGGCCTTGCTCTTGAAGTGGTGGAAGAAGGCGCCCTTGGTCAGCCCCGTTTCGCGGAGCACGTCTTCCAGCGACGTGCCGGCGAAGCCATGCTTCAACACCAAGCCCTCGGCGGCCTTGATGATGCGCTGGCGGGTGACTTCGCCCTTCTCGGACATAGTTGCCTCGAAACAAACTGGTCGGTAATTTACCGCATCGCCTGGGAAGTGCAAGATATGTCCTTGCTACTTCCGCAAATCTGACACAATCCGGGGCACAATCTATTTGACAAACCGACCGGTCTGTTTATATAAGACAGACCAATCGGTATGGACCCGCGCCGTCGGCGCGAAGATGGAGCAGACAATGACCTACCTGAATCCCTCGCATTTGGGCCTGGATTGGCCGGAGCCCCGCCCGGGCGTGTCCCTTGCCGCTCTGGCCGGCCGCATCGTGCGAGCCGCAGGCGAGGCCCTGCGCTGGCCCAGGAGTGACGACGCAGCCCTCCTGGACGACCGGATGCTGGACGATATCGGGCTCATCCGCGGCCAGGTCCTGCGGCCGGAGTTCCACGGGCTGCGCCGGCAGTGACCCCGGGACGGCGCCGCGCCAGCGCCGCCCTTTCTCGCCTGCATCAAAACCGAGGAGACGCACGCATGACCGCTTCCGTCATGAACCTGGATCTGCAGCCGCTGGTCTGCAACGGGGTGAACGTGACCGCGATGATGGACACGATCGAGGCCGTGAAGGCCGATCCGTCGGCCGCCCGGTTTCAGTTCCGCGCCGCGAACCGCTGGATGGGCGGCGGCCGTAACCGGTCGACCATCAAGGGCTTCCTGGGTGCGGGGCGCGAGGACAAGGAACGCACCACCCCCTTCACGCTCGACGCCGACGAGCCGCCGGTCCTGCTGGGCCAGGACAAGGCGCCCAATCCGGTCGAGTTCGTGCTGCATGCGCTGGCCGCCTGCATGACCACGTCCATGGCCTACCACGCGGCCTTGCGCGGCATCGACATCAAGGCGATCGACTCGACCATCGAAGGCGATCTCGACCTGCGCGGCTTCCTCGGGCTTGCGAGAAACGCGCGCAAAGGTTTCAGCCAAGTGCGCGTGCGCTTCCGGGTCAAGACGGCCGCCCCCGTGACGGTGCTGGCGGACCTGGCCAAGATGTCGCCGGTGCACGACATCATCGCGAAGTCGCTGCCGGTCGAAGTCGCGATCGAGACCTACTGACGGCGCGCTAGAGCTGCTCCACCGCCGGTGGCAGCGCTTCGGCCGCCCCGGCGATGGCGTGGAACAGCTTCTCGACCGTCGCGGGGTCGAGGTCGCGGGCAATCAGCACCAGGCGCGTGCGGCGGTCGTCGCTGGGCCAGGCCTCGAGCATTACCGGGGGGTGGAACACGTGCTGCACGCCGTGGATCACCACCGGCTTGTCTTCGCCCGCCACGTTGATGATGCCCTTGAGCCGCAGGACGTCGGCGCCGTGGCGCATCAACAGGGTATCGACCCAGGTCGCCAGCGCCTCCCACAGGATCGGCCTGTCGTGGTTGAAACAGAAGGCCCGGATACGGTCGTCGTGCCGGTTCACGTCCAACGCGCCATGGTCGCCATGACGGCCGTGGTCGTCGCCCCGGCCGTGGCTATGCCCATGATCTTGATGATCGTGGTCGTGCGCGTGCGCCCCGTGCTGTTCGTAGGCCTCGGCCTTCAGCCACCCCTGCACGTCGGCCGTCTTGGTGCGCGGGTCGTAAAGGCCGGCATCGAACAGCCGGTCCGGCTCGATATGCCCGTGCGACACGGCATAGACCGGCGCGCCGGGATTGAGGCGGCGCAGACGCGCCCTCAACCCCTCCACCTGGTCGGTGCGGGCGATATCCTGCTTGGTCACCAGCAGGCGATCGGCGACCGCGGCCTGCTTGACCGATTCCCGGTGCTCGTCGAGCTGGCGCGTGCCGTTGACGGCGTCGACGGTCGTCACCACACCGTCCAGGCGGAAACGCGCGGCGACCAGCGGGTCGTTCATGAGGGTGTGCAGCACCGGCGCCGGGTCGGCCAGGCCCGTGGTTTCGATCACCACCCGGTCGAATTCCGGCACCTCGCCCCGCACGCGCTTCAGGTACAGGTCGCGCAGGGCCGTGACCAGGTCGCTGCGCACCGTGCAGCACAGGCAGCCGCTGTTCAGCACCACCATGTCCTCGCTGGCCTTGGCGACCAGCAGGTGGTCGAGGCCGATCTCGCCGAATTCATTGATGATGACGGCGGTCCTGTTCATGCCGGGATGTTGCAGCAATTCTCGCAGCAAGGTGGTCTTGCCGCTGCCGAGAAATCCCGTAAGGACCGAGATCGGCAGGCGTTCGATGCTGGTGGCTTGGCCGGTCATGGCCGCAAGCTTAGCAAACGACCGTGACCCCGCAACCCGGCCGCGATATGATCCGGGAAACTCGCCGCCAACGGCGCGGGCCGAAGGCCCGGGAGGATCCGATGCCGAAGTTCAAGACCTACGACAAGGGCGATCCGCTGCCCGAGGACTACAAGAAGGCGCTGTTGAACCTGATGGCCTTCCAGGCCGATTCCGAATACGCGGGCGGCCAGCGCGTGGCCGAGAACATGCAGTACGCGCCCAGACCCGAGGAAGCCTATCGGCTGTCCAAGAAGGTGATGGAGGAGTTCGGCCATGCCTACTACGTCTGGAGCCTGATGGCGGAGCTGGGCGTCGACGTGGACGCGCGGCTGCGCGAGCTGGTCGAGCATCCGGACAATCCGAACCCCAAGAAGGTCAACGTCATCAACGGATTCAGGCGCGAGAACTGGGCGCCGATGTTCAAGGACTGGGCCGACGTGGCGCTGTTCTCGACCGTCGTCACCCCCGCCGCGGTCGCCTTCCTGGGCCAGTACCGCGAGTGCTCGTACCTGCCCTGGGCGCGCGTCAACGTGCGCATCCACAAGGAGGAGCACGGGCACCTCGCCTTCGGGGTGTGGGCGTCCAAGCGCTGCATCGAGTTCGGCGGCGACAAGGCGCGCGAGGAGATGCAGACCCGCGTGCCCAAGTTCATGCGCATGGGGCTCGGCTTCTACGGCCGGCCCTCGACCGGCGACACGAAATCGCAGATGTTCGACATCTACTACGAATACGGCATCAAGGTGCGCAAGCCCGAGGAACTGCAGGTCGAGTACCTCGAGCTGGTCGAGGCGCGGCTGAAGGAAGTGGGGCTGGAGATGCCGCGCGACGTCAAGCCCGACTACGACATGCGCGTCGGCTATGCGATGGACAACCCGGTCGCGGCGGAATGAGCCGCGGCCTGCCCAAGCCCGCACCGCGCTTTCCCGATCCTCTGGTCGAAGAGCGCCACGGCGTGCTGGCGCGCTACGGCTATCGCCTGGACCGCGGCGCACCCGACCGTGACTGGAGCGCGATGTGGACACTGCTGCAGGGCGATTTCGCCACCAAGGGCCGGCCCCGGGTGGCCGGCTTCGATCAGCTCACGTCGCGCCAACAGGAGGCCGCGCGGGTCTACATGCGCCGGCGCCTGGTCGCCGACGAGCTGCTCGATGCCTGCAAGGAAGCCCACGCCGCCTTGCATCGCGAAGGCATCGGGCCAGAGGCGGTCGAGCGCTACGCGATCGCGCGCGACGCCTACGAGGATGCGGTGCTTGATTTCGGCCGGGCGCGCGAGCAGCTCGACGCGCTGTTGTCAAAGGTCGGCGCATAATGGCGCGAACGAACCCGGTCAGGATCGCCCAGCTCGACCACGTCGTGCTGCGCGTGCGCGACCCGGCGCGCTCGGTCCGCTTCTATCGCCAGGTGCTGGGCTGCGCGGTGGTCCGCCGCGGCCCGAAGCTGGGCCTGATTCACCTCAGGGCGGGCAGCTCGATGATCGACCTGGTCGATCTCGAAGGCCCGCTCGGCCGGATGGGCGGCCCGGCGCCGCTCAACAGGGGCCGGCGCAACATGGACCATTTCGCCCTCAGGCTTTCCGCCTTCGACCCCGAGGCGCTCCGCGCGCACCTCGCCCGCTTCGGCATCGCCATGGGCGAGCCGCAAAGCCGCTTCGGCGCCAAGGGCGAGGGGCCGTCGGTCTACATCAGCGACCCCGAGGGCAATGTCATAGAACTGAAAGGTCCCGCCAACATTAAATAGCTGACAGAATTAATTGATTGCCCGTCTTGCCCGGCATGTTATCGTTTGCAGGCCGGTCCGGCCCTCCCCGCCGGCGCCAGCGACAGGGAAGCTCAAAGCAAGAACGGGCCGGACGTGGACGTCAATCAGGTCATCGCCGACTACGGGGCGTGGTTCTATCCCATCACGTTCGTCCTCACCTTCCTGGAGGGCGAGACGTTCGTCATCTTCGCCGGAGCGGCGGCGCAGCAGGGACTGCTGAACGTCTACTGCCTGATCGCCGCGGCCTGGGCCGGAAGCTTCGCGGGCGACCAGCTCTATTTCTTCATCGGCCGCAAGTGGGGCCCGAAGCTGCTCGACCGCTTCCCGCGCTATCGCCCGCCCGTGGACGTGGCGCTGGGGTTCCTGCGCAAGTACAACACCTGGTTCATCCTGACGTTCCGGTTCATCTACGGCATCCGCAATGTCAGTTCCTTCGCGATGGGACTGAGCGGGCTGTCGTGGCGGCGATTCCTGGCGCTGAACTTCATCGCCGCGGGCGTTTGGGCGTTCACGTTCGCGGGCAGCGGCTTCCTGCTTGGCAAGGCATTCTCGGCATTGCTGGGCGACCTGGCCGAGAGTTTCGGCCTGGTCATGTTGGGCATTTTCCTGATCATCGTTTCGGGCGTCGTGATCATGCACAAGCGCCTGCAGCAGCGTGAAGCCGCGCTGCTGCGCCGCAAGCTGGCGGAGAATCGCGAACGCGAGGAGCGCGACCGGGCGGCGTGAGGGCGCCGCCCTACGCCTTCGGCCTGAGGTCGATCACGCGCTTGGCCTTGCCGATCGAGCGCTCGATCCTGCCGACCTCCGCCATCGTGACCGTCGCGGTTATGCCGATCAGCACCTTGATGTCGTGGGCCAGGCGCTGCGCGGCCTCGCGCTTGGCGCCGGCGTCGCCGGCCAGGTCCGCACGCGGCTCGACCACCACGGTCAGCGTGTCCAGCCGCTCCTCGCGCCGCACCTCCAGCACGTAGTGCGGCGCCAGGCGCGGGTCCTTCAGCACCAGTTCCTCGACCTGGGTGGGAAACAGGTTGACGCCGCGGATGATCAGCATGTCGTCGCTGCGTCCGGTGATGCGGTCGAAGCGACGCATCGTGCGCGCCGTGCCCGGCAGCAGGCGGGTCAGGTCGCGCGTGCGGTAGCGGATGACCGGCAGCGCTTCCTTGGTCAGCGTGGTGAAAACCAGCTCGCCGAACTGCCCGTCGGGCAGGACCGCGCCCGTCGCGGGATCGATGATTTCCGGGTAGAAATGGTCTTCCCAGATCACCGGGCCGTCCTTGGTCTCGACGCACTCGTTGGCCACGCCCGGGCCCAGCACCTCGCTGAGCCCGTAGATGTCGACCGCATGCATGCCGGCGCGCTGTTCGATCTCCTGGCGCATCGCCTGCGTCCACGGCTCGGCGCCGTGGATGCCGATGCGCAAGCTGCAGTCCTTCGGGTCCATGCCCTGGCGTTCCATCTCGTCGATGATCGCCAGCATGTAGGACGGCGTGACCATGATGATGTCGGGCCGGAAATCGCGGATCAGCTGGACCTGGCGCTCGGTCATGCCGCCGGACATGGGGACGACCGTGCAGCCCAGCCGCTCGGCGCCGTAATGCGCGCCGAGCCCGCCGGTGAACAGCCCGTACCCATAGGCCACGTGCACGATGTCGCCCGGCCTGCCTCCCGAAGCGTGGATCGAGCGCGCCACCAGCGCCGCCCAATTGTCGATGTCCTTCGCCGTGTAGCCGACGACCGTGGGCTTGCCCGTGGTGCCGGAGGAGGCGTGGATGCGCACCACGCGGTCGCGCGGCACGGCGAACAGGCCGAAGGGATAGGTCTGGCGCAGGTCGTCCTTGGCGGTGAAGGGGAAGCGCGCCAGGTCGGCCAAGGTCTTCAGGTCTTCGGGCCTGACGCCCGCCTTGTCGAACTTCTGGCGATAGTGCGCGACGTTGTCGTAGGCGTGGCGCAGTGACCATTTCAGTCGGTCCAGCTGCAGCGCCGCGATTTCGTCACGGCTGGCGACCTCGATGCGGTCATAGGGCTTGTTGTCCATGCCCCGTTCCTCCCAATGCCGATCGGGCCGGTGCCGATCAGGCCTTTTCTTCGTGCTCCACGACCTTGCCGTCCAGGCGCCGCGAATGTCCGCGGAACAGCGCGACCGTGCGGCCGTTTTGGTCGCTCACCTCTATGTCGTAGACGCCGCTGCGCCCTGCGACGGACTTCTCCTCCGCCACTGCGGTCAGCGTGTCGCCCCGCCTGGCCGGCGCCGTGAAGACGATGTTGCAGCTCGCCGCCACCGCCGGGTGGTTATAGGAGTTGCAGGCATAGGCGAAGGCGGTGTCGGCCAGCGTGAAGGTCAGCCCGCCGTGGCAGATGTCGTGGCCGTTGACCATGTCGGGACGGACTTCCATGACCATGCGCGCGCGGCCCGGTGCGATCTCCGCCAGCCTGATGCCCAGCATCTGCGCGGCGTGGTCGCGTGAATACATGCCGCGGCCGACTGCCTCGGCGATACGCTGGGCGCGGGCACGGTCGGCCATCAGGTCCCTGAGAATTTCGGCGGCCGCTTGGCCATGAAGGCGGCGACGCCCTCGCGGTAGTCGGCGCTGCGGCCGGCCTCGCGCTGCAGTTCGGCCTCGAGCGCCAATTGCCGTTCCAGCGTGTTGGCGGGCGAGGCGTGGATCGCGCGCTTGATCAGCGCCAGCCCCTTGGTGGGCTGCGTCGCCAAATGCCGCGCCAGGGTATTGGCCTCCTCCATAAGCTTGTCGTCGTCCACCACCTTCCAGATCAGGCCCCATTGGGCCGCCTGCTCGGCCGAGAGCCTGTCGCCCAGCATCGTCAGGCCCATGGCGCGCGCGGTGCCGGCGAGGCGCGGCAGCAGGTAGGTGCCGCCGGCGTCGGGCACCAGGCCCAGACGGCAGAACGCTTCGATGAAGTCGGCCGAGCGTGCCGCCAGCACGATGTCGCAGCCCAGCGCCAGATTGGCGCCCGCCCCCGCCGCCACGCCATTGACCGCGCAGACCACCGGCATCTCGAGCGCGCGCAAACTCATGACCAGCGGGTTGTAGAGCGTGGCCAGCGTGTGGCCAAGGTCCGGCGGCGCCTGGCTTTCGCCCATCACGCGGTCGCTCAGGTCCTGCCCGGCGCAGAAGCCGCGCCCGGCGCCGGTCAGGAGCAGGCAGCGCACTTTGCCGCCGTCGCGAACCCGGCCGATGGCGTCGCGCAATTCCCGGTGCATTTGCGCCGTGAAGCTGTTGAGCTTGTCCGGCCGGTTCAGCGTGATGGTCGCGACGGCGCCGTCCTCGGCGAACAGGATCGTGCTGTATCCCATCGTAGGTCCCTATTCCGGCGGCGCCGAAAGGCCGAGCCGGGCGAGGCGGTCGGCGACGTCTTTGCGCCACTGGCGCAGCAGCGCCGCGTTCGGGTTCTGGCGCAGGCCATAACGGCGGTACAGATCGAACCGGTCGGAATCGACCCGGCCGAAGGTCGCGGCCACGCGCGGAAACCAATAGGCGACGGCGAGTTGGGCGTCGACCGCCGGGCGGTGCTGGTCGATCAACTGCCGAAGCGCGGTTTCGCCAAGCCGCGCGTGCTCCTGTTCGCGCGGCACGATCCCTGCCATCGCCTCGGCCAGGGGGGCGTAGGAGCATTGCATCAGCTCGCCAAGCTGGACGGCGGAAGCCGTCCCCATGAGGAAATTGAGCGTGATCGCGTCGAGCCAACCCTCGACCGGGTAGTGGAAGACGTTGAGGCGCTTGTCGCCGCCCATGCGCCGGTTGCCGAGGTCGAGGAAGCGGTCGAGGCGCGCTTCCCAGGCATGCGAGCGGACGTAGAGGGGCGGATCGACCCCGAAGCGCGTCATCAGGTTCAGCACGCGCTCGGCGTGGCCGAACTTCTCGCTGACGATGCGGGCGGCGACGGAGCGCTGGCGCAATCCCGGAGCGTGGTTGATGAAAGGCGCGAACCCGGCCGCGCCCGCCAGCTCGGAATCGACGAATACGGCCATCAGCCGGATCAGCTCGCCGCGGTATCCCGGCGGCAGCGCGTCCTCGCCGCCCAGCCGCCCGCCATTGGCGATCCTGTCAATCAGCTCCTGGTCCGTCACGGCCCCACCCCCGCCCGCGCTTCCTGCCAGCGCGGCGCGCCCCACGAAAAATAGACATATCGGCCGCAGGTTTGGTATCGGAAAATCCGTGGCGGACATACTCATCATCGTCGGCACCGAATCGGGCAACAGCCAGATGGTGGCGGACCTGCTGAAGGAGGAGTTCGGCAAGCTGGGCCATGGGGTCGCCGTGATGAACCGCGGAACCGCCGCCGACGCCGACTTTGCGCACCGCGACGTCGTGCTGATCTGCTGCGCGACGCACGGCGACGGCGAGCTGCCGGACAATATCATCCCGCTGCACGACAGCCTGAAGGAAAGCCGGCCCGACCTGTCGCACCTGCGCTACAGCGTCATCGCCCTGGGCGACCAGACCTACCACGACACGTTCTGTTTCGCGGGCAAGGCGATGGACGCGCTGTTCGCCGAGCTGGGCGCACGCAAGATCGGCGAACGTCTGGAGATCGACGCCTGCACGCAGCCGCTGCCCGACGAGGAGGCGCTTGATTGGGCCAAGGAATGGGTGACCTTGCTGTAAGGCGGGCGCACCCTATCGTTTCTGCCGCAACGTCCCCTATACTTTGGCCGGTGAACACGGTGCAGCATCTTCCATGACGGTACAGGGACCGCCCGCGCCTTCCGCCGGGGCGGCGGACTATGCGCTTGAAGACCAAGTCGGCCACTTGCTGCGCAGGGTGCATCAGCGCGCGACCGCGATCTTTCTGGCCCGGATCGGCGAAGCCGAACTGACGCCCACGCAATGGGCGGCGCTGGTAAAGCTGCAGGATACCGGCGGCGCCTCGCAGAACCATCTTGGGCGGCTGACCGCGATGGACCCGGCGACGATCCAGGGCGTGGTGCGCCGCTTGGAGGACCGCAGGCTGATCGAGCGCGCCGGCGATCCGGACGACCGCCGCCGGTCGATCCTGCGGCTGAGCGCCGAGGGACAGGTGCTGGTCGACCGCTTGAAAGCCAACGCGCATGCGGTCAGCCGCGCGATCCTGGAGCCGCTCGACGCGCGGGAGCGCGCCGAGTTTCTGCGGATGCTGCGCGCGCTGACCTAGGA
>CAYMTM010000137.1:0-12337 GCA_964393375.1 uncultured Rhodospirillaceae bacterium
TTCCCAGGGCGGCGGTCAGGCGTTCCAGCTCGACCCGCTCAGCCGCAAGCTCGGCCTCGGCCACGGCCGCGCGCACCGATTCGACCTGCGGATCGGGCGCGCCATCGCCGAAACGGAAATGCTTGAGGGCCCGCCGGATTCGCCGCAGCGGCAGCACCGCCTGCGCGCGCCAGGGCGCCGCCGACGCAAGCGCCTCCCGCACCCGCTCCGCAGGCAAGACGCCAAGCCCCAGCGCGGCCCGGTTGAGAAGCGCCAGCATGGCCACCACGTCCGCGCCGCACCGGTCCTGCAGCGCCAGGCAGGCCGCGCGCACGCCCGGCCGGCCGTAGACCGTTACGGCGAAATCCCAGGCCGATGGGACGGCGGCGTGCATCAGCGAATCGTTCTCGCGGCGGGGCGCTTCGGATACAATGTGCGGCCACGAGCGGCCAGCGCAATGGCGGCATGCGGACGATGGACGAACAGGAACGGCTGAAACAGAAGCTTGCCGAGCTGAAGAGCGAGCATCGCGACCTGGACGACGTGATCAACCGCCTCCTGGAACAGCGGCCGGTCGACCTGATTCAGATGCAGCGGCTGAAAAAGCGCAAGCTGGTACTGAAGGACCTGATTGCCAAGATCGAGAGCATGCTGCTTCCCGACATCATCGCGTGAAGGTACGGCGCTACGGGTCTCATGATCCCGCCAGCGCACCTTGACGCCGCCGGATTCCGCTTCGTCCCGAACCGGTCGAAGGATCAGGGCGCCGCTGCCTACCCCTGCAACCAGTATCGTAGCACCGCCGTCACCGCCTCGGGGCGTTCCATCGGCGCCATGTGGCCGCAATCCTCGATCGCGACCAGCCGGGCGCCCGGGATGCCCCGCGCCATCTCCTCGTGCGCCCCCAACGGGGTCAGCGCGTCCTGGCGGCCGCACAGCACCAGCGTGGGGCACGCGATGCGCGCAAGCACCGGCAGCGAATCCGCGCGATCGAGCATCGCCTGCTGCTGGTCGAGCGCCGTCGCGGGACTGGTGCGCCGCATCATCGTGTCGATCGCGTCCATCAGCACCGCGTCGCCGTAACGCGCGGGATGCACGAGGAGCGGCTTGAACTCCTCCAGCATGGCATCGAACCGGCCTGCGCGCAACAAGTCCATCATGCGCCGGCGCCGTTCGAGCTGGGCCGGGGTGTTGCCCGAGGCCATCGTGTCGAGCAGCGCCAGGCGCTCCACGCGCCCGGGCGCCTGGCGCATGATCTCCAGCGCGATGTAGCCGCCCATCGACAACCCGGCGAGCGCGAAGCGCTGGGGCGCCTTCGCCAGGATGGCGCGCGCCATCGCCGCCATCGAGCTGCCGCCGGTCGTCTCGGCCACCGTCATGTCGGCGAGGTCGGCCAAGTACTGCAACTGATGGGCCCAAAGGGCGGCGTCGCAAAGATGGCCCGGCACCAACAGCAATGGCGTCTTCATGTTCGCTCGCAATGCTCAGGGAAGCGGACGGTGGACCATGCCGCCGCGCACCCCGGGGCGTCAACGCGCCGATGGCCGCTTGCCGCATCGCAGCATTGATGATTAGCTGGATCAAGGATTTCGGGGATCGCAAGACGGGGAGACTGATCCATGCATTTCAGGCGCAGGACGATTCTGGCCACGCTGGCGCTCGGCGCGGCCGCGCTGGGCTTCGCCGATGCGGCCCAGGCGCAAAAGCAGGGCGGTACCTTGGTGATGCTGGTCCAACCCGAGCCGCCGACCCTCGCATCCTACCAGAGCACCTCGGGCCCGATCGGACAAGTGACCGCCAAGGTCTACGAGGGCCTGCTGGAGTATGGCTTCGACCTGAAGCCGAAACCGGGGCTGGCGAAGTCGTGGACCGTGAGCCCCGACGGCAAGACCGTCACCTTCAAGCTGCAGGAAGGCGTGAAGTTCCACGACGGCAAGCCCCTGACCAGCGACGACGTCAAGTTCTCGATCCTGGAGGTGCTGAGGAAAACCCATCCGCGCGCGCCGGTGACGTTCCGAGAGGTCACCGACATCGAGACGCCCGACCCGCTGACCGCGGTCTTCAAGCTCGCCAACCCCGCGCCTTACATGCTGATGGCGCTCAGCGGCTACGAATCGCCGATCGTCCCCAAGCACATCTTTGGGCAAGGCGATATCAAGGCGCATCCCAACGCCAATAACCCGATCGGCACCGGCCCATTCAAGTTCGTGCAGTGGGAGAAGGGGCAGTTCATCCGCCTCGACCGCAACCCGGACTACTGGCGCAAGGGCCTGCCCTATCTCGACCGCGTCGTCGCGCGCTTCATCGCGGACGCCGGCACGCGCACCGCCGCGATGGAGAAGGGCGAGGCGCATTTCGCCGCCTTCGCCGCCGTGCCCTGGGCCGACATGGCGCGCGTCTCGAAGCTGCCGCATATCGGCGTGGAGACCAAGGGTTACGAGATGATCAACCCGATCATGATGCTGGAGATGAATCACAAGAAGGCGCCGCTGGACAACGTGAAGGTGCGCCAGGCGATCAGCTACGCGATCGACCGCCAGTTCATCATCGACAACATCTGGTTCGGCTACGGCAAGCCGGCGACCGGGCCGATGAGTTCGAACTACGCGCCGCTGGGGCTCTACAACGCCGATGTGCGCCAGTACCAGGTGAAGGATGGGGTCAAGCTCGCAAACCAGCTCTTGGACGAGGCGGGCTTGAAGCGCGGCGCGGGCGGCATCCGCTTCAAGATGACGCACGACATCCTGCCCTATGGCGACGAGTGGAAGCGGCTGGGCGAGTACATCAAGCAGGCGCTGGGCGAGATCGGCATCGACGTGACCCTGCGCCACGAGGATGTGCCGGGCTTCCTGAAGCGCGTGTTCACCGACTACGAGTTCGAGCTGGACAGCGACTTCTACTACAACCTGGCCGACCCGGTGATCGGCGTGCACCGGCAATACGCCACCGACCAGATCCGCAAGGGCACGGTGTTCGTCAACAACGCCCAGTACAGCAATCCGCGGGTAGACGAGCTGTTCAGGCTGGCGACGACCGAGAACGACCCGGCCAAGCGCAGCCAGCAGTACAAGGAGGCGCAGAAGCTGATCGTCGAGGACGCCGTGCATGTGTGGGTGCACGAGATGCAGTTCGCCAACGTCTACAACAAGAAGTTCAAGAACCTGGTGGCCTCGCCGCTCGGCGTCTACGCCAGCTTCGCCGACGCGTGGATGGAGTAGCACGGTTGCCCCCGCCCTCCCATCGCCCGCGCGATAGGAGGGCGGGGGGAGGCAGACCGCCCCATGACGCTCGCCGCTCTGCGCCTGCGCTATGTCGGCCGCCGCCTGCTGCAGGCGGTACCGATCGTGCTGGTCATCGTCGTCGTCAATTTCATCCTGATCAAATTGGCGCCGGGCGACGCCGCCACGGTGCTGGCAGGCGAGGCGGGCGGCGCCACGCCGGAATATATCGCCCAGCTCCGCCAGCGCTTCGGCCTGGACCAGCCGGTCTGGATGCAGCTTTTCTACTACGTCCGCTCCGTGCTCTCGCTCGATCTCGGCTTCTCGTTCCGCCACAACCAGTCGGTCCTGAGCCTGATCCTCGCGCGGCTGGGGCCGACCCTGCTGCTGATGGTCACGTCGCTGACGCTTGCCGTCACGCTCGGCGTGCTACTGGGCGTGCTCGCCGCGCTTAACCTCAACACCTGGCGCGACACCGCGATCTCGATCTTCGCCCTGGTCAGCTATGCCACGCCGCTGTTCTGGGCCGGACTGATGCTGATCGTCCTGTTCGCGATAAGGCTGGACTGGCTGCCCACCAGCGGGATGGAGACGGTGGCGGCGTTTTACGAGGGCTGGGACCGCGTCCTGGACATCGCGCGGCACTTGGTACTGCCGGCGCTGACGCTGTCGCTGTTCTACCTCGCCGTCTACACGCGGCTGATGCGCGCCTCGATGCTGGAGCAGGCGGGCATGGACTACGTGGTGACCGCCCGCGCCAAGGGCCTGACCGAGCGGCGGATCGTGTGGCGGCACATCCTGCGCAACGCGCTTCTGCCCGTGGTGACGATCGCCGGCGTGCAGGTGGGCGCGCTGCTCGGCGGCTCGGTAATCGTCGAGTCGGTGTTCGCCTGGCCGGGTCTGGGCACGCTCGCCTTCGAGTCGCTGTTCGCGCGCGACCTCAACCTGCTGCTCGGCATCTTCCTGATCTCCTCGCTGCTGGTGGTCGCGGTCAATCTTCTGGTTGACGTGCTATACGCCGTGCTCGACCCGCGCATCGAGCTGGGGCGATGATCGGGTTCTGGCGCCTGTTCCGGCGCAACCGCGCGGCGGTCATGGGCCTCGTGATCCTCGGCCTGGTCCTGGTGCTGGCGATCCTGGCGCCGATCCTTTACCCGGCGAGCCCCTTCAAGCTGGTGGGCAGGCCCTTCCTGCCGCCGTTCGAGCGGTTCCTCCTGGGCACCGACATGCTGGGGCGCGACGTGGCGGCGGGCGTGGCGCATGGCGCGCGAACCTCGCTGATGATCGGCGTGGTCGCCACCCTGATCGCGGTCGCGATCGGCACGCTGGTCGGCGGCATCGCCGGGTATTTCGGCGGCCTCGTCGACGACGCGCTGATGCGGCTGACCGAAATCTTCCAGACCATTCCCTCCTTCATCTTCGCCATCGTGCTGGTGGCGATCTTGAGCCCCTCGATCCAGTCGATCGTCGCGGCGATCGCGGTGGTGAGCTGGCCGGCAACGGCCAGGCTGGTGCGCGGCGAGGTCTTGAGCCTGCGCAACCGCGAGTTCGTCCAGGCCTGCGTGGCCTTGGGCATGAGCGACCTAAGCGTACTGTTCCGCCAGATCCTGCCCAACTGCCTGTCGCCCCTGATCGTCACCGGATCGCTGTCGGTCGCCACCGCGATCCTGCTGGAATCGGCGCTGGCCTTCCTGGGCCTGGGCGATCCCAATGTCATGAGCTGGGGCTTCATGATCGGCGCGGGCCGCGCGGTCCTGCGCGACGCGTGGTGGCTGTGCGCCATCCCGGGCGTGCTGATCCTTCTGACCGTGCTTGCAATCAACCTGATCGGCGAGGGCATCAACGACGCCCTGAACCCGCGGCTGCGGAACCGATAGCCGCATGACCGCCCCGATCCTCGACATCGCCGACCTGACGGTCGACCTGCCCGCCAATGCGGACCGCGCGCACGCGATCGAGGGCGTGAGCCTGCAGCTCTTCCCCAACGAAATCCTCTGCGTGGTCGGCGAATCCGGCTCGGGCAAATCGGTGACTGCACGGGCGGTGCTGGGCCTGCTCGACGACCGGCTGAAGGTGTCGCGGGGAAGAATCCTGCTCGAAGGCGAGGACCTGGTGCGGGCGAGCCCCGAACGCCTGCGGGCGGTGCGCGGGCAGCGCGTGTCGATGGTGTTCCAGGAGCCGATGACGGCGCTGAATCCGCTGATGACCATCGGCGACCAGATCGACGAGGTGATCGCCACGCATCTCGAACTCGACCAGCGCGAACGCACGCGGCGGATGGAGGAGCTGCTGGCCGCGGTGCGCCTGCCCGATCCGGCACGGATCCGCCACGCCTACCCGCACCAGCTTTCGGGCGGCCAGCGCCAGCGCGCGATGATCGCTATGGCGCTGATCCTTGGCCCGCCGGTGCTGATCGCCGACGAACCGACAACGGCGCTGGACGTGACCACCCAGGCGCAGATCCTGGCGCTGATCCGCGACATGCAGGCGCTGAAACGGACCGGCGTGCTGTTCATCACCCACGATTTCGGCGTCGTGGCCGAAATCGCCGACCGCGTGGCGGTGATGCAGAACGGCAGGCTGGTCGAACTGGCGTCGAAGGAGGAGGTGCTGAACGCGCCCAGGCACCCCTACACCAGGGCGCTGATCGCCGCCGTGCCGGCGCTCAAGCCGATGGGACGCGCGCCGCGGGCCGATGCGCCGACGGTGCTGTCGGTTGAAGGGCTTTCGAAGGCCTATCGCTCGGGCGGCGGGCTGTTCGGCGGCGGGCGCGTGGTGCATGCGGCCAAACAGGTGTCGTTTTCCGTGCGCCGCGGGGAGACCCTGGGTTTGGTGGGCGAATCCGGCTCGGGCAAGTCCACGGTCGCGCGCTGCGTGATCCGCCTGGTCGAAGCCGACGCCGGTGCGATCAGGATCGACGGCATCGCCATCCGCGCGATGACCCGCGCGGCGCTGCGCCCCTATCGCCGGCGCATCCAGATGGTGTTCCAGGACCCCTACGCCTCGCTCAATCCCCGGCGCAAGGTGGGACGGCTGATCGCCGAGGGGCCGCTGACCCACGGCGCCTCCATGGCCGAGGCCATGCGACGCGTGCACGAGCTTCTGGAGCTCGTGGGGCTCGACCGCCGCGCGGCCGAGCGTTATCCGCACGAATTCTCCGGCGGCCAGCGCCAGCGCATCGGCATCGCCCGCGCGCTGGCGGTCGACCCGGAAATTTTGGTGGCGGACGAGCCGGTCTCGGCGCTGGACGTCTCGGTGCAGGCCCAAGTGCTGGAGCTGCTGGAGGACATCCGCCGGCGGTTGAACCTCACCATGCTGTTCATCACCCACGATCTGCGCGTGGCCGCCCAGGTCTGCGATGCCATCGCGGTGATGCGCGGGGGCGAGATCGTCGAGATGGGGCCGACCGAGGCGGTGTTCGCCCACCCCCGCCACGAATACACCCAGGAACTCCTGGCCGCCGTTCCCGGACGCGCCTGGAGCGCGGGGGCGCAGCAGCGTCCGGCTTTCTCCCCACCTTCCTGAGCGGAGAGAATTGGAGGAATCGCTCGTCAGTCCGCGCGCGCCTCCTGCGCCAGCGCGCGCACCGCATCGGCCAGCGCCAGCGTTTCCTGCGCGCGGTCGCGCCGACGCAGCGTGACGGAACCGGATTCGGCCTCGGCGGCGCCAACGATCGCCACCACCGGCGTGCCGGCGGCCCGCGCTTCGGCGATCTTGCGGCCCAGGCTTTCGTTGCGGTCGTCGAGCGCGACGCGCAGCTCGGCCGCTTCGAATGCCGCGGCCACGTCGCGCGCCCAGCGCAGTTGCCGGTCGGCGAGGTTCGCCACCACCACCTGGTCCGGCGCGAGCCAAAGCGGCAGCTGCCCGTGATGATGCTCGAGCAGGATGGCGATGAAGCGCTCCATGCTGCCGAACAGCGCGTGGTGGATCATGGCCGGTCGGCGCTCGCGGCCGTCGGCGGCGACATAGCGCGCGTCCAGCCGCTCGGGCAGCACGAAATCGAGCTGCACCGTGCCGCACTGCCAGGCGCGACCTGCGCTGTCGCGCAAGTCGAACTCGAGCTTGGGTCCGTAGAACGCGCCCTCCCCCGGCTTGATCGCGGGATCGAGCCCGGCGGCGCGGGCGGCGGCGAGCAGCATCGCCTCGGCGCGGTCCCATTGCGCGTCGTCGCCCGCGCGGTTCTCGGGCCGCAGCGCCAGCGCCACGGTGAAATCGGCGAAGCCGATGTCGCGGTAAATCCCCCGCAGCAGACCGCAGACCCGCACGATCTCCGCTTCCGCCTGGTCCTGCGCGCAGAAGACATGCGCGTCGTCCTGCACGAAGGCCCGTGCCCGCTTGAGGCCCATGAGCGCACCCGACGGCTCGTTACGGTGGCAATGGCCGAACTCGGCGTAGCGCAGCGGCAGGTCGCGGTAGGAGCGCAGGCGGCTCATGAACACCTGCACGTGGCCGGGACAGCTCATCGGCTTCAAGGCCAGCAGACGCTCGCCGTCCGCCACGTGGAACATGCCGTGCGCGAACTTCTCCGCGTGCCCGCTGCGCTGCCACAAGGAGCCGTCGAGGAGCTGCGGCGTGCGGATCTCGCCATAGCCCGCGCGGCGCATGCGCCGACGGACGAAATTCTCGAGAGCGCGGTAGATGGCGAAGCCGCGCGGATGCCAGAAGGCGGCGCCCGGCCCCTCTTCCTGCAGGTGGAACAGGTCGAGCCGGCGGCCGATGCTGCGGTGGTCGAAAGCGTCCATGGGTCTGCTCCGTTGCCTGGGCCGGCAAGCGGACGGAGGCCCCAGGAATGCGAAAGGCCCCGTCCGTTCCCGGCGGGGCCTCGTGTTCGCTGCGCTGCCTTTCGGTTAAGCGCGCACGACACCACGCGGCGGCCCGCCCTTGGCGGTCGTCGTCGCGGCGGTGGTCGGCAGAACCTGCTTCGCGCGCTTCATGGGAGCAGAGATAGGCGCGCCGATGCGACCTGTCAACCACCCGCCGCCCTTGGCCGGGTGTGCTTGCGGGTGGGGGGCGATGCGGTTATAAGACGCCCCTTGCCGGCCGGAGTGTAGCTCAGCCTGGTAGAGCACTAGCTTCGGGAGCTAGGGGCCGGAGGTTCAAATCCTCTCACTCCGACCATTTCCGACCGACGGCGGCCGGGGCGCCGCCGAGCGCGGAGATCGCCCGTGAAGAAGCGTCGCAAAGCCGCCCCGGCCGGGCGAGCGAAGGCCAAATCCGCAAAGACAGGATCGCGCAGGGCCAAGCCGCCGGCGCGGCGCGTCCTCAGCGTCGGCATTGCCGGGCTGGGCGCGATCGGCCGCAAGGTGGCGGGCGCGCTGAACGAAGGCATTCCCGGGCTGCGCCTGGTCGCGGTGTCCGCGCGCGATCTCGAGCGCGCGCGGGCGTTCGCCAAGGGCTTCAAGCGCCGGGTCAAGGTCGTGCCGCCCGCGGCGCTGGCGGAGCTGGCGGACGTCGTGGTCGAATGCGTCCCGGCCGCCGCTTTCGATGCGGTGGCGCTGCCGGCGGTCCGGCGCGGCCGCACCCTGGTGGTGATCACGGCGGGCGCGCTGCTGTCGCGCCCCGACCTGCCGGCGCTGGCCGGCCGCCACGGCGCGCGCATCGTCGTGCCGACCGGGGCGCTGATCGGGCTGGATGCGGTGCGCGCGGCGGCCGAGGGCGAGATCCGCTCGGTGCGCATGATCTCGCGCAAGCCGCCCAAGGGCCTGGCCGGCGCGCCCTACCTGGTGGAAAACCGCATCGCCGTCGAGGGCATCGACCGGCCGCTGAAGGTATTCGAGGGCAGCGCGCGCGAGGCGGTGCGGGGATTCCCCGCCAACGTCAACGTGGCCGCCGCGCTGAGCCTGGCGGGGATCGGGCCCGACCTGACAACGATCGAGGTCTGGGCCGATCCCGGCATCGACCGCAATACCCACGCGATCGAGGTCGAGGCCGAAAGCGCCCGCTTTTCGATGACGATCGCCAACGTGCCGTCCGAGGAGAACCCGCGCACCGGCAAGATCACAGCGCTCAGCGTCATCGCCACGCTGCGCCGGCTGACCGGCTCGCTCGCGATCGGCACCTGACCGTCCCCACGGCGCTCTTGTTGCAAGCGCATGGCCCCCTGCTAGTATCCCCCTAACAAGAACGGCCCATCGGCCAGCAGGGAGGATGACATGCGCAAGTTGCTGACGACGGCGATCGCCGTCGGCTTGACGGTATTGCTCCAGGGCGCCGCCTTCGCCCAATTCCCGGATCGTCCGCTGAAGATGATCGTACCGTGGCCCGCGGGCGGCGACACCGACAACATCTTCCGCCCGTTCGCCGCCGAGTTGCAGAAGCATATCGGGCAGCCGGTGGCGGTCGCCAACGTGGCCGGCGCCTCTGGCACCGTGGGCGCGCGCGAGGCGAAGGCCGCCCCGGCCGACGGCTACACCGTCTACGCGATGCACGACTATATCCATCTGGTGCACTACGCGGGCATCACCGACGTCCGCTACACGGACTTCGAGCCGATCTGCCTGGTGTCGGCGACACCCTCGGTCCTGACCGCGAGCGCCAAGACGCCGTGGAAGAACTGGGCCGAGCTCCTGGAGGACGCCAAGAAGCGCCCGGGCCAGATCACCGTCGGTGCCACCCTGGGTTCGACCAGCCACATCTTCCCGGCGATGGTCGAGAAGCAGGCCGGCATCAAGTTCAAGTTCGTGTCCTACGAAGGCCTGGCGCCGCGCATGAACGCGCTGCTCGGCGGCCATGTCGACCTGACCGATTCGAACCTGACGCAGAAGGGCAAGGTCGACGCCGGGCTGCTGCGCTTCATCGCCATCGCCAGCGAGCAGCGCAACCCCGACCTGCCCGACGTGCCGACGTTCAAGGAACTGGGCATGAACATCGTCTACGAGGTGGTGCGCGGGATCGTGGTGCCCAAGGGGACGCCGGCGCCGGCCCGCGCCAAGCTGGGCGAGGCCTGCGCCAAGGCGGCCGCCGAGAAGAGCTTCGCCGACGCGATGAAGCTGCAGGGCACCACCGTCGCCTATCTCGACGCCGCCGCCTACGCGAAGTTCCTCGACAAGATCGACGCCGAGAACAAGGCCGTCATGACCGAGCTCGGTTTGATCAAGAAGTAGCGGCGCGGGCATGCGCTTGGGCCGCGACGGCATCGCCGGGCTCGTCCTGCTGGGGCTGAGCCTGGTGCTGCTGCAGGCGTCCTTAAACCTGCCGCAACTGCCGCTAGTACCGGTCGGACCCGGCTTCTATCCGCGCTTCGTGCTGGGCTTCCTCGCTTTGGCGAGCCTCGTGCTGATCGTCCAGGACGCGCTTGCCCGCCGCAGCCCGGCGCCGGCGGCACCCGCGACACGAAAGGCCCTGCCGCCGCGCGCCTATGCGCTGGTCGCCGGCGCCTTCGCCGCGGTCGGCGCCTATGCGTTCCTGCTGCCGCTGCTCGGCTACCGCATCGCCACGTTTCTGTTCGTCGCCGGACTGCAGTCGATGCTGGGCTGGCCGCGCTCCGCGCGGCGGTGGGGTGTCCTGGCCGCCATCGCGTTTGCGACGACCCTGCTCACCTACCTGGCGTTCGAGCGCTACCTGCTCGTGCTGCTGCCGCGCGGCGCCTGGACCGGCTGGTAGGCATGTTCGAGCTGCTCGGCCAGGCTCTCCTCGCCGTCCTTCATCCGCAATACCTCGTGCCGCTGTTCGTCGGCACGCTTGCCGGCGTGGTTGGTGGGGCGCTGCCGGGCGTCACGATCACCATGACGATCATCGTCATCCTGCCGTTCACGATCGGGCTCGACCCGCTGCAGGGGCTGGCGGCGATGACCGGGGTTTACGTCGGCGGCTCGGCCGGCGGGCTGGTCACCGCCTGCCTGATCGGCATACCCGGCACGCCCTCGGCGATCGCCACGACCTTCGACGGCTTTCCGATGGCGCGCAAGGGCGAGCCAGGCCGCGCGGTGTGGCTGGGCGTCTGGTCCTCGTGCTTCGGCGGGCTGCTGGGCGGCGCTTTCCTGGTCTTCGTGACCGGCCCCTTGGCGGCGATCGCATTGGAGTTCGGACCGTGGGAGTATTTCTCGCTGTTCGTGCTGGCGATGGCGATGGTGGCCGGTCTGGTCGAAGGCTCGCTCGTCAAGGGCCTGATCGCGACAGGGATCGGCTTGCTGATCACCGTGATCGGCTCCGATCCGATCACGGCGGTGCCGCGCTTCACCTTCGGCTCGGCCTTCATCGGCGACGGCTTTCCGTTCCTGCCCGTGCTGATCGGCATTTTCGCCTTTGCGCAGATCATGTCGGATGTCGAGCGCCTGGACGGCCCGGACAGCCGCGCCGGCAATGCCGTATCGCCGCAGTCCTCGCTTTCCGTCTCGCACCTGAAGGTGATCGGCGAGATCCTCGGCCGGCCGTTCCTGCTGCTGTGGTCGACCGTCGTCGGCATCGTGATCGGCGTGCTTCCGGCGATCGGCGGCAGCGCCGCCAACATGCTGGCCTACGACCAAGCGCGGAAACTCTCCAAACGGCCGCAGGCATTCGGCACCGGCATTCCCGAAGGCATCATCGCCTCGGAATCCTCGAACAACGCCAATGTCGGCGGCTCACTGGTGACGATCATGGCGTTCGGCATTCCGGGCGACGCGGTTACGGCGGTGATGCTGGGCGCGATGACCATCCATGGCATCCAGTCCGGCCCGCTGTTCGTCTCGCAGAACCCGCAGCTCGCCTATGGCATCTATGCCGCCTACATCCTGGCGCATCCCCTGATGGTGCTGATCATCGCCGGCGGCGCGCTGTTCATGCTGCGGATCACCTCGGTCAGGCTGGCGGTACTGGCGCCGGTCGTGCTGGTGCTGTGCGTGATCGGCGCCTACGCGCTCAACAACACGATGCAGAGCGTCTACGTGCTGCTGCTGTTCGGTCTGATCGGCTATGCCCTGGTCAAGCTCGAATTTCCGCTGGCGCCGTTGATCCTGGGACTGATCCTGGGCGACCAGATCGAGATCAACCTGGTGCGCGCGATCATGACCGATGCCAATCCCTGGCTGTTCCTGACCCGCCCGATCTCCGGCGGGCTGTTGGCCGCCGCGGCGCTGTCGGTCGGTTTTGCCCTGTGGCAGCACGTCCGCCATCAGCGCAAGGTGGCCGCCCCCGCGACGGCCGAAGCGCCGGACTTCTAG
>CAYMTM010000138.1:0-12244 GCA_964393375.1 uncultured Rhodospirillaceae bacterium
GGACGAGGTGCAGACCGCGCGGTTCTCGGCCCTTGGTGCGCCGCGCGCGCTTTCGCTCGGCAATCTGAAATTCGCGTCCGCGCCTTTGCCGGCACACGGCGCCGCGCTTGACGGATTGCGCCGGGCGATCGACGGACGCCCGCTCTGGCTCGCCGCCAGCACCCATGCCGGCGAGGAGGCGCTGGCCGCGCGGGTGCATCGCCGGCTTGCCCGCGAACATCCGCGACTGCTGACCGTGATCGTGCCACGCCATCCCGACCGCGGCGGCGCGATCGCAGCCGACCTCGCGCGCGAAGGCTTTCGCGTGGCCCGGCGCGGCGCGGGCGACAGGGTCGAAGGCGCGGAGATCTACTTGGCCGATACGATGGGCGAGCTCGGCCTGTTCTACCGGCTCGCCGACATCGTCTTCGTCGGCAAGTCGCTCTTGCACGAGGGGGGACACAATCCCCTCGAGCCTGCCCAATTGGATTGCGCTGTCATTGTCGGACCGCGCATGCACAACTTCGCCCAGATGGTCGACCGTCTGCGCGTGGCGGGCGCCATCGAGGAGGTGGCGGACGAGGCGGGCTTGGCTTCCGCCGTCGCGTCGCTCTTGGACGATCCCGCCCGCCGCAAGGCGCTCGCCAGCGCCGCGCGCGGGGTGGCCGAGGCCGAGGCCGGCGTGGTGGACGCCGTGCTGGGCGAGATCGCGCCCTGGCTCGATGCCGCCCAGCGCCGGCACGCCAATGGCGGCAACGAAACGCTTGGCCAGGGCCATCTCAGCCACGACGTCGGGCTTCGTGCGCGCACCTGAATTCTGGCGGCAAACGGACAGCGCCCTCGCGCGGCTGCTGGCGCCGGCCGGCATCGCCTGGGCGGCGGCGGCAAGGTTCAGGCGCGCGATCGTTCGGCCCTACCGGGCGGCGGTGCCGGTGGTCTGCATCGGCAACCTCGTCGCCGGCGGGGCCGGCAAAACGCCGGTCGCGATCGCCGCTGCGCAGTGGTATGCGGCAAAGGGCTTGGCGGTTCACCTGCTCAGCCGCGGTTATGGCGGACGCCTGACCGGACCCCATCGGGTCGACCCGGCCGTGGACAGGGCGGCCGATGTCGGCGACGAGCCGCTGCTGTTGGCGGCGCGGGCGCCCGCCTGGATCGCCCGCGACCGCGCCGCGGGCGCGCGGGCGGCGGTGGCGGCGGGGGCGCAGCTGGTCGTGATGGACGACGGGTTCCAGAACCCGTCATTGGCCAAGACGCTGTCGCTGCTGGTGGTCGACGGGGCGCAGGGCTTCGGCAACGGGCGGGTGATGCCGGCGGGGCCGTTGCGGGAGCGGATCGAAGACGGGCTTGGCCGCGCCGACGCGGCCGTGCTGATCGGCCGGGACACCACCGGCGTGGCCGCTATGCTGGGCGGGCGGCTGCCGGTGCTGGGCGCGCGCCTTGTACCCGGCCCGGATGCGGAACGTTACCGTGGCGAGCGGGTTGCCGCCTTCGCCGGAATCGGCCGGCCGGAGAAATTCTACGCGACCCTGCGCGAGCTCGGTGCGCTGGTGGTCGCGACCCGCGACTTTCCCGACCACCATCGCTATGCGCCCGAGGAAGTGATGGGGATGGTGGAGCACGCAGCCAAGCGCGACGCGGTGCTGATTACGACCGCCAAGGACGCGGTGCGCCTGCCGCCGGGCGCGCTCAACATGGTGCATGTGCTGCCGGTCGAACTGAGCTGGGAGGATCCCGAAGCCGCAGGACGGATTCTGTCGCGGGCGCTCGGCAGGGATGGCGATGGCGGCACCTAGGGGGGCGCTCGCGCGCCGGTGGCTCGGCGCCATGCAGCCGCTGCGCTACGCAGTGGCCGCCTTCGCCGCCGCCCTTCTGCGGCTGATGCCGCTCGACATGGCAGACGCGGCGTTCGGCCGGCTCGCGCGCGCCATGGGTCCTGTCCTGCCGCACAGCCGGCGCGCCCATGAGGGGCTTAGCCTGGCTTTTCCGGCGATGCCGGTCCCCAGGCGCGCCGCGATCGTTGCCGGCATGTGGGACAACCTCGGCCGCGTGGTGGTCGAATACGTCCATCTCGACACGATCCTGCGCGAGGCCGAGCGGCGGGTGGAGATCGTAGGCGCCGAGCATCTCGACGCATTGCGCGACGACGGGCGGCCGGGCCTGCTCTTCTCGGCCCATCTGGCAAGCTGGGAGATGGTCACCGTCGCCGCCCTGATGCGCCGCTTGCCGGTTCAAGTCGTCTATCGCAACGCCAACAACCCGCATGTCGACGCGCATGTGCGCCGGCTGCAGTCGGTCAGCGGGGTCGAGCTTATCCGCAAGGGGCCGCGCGGCGCGCGCCGGCTGATGGAGGTAATGCGCCAGGGCGGCCACGTCATCCTGCTGGTCGACCAGAAGATGAACGACGGCATCGCCGTGCCCTTCTTCGGGTTGCCTGCGATGACCGCGCCGGCGCTGGCGCAGCTGGCCTACCGCTTCGACTGCCCGGTCGTGCCGGTCCATGTAGAGCGCCTCGACGGCGCGCATTTCCGCGTTGTGGTCGAACCGCCGCTGGCTCTGCCGCAGACCGGCGACAAGGCGGCCGACGTCCTTGCCGTCATGACCGAGGTCAACCGCCGGGTCGAAGGCTGGATCGCGGCCCGGCCCGAGCACTGGCTGTGGCTACACCGCCGATGGCCGAAGGACGCGGCCCGGGGCCAAGCCCCTCAAACCCGCTTGACGTAGACCGCCTTGCCGTCGCCAGGCGCGTAGAAATCGGCGAAGACGTGTTCCAGCACATAGCCGCAGGCTTTGTAGAATGCGCGCGTCGCATCGTATTGCGGCCGGGACGAGGTTTCGATGTAGACGGCCTTGCCGCCCGCCGCGCGCACGGCGTCCTCGGCGCGGCGTAGCAGCGCGCGGCCGAGGCCGCAGCCCCGAGCTCCGTTTTCCACCGCGATCCAATAGAGGTCCCAGCTCGCAAGGCTGCAGGGGATCGGTCCGAAGCAGGCATAGCCGATGGTTCGGCCGTCGCGGTCCGCGAAAACGAAGTGATAGCCGCTGGCGGCGAGCCCCTTGGCAAGCCGGTCCTCGACCAATTCGACCGCGACCGCGCTCTCGTCGGGCCGGAAAAACCCCGTCGACTCGACGATCCGCCTGATCGCCGCGACATCGGCAGGTTTGGGCGTATCGCGAAAGCGCGGCGGCGCCGGGGCGATGGCCTCGCTAGATCGCATGGCGGCGCACGGCGGCCGGCGCCAGGCAGGGCGCCACGATCCGCTCGATCGCCTGGTCGAAGCCGATGCCCGCGCGTTCCAGCATCGCCGGATAGCCGGCATCGGGCGACAGGCAGGGATTGGCGTTGACCTCGAGCACGTAGGGGCGGCCCAGGGCATCGACGCGGAAATCGACCCGGGCATAGCCCTGGAGTTGGAACAGGCGCCAGCAGGCCTGCGCCATCGTCCGCATCTGATCGATCAGCGGCGCGTCGGCGGGATCCAGGTCCATCACATGCGGCGTGTTGTTGTAGGCGAAGGACTGCCGGTCCCATTTCGAGGCGTAGTCCAGGATGCGCGGACGGTCGGCGGGGTAGTCGATGAAGCGGATCTCGCCCACCGGCAGCACCTCCGGTCCCTCGCCGGAATCCAGGATCGCGACGTTGAACTCGCGCCCGTCGATGTAGGATTCGGCGAACCATGTCCCGCCATGCCGGGCCGCCATCTCGGCGATGCGGCGGCGGGCGGCCACGACACCCTTCACCACCGAGCCGGCGTCGAGCCCGATCGAGGCGTCCTCCCACACCGACTTGACGATGAAACGGTCCGCCGGGTCGACCGGCCCGCCGCCGGCCTGATCGTCGATCCAGTTCGGTGTGGCGATGCCGGCCGAGACCATCGCGCGTTTCGCCAGAATCTTGTGCGAGGTCATCATGATCGCGGTGGAATCACAGCCCGTGTAGGGCAGGCCCAGCCGGTCGAGCAGAGTAGGCGCCAGGTGGATGAACTGACCCATGCCGTCCAGGGCCTCGATCAGGTTGAAGGCCAGCACGGGCTTCAACTCCGCCAGCCGGCGGGCGAAGGCGTCGAGATTCAAGGTCACCGGCACCGGTTCCACCCGCCAGCCCAGGCGCTGCAGCGCGCCGGCGACCTCCGCCACCTGGACCAGCGTGTCCTGGTCGTCCTTCGGCGCATCGGGCGGCACCGCCCCGTGCAGCACGGCGACGGTACCCTGGGCGCCTCGGCGTTGCTTGCGCGGCATGTGGCTATTCCGCCGCCGCACGTGGAACCGGCTGGCGTAGCCGGCTCGCGCCCACCCGTGCGGCCGCCGAGTCGACGATGCGTCGGATAAGATCGCCATACTGCCCGCCGGCCTGCCGCCACAGGATCGGCAGGTCGGAATGCGTGGGGTGCAACCCGGCCAGGGGGTTGACCTCGATGAAGTTGATCCGGCCGGCAGCATCGGCACGAAGGTCGACGCGCCCGGCGTCGCGGCAGCCCAGCGCTCGCCAGGCAGCCAGCGCCACCGCGGAGGCCTCGTGCGCCTGGGCGTCGCCGGCGAGCCTGTAGATCACGCGCTCCTCGCATTCCTCCTTGTTGCGGTAGGAGTAGACCCCCTCTTCGGCGTTATCCTTCAGGATCACTTCCAGCGCGCCGATCGCCACGGCCTGATCGCCAGTACCGAGCACCCCGACGGTGAACTCGCGCCCCGGCAGGAAGGTCTCGACAAGCACGGGCTGGTCGAAGCGCTTCAGCAGGTCGCGGCATACCGCACCCAGCCGGCGGCGGTCGGCGATCCGCGAGGCGGGCGAAACACCCTTGCCGGTGCCCTCGGCGATGGGCTTGGCGAACAGCGGGAAGGGCAGAGCTATCCGCGCAATGTCTGCCGCGCCTTCCACCACCGCGAAATCCGGCGTCGGCACGCCGGCGTCGCGGACTACCCGCTTGGTCAGGCCCTTGTGCAGGGTCAGCCCCATCACCACCGGGTCGGAGAAGGTATAGGCGATGCCATAGGCGTCAAGGATGGCGGGCACCTGAGCCTCGCGGCCGATCCCGTTGATTCCTTCGGCGAAATTGAACACCAGGTCCCAGCGTTCCCCGGCGGCCAGACGTTCGACCATCCGGCGGACATTGCCGATCCGCCTGACGCGATGGCCGCAAGCGGCGATGGCATCCTCCAGCGCCTGGATCGTCGCCGGGCTGTCGAACTCGGCCGTCTCTTCTTCGCTGTACCCTTCCGCCAGATAGTCGCTGCGCAGGTCGTAGGTGACGCCGACCAGCATGTGACTCCCCCTGTCCTAGCGCGGCCCTGCTTCCGGTTATTTCATTCGGCCGCCAGCGGCAGCTTGCGGTCCGACCCAAGCGTCCCGCCGGGGTCGGCGTAGCGGTAGATGCCGCCTTCGAAGTTTCTCAAGACCAGGTCGTCGCCGTCGCGGCCGACGACATAGTCCGGCAGGATCGGGATCTTGCCGCCCCCGCCCGGCGCGTCGATGACCAGGTGCGGCACGGCATAGCCCGTCGTATGGCCCCTGAGGCCCTGGATGATCTCGAGCCCGGTCGAAACCGGCGTGCGGAAATGCGACGACCCCGAGATCGGGTCGGACTGATAGAGGTAGTAGGGCTTGACCCGATAGCGCAGCAGCCCGTGCATCAACGCCTTGATGGTCGCCAGGTTGTCGTTGATGCCCTTGAGCAGCACGGTCTGGCTGCCCAGGGGGATGCCGGCATCGGCCAGTCGCGCGGTCGACTCCCTGGTCTCTTCCGTCAGCTCGCCGGGGTGCGTGGCATGGATGCTCATCCACAGCGGATGGTGCTTGCGCAGCATCTTCACGAGGTCCCGGGTGATGCGCTGGGGCAGCACCATCGGCACCTTGGTACCGATCCGCAGGAACTCGATATGCGGGATCGCGCGCAATCGGGTCAAAAGCCAGTCGAGCTTCTCGTCCGCCAGGGTCAGCGGGTCGCCGCCCGACAGAAGCACGTCGCGCACCTCGGTGTGGCGGCGCAGGTAGTCCAGCGCCAGCTCCCATTGCGCGTAGTTGAAGCTGTACTCGCCCCCGGCGTCGCCCACCATGCGCGAGCGGGTGCAGTAGCGGCAATAGGTCGAGCAGAAGCCGGTGGTCAGGAACAGCACGCGGTCGGGATAGCGGTGCACCAAGCCCGGCACGGCCGCGTCGTGGTCCTCGCCCAGCGGGTCGTCGAACTCGCCGAGCGTCTTCACGTACTCGTTGCCCACCGGGATATGGGTGCGGCGCAGCGGGTCCTGCGGGTTATCGCGCGCCATCAGGCTCGCGTAATAGGGCGTGATGCCGACGGGCAGCGAGCCGGTATGCCGGGCGATGGCGCTGGCCTCGTCGTCGGACAGCACGAACAGGCGATTGAGCTCCTTCAGCGACTTGATCCGGTTGCGGACCTGCCAGCGCCAGTCGTTCCACTCGGCCCTGCTGGTCCGGGGGAAGTAGCGCTTGCGGAACTCGTTGGTGATGTAGCCGATCGGGAAGCGGGAGGTCTTGGCTTGCCGCTTGGGCTTTGGGGGAGGGAAGAGTGCGGCGAAGGGAATTCGGTGGGTATCCGGTGTGGTGGCTGTCGCGGTGGAGGCGCAGGCACCCGAACCGGTGCCATTACTGGGAGGTTCGGCTTCGATCGACTGTCGGTCGTCCATAGGGGCGAAACACTCCGGTCCGTTGTCGGGGCGCCGCGCTGTTCGTCACGCTGGGGCGCAAGGACGGTCCATCGTCGCATCATGCAGGACCCCCTTGGTCGCGACAGATAAGACTCGCTCCGAATCTTGTAAAGGGGCAATTCGCGTTCCGGTGGAGACGTCCCCCGCTTTTCGCGAAGCCCGCTGCCGCCCGCCGTTTGACCGCGGTGGATTGCGTGGCCGAATTCGGCGGCCGATCGCGTCGGGCAGGCGACCGCTCACAGGCCGCGCGGCAGGTGGAGCGCGATTCGCGCCATGATCAGCATCACCACGCCGCTCAGCGCGAACACCGCGGGCAAGGGCAGGAAGGTCAGGACCAGCGCATAGACCATCGGGGCGGTGATGTCGGAAATCTGGCGATAGGTGCTGTAGACCGTCGCCATCTCGGCGCGCTCGTAGGGATGCACGGCGCGCAGGAAGGTAATGCCGCCCAGCGCGTCGAGGGCGGTGGCCGCGCCGGCGCCCAGCACCAAGAACAGCGCGGCCAGCAGGGGGCTGTTGGCGAGCAGCGCCACAACCAGGGTCAGGACTCCGGCTGCCAGGTACGCGCCGACGACGATCGGCCGGACCCCGGTTCGCCGCGCCAGACGCCCGTACGCCATGCTGAAGAACAGCATCGCGTTGCCGGCGGAGACCACGGCCGCGCTTGCGGTGGCGCCATAGCCGGCGTTGACCATGAACAACGGGGCATAGACGAAGAACATGGTCCACCAGGTCGAGCGGGAGAACGCGATCGCATAAGCCAGGCGCAGGCGCGGCTGGGCCACGAAGCGGCGCAGGTTGTAGGCGACGCTGGGCGGCGGCTTGGTCGCTGGCGCCACCGCCGGGTTGTCCTGGATGCGCAGCAGCCAGAAATAGCCCAGCAGCAGCGCGATCGCCGAGGCGATGGCGCAGGCGACCGGCGTACCTATCGCTTCGGACACGTACATCCCCAGGAAGGGTCCGAACGTCCAGCTGACGCCGCCAAAGACCAGCCGGACCGGCTCGCTGCGCACCAACTCGCGCTTCTGGATATAGTCCATGATGTAGAGGTTGAGCGTGGTGTAGAGCGCGGCCGTGCCGAACACCCTCAGCCACATTCCGACCGCCAGGCCGGCCAGGGCCTGGGTGGCGATCAGGCCGCCCACCGCCATCAGCGCCGCGCAGCCCAGCGTATAGACCCAGCGCCGGCGCATCACCTGCATCAGGCCGGGGATCGACAGTGTGCCGGCCAAGCCGAACACGCCGACCACGAGATAGAGCAGGCTGACGTCGCGCTCGCTTTCCAGCAGGCGATAGGCGGTGATCGGGATGATCGACACCATCAGCGCCCGCGCCAGCGAGTCCATCAGGAACATCACCCCGAACACCGTGGCACCCGGACCGCCGACGGGGGCGATGAGCGGGGCAAGGAAGCTTGGGCTCGCCATTGCCGGCTACATACGCCCGCGCGGCCGGCTTGGCCAGAGTCGGTGACGGTTCGATGACGGTATCGTTTGCACCGGCCGGACCGAGGAGTATGCTTTCCCTCCCGCCGTTTCCTGATCCACTGAAGGGCCCGCCGCCACCGGCGGCAGCGATCACCGATCCAAATGCTGTTCGTCGCCGCGGTCGCGATTTCCTTTCTCCTGCTGCTTGGACTCGCCGGTCCGCTGCATCGGCGTCTGGGCAGCCGGGCGAATGCGATCGCCTATGGCGGGGGCGCCCTGGCCGCCGCCCTGCTGCTGGTGGTCGCGCTGATGGCGTTGCTCGACGGGACCCCGCAGCTTGCCAGCCTGCCGATGGGGCTGCCCTGGATCGGCGCGCGGTTCCGTCTTGACCCGCTGTCGGCTTTCTTCATGGCGGTGGTCAACCTGGGCGGCGTGATGGCCAGCCTTTACGGGCTCGGCTACGGCCTGCACGAGCGCGACCCCGCGCGGGTGCTGGCCTTCTTCACGCCGTTCCTGGCGGCCATGAACATGGTCCTTTTGGCCGACGACGCATTCGTCTTCCTGCTGTCCTGGGAGTCGATGTCGCTGGCGTCCTGGCTGCTGGTCCTGGCGCATCACGGCGACCCCGACAACCGCCGCGCCGGCTATCTGTATCTGGTGATGGCCAGCATCGGCACCTTCGCCCTGTTGCTTGCCTTCGGCCTGCTGGCGGGGCCGGAGGGCGGCTACGCGTTCGGCGCGATCCGCGCCGCGGCGCCGGGGTCGGGGCTTGCCGCGCTGGTCCTTTGCCTGGCGCTGCTGGGGGCGGGCTCGAAGGCCGGCATGGTGCCTCTGCATGCCTGGCTGCCGCTCGCCCATCCCGCGGCGCCCAGCCATGTGTCGGCGCTGATGTCCGGCGTCATGACCAAGGTCGCGATCTACGGCTTCGTGCGCATCGCCTTCGACCTGATCGCGGGCCCGGCTTGGTGGTGGGGGCTGGTCGTGATGGCGCTGGGGGCGCTGACCGCGCTGATGGGCGTGCTTTATGCGCTGATGCAGCAGGACCTCAAACGGGTGCTGGCCTACAGCACGGTCGAGAATGTCGGCGTCGTCTTCATCGGCCTGGGCCTGGCGCTCGCCTTCCAGGCCCAGGGCAAGGCCACCGCGGCGGCGCTGGGACTGGTGGCGGCGCTGCTGCACGTCTTCTGCCACTCGCTGTTCAAGAGCCTGCTGTTCCTCGGCGCCGGGGCCATCCTGGGCGCGACCGGCGCGCGCGACATCGACCGGATGGGCGGGCTGATCCACCGCATGCCCATGACCGCGCTGTTCTTCCTGGTCGGCGCGGCGGCGATCAGCGCGCTGCCGCCATTGAACGGCTTTGTCTCGGAGTGGCTGACCTTCCAGGCCATCCTCTTGAGCCCGCAGCTGCCGGACTGGGCGGTTCGGGTCGCGGTGCCGGCGGTGGGCGCCGTGCTTGCCCTGTCGACGGCCCTGTCGGCGACCTGCTACGTGCGCGCCTACGGGATCGTCTTCCTCGGCCGCCCGCGTTCGCAGCCCGCGATCGAGGCGCGCGAAACCGGCCGATGGCAGCTCCGGGCGATGGGTGCGCTTGCCGCGTTGTGCCTGACGGTCGGCATCCTGCCCGGCCTGTTCGTCGACCTTCTGGCGCCGGTCACCGCCATGCTGGTCGGCAAGACCCTGCAGCCGCAGTTGATCCTGCCCTGGCTCAGCCTGGTGCCGATCGCCGAGGGGCGCAGTTCGTACAATGGCTTGCTGCTGGCCCTGTTCATCGCCTTGTCGACCGCGCTGCCGGTCGTGGCGATCCACCGCTTGGCCTCGCGCGCGACCCGGCGCGGGCCGATCTGGGACTGCGGGACCCCAACGGTCGATCCGGCGACCCAGTACAGCGCCGGCAGCTTCGCCCAGCCGATCCGCCGTGTCTTCGGGACGCTGGCCTTCCACGCCCGCGAGGAGGTCGACATGCCTTTGCCGGGCGAAGTGGCGCCCGCGCGCTTCAACGTCACGATGCGCGACCTCGCCTGGGAGGCGCTCTACGCGCCGGTCGCGCGCGGCGTCGGCTTCGCGGCCGACCGGCTGAACCATCTCCAGTTCCTGACCATCCGACGCTACTTGTCGCTGGTGTTCGGCGCGCTGGTGCTGCTGCTGCTGGTGCTGGCGATATGGCAGTGATCCTCGACCTCCTCGTCCAGGGCGCCCAGATGGCGCTGGTGCTGCTGCTGGCGCCGCTGCTGACCGGGGTGGTCCGGCTGGTGAAGGCCCGACTGATGGCCAGACGCGGGCCGTCGCTGATCCAGCCCTATCGCGATCTGTTGCGGCTTCTGCGCAAGGAGACGGTGCTGGCCGAGAACGCCTCCTGGCTGTTCCGCGGCGTACCCTATCTGGTCTTTGCGCTCATCTGGGTTGCGGCCTCGCTGGTGCCGACCTTCGCCACCGGGCTGATCTTCAACTGGACCGCCGACGTGATCGCGATCGTGGCGCTCCTGGGCAGCGCACGGTTCTTCCTGGCGCTGGCGGGGATGGACGTGGGCACCAGCTTCGGCGGCATCGGCTCCAGCCGCGAGATGATGATCGCCTCGCTGGCCGAGCCGGCGATGCTGATGATCGTCTTTTCCGTGTCGCTGCTCGCCGGCTCGACCCAGCTTTCGACCATCGCCGCGTTCATGGAGGGTCCGGATGTGGGCCTGCGCGTCACGCTGGGTCTGGCGCTGGTGGCGCTGGTGATCGTGACCCTGGCCGAGAACGCGCGCATCCCGGTCGACAATCCCGCCACCCATCTCGAGCTGACCATGGTGCACGAGGCGATGGTGCTGGAGTATTCCGGCAGGCACCTGGCGATGATCGAGGCCGCTTCGGCGCTGAAACTCCTGCTCTACGTCTCGCTGCTGGCGGCGATCTTCCTGCCGTTCGGCGTGGCGCCGGGGGCGGCGGGCCCCGCGGCGCACGCCGTCGCGCTTGCCGCCTATTTGGGCAAGCTGCTCTTGGGCGGGGTGTTGCTGGCGATGTTCGAGACCTCGATCGCCAAGATGCGGGTGTTCCGCGTGCCCGAGTTTCTGGGCGTGGCCTTGATGCTGGGCCTGCTCGGCGTGGTCCTCCTGTTCGTGAGCCGGAGCCTCTAGGGCGATGGCGCGCGGGCTTGCCTTCGACGTAGCCCATCTGCTTGCCGGCGGCATGGTGCTGCTCAGCTTCATGCTGCTGTACCAGGACCGCATGTACGGCCTCCTGCGGGTATTCGCGCTGCACGCCGTGATGCTGTCCCTGGCGGTGGCGTGGCAGGCCCTGATCCAGCGCGCGCCGCACCTGTTCGTGACCGCCAGCATCGCGCTGGTGTTCAAAGCGATCGTCATTCCGCTTGCCCTGCACCGGATCGTCGAGCGGCTGGGCATCCATCGCACGATCGAAACCGTGGTGGGCGTGGGACCGACGATCCTGTTCGGCATGGGCCTAGTCGCGCTGTCGATCGCGGTCATGCTGCCTGTCACGGTGCAGGCCGACCCGCTGGCGCGCGAGGACCTGGCCTTCGCGCTGTCGGTCGTGCTGCTGGGCCTGCTGATGATGATCTCGCGCCGCAATGCGGTCAGCCAGGTGATCGGCTTCATGTCGCTCGAGAACGGCCTGGTGCTGGCGGCGGCCGGGGCGAAGGGCATGCCGCTGGTTGTGGAGATCTCGGTCGCCTTTTCGATCCTGATCGCCTTCATCGTGATCGGCATTTTCCTGTTCCGCATCCGCGAGCGCTTCGACACGGTCGATGTTCACGCCCTCGACCGCTTCCGCGGGGACCGGCGATGACCGCGCGCGCGGACCTGGTGGTGGCCGCCGTGCTGGTGCTGCCGGTCGTAACCGCCGTCGTGCTGGCCCTGCTGCCGCTCTACCGGCTGGGCGCGCGCATCAACGTGGCCGCCGCGGCGTGCACGTTTATGTTGTCGCTGTCGCTGATCGGCGAGCGGCCCGCGGCCGGGCGCTATCTGCTGGTCGACGACCTCAACATCTCGCTCATCGTGCTGACGACCTTCGTGGGGTTCACCACCTCCGCCTTCTCCGCCAGCTATATCGCGCACGAGCTGGAGACTGGCCGGCTGCAACCGGCCCATCTGCGCTTCTACCACGCGATGTACCAGGTGCTGATGTTCGCCATGAACCTGGCGCTGCTCGCCAACAACATCGGCCTGATGTGGGTGGCGATCGAG
>CAYMTM010000139.1:0-12158 GCA_964393375.1 uncultured Rhodospirillaceae bacterium
CGGGGCGGCGCTGTCGATCGACGGCGGCTGGACCGCGCAGTAGACCCCTGCCGCCGGGCGGCCGGCGCCGTTCCTCGCGCCGCGAATTGGGGAACCCAGATACGAACCGACCTGTGCGTTGCGCATGGCTTGTCAGCGCATTTCGCATGGCCCGCCTGGAAGTCACAACATAGAATGCGACTAAGGCGCACTCGTAATATGATCGCCGATGCGTTGGGCACTACCTTCTTGGCAAGTCTGCCGGCCGATTGCCGGCCCTGGCGCCGCGCGTCCGGTCGGTGCTGCGGCGCTGGTGGCGGTGGGCTACATGGACCCCGGCAACTGGGCCACCGACATCGCTAGCGGCGCGCGCTTCGGCTACGGGCTGCTGTTCGTTGTGTTGGCCTCGAGCCTGATGGCCATGGCATTGCAGTCCCTGGTGGTGCGCGTCACCTCGCAACCGGCCAGGACATCGCCACGCTGTTCGGCCGCGCCTTCCCCAGGCCCCTCGCCCGGGGGCTGCGCCTTGCAGGCGAATTCGCGATTCTGGCGACCGCCGTGGCCGAGTTGGCGGGCGGCGTGATCGCGCTCGAGCTTTTGTTCGGCATCGCACTGCCGTCGGGCGTCGCGCTGACCGCCGCCGGGACCTTTTCGGTGATCGCGCTGGCGCGCGGCGAATCGACCCTGCACGAGCGAATCGTCAACGCGCTGCTGGCCGTGGTGGCGCTGTCGTTCCTGGCGCTGCTGGTCGAGGCCAAGCCCGACTGGATGCTAGCCGCGGCCGGCCTAAGGCCGGATGCCGGCATGCTTGCCGCCCCGGAGGCGCTCTACCTCGCGCTCGGCATCCTCGGCGCCACGATCATGCCGCATAACCTCTACCTTCATTCGGGGCTGGTCGCGCAACGCACGCGGGGCCTGGCACCCGAGGGCCGGCGGCACGCAATCAAGCTCGGCGTCATCGATACGGTCGTCGCGCTGTCGGTGGCGATGCTGGTCAATGCCGCGATCCTGATCGTCGCCGCCGCGTCGCTGACCAATGCCGGCGCCGACGTCGCCAACCTGGACGGCGCGCACCGCGCGATCGGCGCGGCTCTCGGCGCCGGGCCGGCACTGATCTTCGCCGTCGCACTTTACGCGGCGGGCCAGAGCTCGGCCATCACCGGCGTGCTGGCCGGGCGCTTTCTCAGCGCGGGCTTCGCCGGCCATGCCGGCAATCGGCTGCTGCGCGGGCTGGTGACGCGCCTCGGCGCGACGGTGATCGCGCTGGGCCTGATGCTCTCGCTCGGCCAGGGCGGTCCCGACGCGCTCCTGGTGCTGAGCCAAGTGGCCTTGAGCGCCGCCCTGGCCTTCGTGCTGGTGCCGCTGATGATCGTGGCGGCGCACCGCCGCCTGCTCGGGCATTTCGCGCTCGGGCCCGCGGCGGCGCTGGGCTTCGGCACCGCGGTCGCAGGCATCGTCGCG
The DNA here is from genome assembly GCA_964393375.1 of uncultured Rhodospirillaceae bacterium. Classification (GTDB taxonomy): domain Bacteria; phylum Pseudomonadota; class Alphaproteobacteria; order JAEULC01; family JAEULC01; genus JAEULC01. The sequence continues at coordinate 1,441 of CAYMTM010000139.1, forward strand.
CTCAACGTCTACCTGCTCGCGACCGCGCCGTTGGCATAGCTCCCCTCGCCTAGTACCAGATCTCCATCCGCAGGCCCCGGGCATCGCGCCCGGCGGCGAGGCGCGTGCCTTCGCCGCGGGCGAACCGGCGCGCGGCCAGCGCCAACGCCGCCGCGTCGTAGAGGTCGTCCAACGCCGCGCCGCGCCTGGGAAGGTCCGCCTCGAGCGCCGGCAGCCCGGCAAACCCGTGCCGCAGCAGCACGCGTCGCCGCGCCGCCATACCTTCGGCCGTGCGCTTTTTTGGCAACGGCGCGCCGCCGTTGAGGGTAAGAAACACGAGCTCGGGATGGCTTTCGCGCACGCGGCGCTGGCGCGCGGGCGTGATCCAGGAATCGAGGTCGGCGATCCGCGGCAGGATGTTCCAGGCCTGGACGCTGATGCCCTTGCCGTCGCGCTTGGCCCAGCGATTGGCGGCGGCCAGCGTCGGGCGGCCGAGCAGGGGCCGGCGGAGGTGCAGAAACACGCTCGAACGCCGCTCGGCGGGCAACAGCGCCCGTGCCAGGCCGTCGCAGACCCTGGCCCCGCTGTCCGGCAGACCGATCGGCATGTCGACCGCGACCATGGCAAGTCCACGGAACGGCAACTTGTTGAATCGGTCAACGATATCAAGGCGCGCCGGGCCGTCCGGGGGCAGGCGGACCATCAGCCATCCGACCCGGCACCCATCCACGCCGGCCACGGCCGGAACCGGGACTTCGGAAAGGTTGCGAAAATCCTCGATGGCGTTAACTCCGCCTTAAGAAGCGCCGGATAGGATGCGCTTACGGTTTCGATAGCGAAATCGTTCAGTCATCTCATCCCGTTTTCTCCTCCCTAAACTCGGGCTGCCCTCACCGGCGGCCCGTTTTTCTTTGCATATTCCTTGCCCGGGCGCCGCGATGTTAGCAACCGCGCGACGGCCTGCGATGGTTGTGAGGCCATGGATCCCTCCACCCCGCCGTCCCCGCCGCCGCAGCCCAAACCCCGCCGGCCGTGGGCAGGCCCGCTGGGCGTGCTGCTGCTGATCGCGCTGGGCATCGGCCTGCTGGCGGCGGGCACGGAGATCGCGCTGCGGCTGCGCGCCTGGAATCTGGGGCGCGGCGCCTATCCAGAGGAATGGTCGTTGCTCGAGTGGCGCTCGCGGTCGGGGTTCGAGACGGTCCATGTCGCGGTCGCCGGGCGGCGGCTGACCCTGCCGAAATTCTTCGTCACCCGCGCCGACCGCGGTGGCTTGGCCGGGCCGGAGGAGGAAGTGCGCAAAGTCACCCTCGAATTGCGCCTGCCGGACTTCAAGCCCTATGGGCCGCGCAGTGCCGAGGACTATGCCGCCGACCGCCGCGACCGGATCTATATCGGTCTGTTGACGCGCGCGGAGGCGACGCCGCCGGAGGAAATCGTCGCCGCCGCCGTTGCGAGCGGCCACCGCCGCCACCCCAACCCGGTCCCGGACGGCAAGGTGCACTTGGCCGAGCGTTCGCCCCATGAGGATTGGGCCTATGCCTACACGGCCGAAGCCGGTTACCGCCTGTTCGCGATCTGCGAACGCGGCAAGGTGGAAAACGGCTGCGACGCGCGCTTCATGGCCGGGCCGGACATCGCCGTCGCCTATCATTTCCCCCGCGAGCGCTACCTGGACGACTGGGCTTCCATCGACGCCAAAGTACGCGCCCTGCTGCGAAGCTTCGACCTGCCGCTGGATTGACCGGACCCGGGCTGGACCCGTGGCGCGAACCGGCTACGATGCCGGCCGATCCGGTTTTGCAGGGAAGGGCAAGAACCCGATGCTGGCCTCGCAACGCGACCTGTTCGATATCCCGCGCGACGTCTGCTACCTGAACGCCGCCTCGTGGAGCCCGCTGCCGCTGGCGACGCAGGAGGCGGGGCGCGCGGCGGTGGGACGCAAGGGCCGGCCCTGGAAGATCGACCAGGCCTTCGCGCGCGAGCAGCACGAGCGCGCACGCAAGGCGGCCGCGCGGCTGATCAACGCCGATCCCGAGGACGTGGCGCTGATCCCCTCGGTCAGCTACGGCGTCGCCACCGCGGGCAGGGTGTTGAAGATTCCCGCCGGCACGCGCGTGCTGCTGCTCGAGGACGACCATTCCTCGCCGCAGCTCGAATGGATGACGCGGGCGCCGGCGCAGGGCTTTGCGACCGAGACCGTCCGACAGCCGGCCGATGGCGACTGGACACGCGCCGTGCTGGCCGCGATAGGGCGCAAGGGCGCGCCGCCGGTGGCGCTTGCCTCGATCTCCTCGCTGCACTGGTCGGACGGCGGCGTGGTCGATCTTGACCGCGTCGCGGCCGCGCTGCGCAGGTGCGGCGCGGCGCTCTTGGTCGACGCCACCCAGGGCGCTGGCGTGATGCCTTTCGACGTGCGCGCGCTCGACCCGGATTTCCTGGTGTTCCCGACCTACAAGTGGACGCTCGGCCCCTATGGCCGCGCCTTCCTCTACGTCGCCAAGCGGCACCAGGGCGGCGTGCCGCTGGAGCAGACCGGCTTCGGCCGCCGCGCGATCGCAGCGGAGCGCGAGCCGCCCTATCTGAAGGACACGGCCTATGTCGACAACGCGCGGCGCTTCGACATGGGCGAGCGCGACCATTTCATATCGCTGGAAATGGCCTCGATCGGCATGGAGATGGGCGCGCGTTGGGGGTCCGCGGCGATCGTCGGGCGCCTGAAGATGCTGACCGGCCAGCTGGCCGAGGGGCTGCGCAACTCCGGCGTGCTGATGCTCGACGAGGAGTTCCGCGCGCCGCACATCCTGAGCCTCGCCTTCCCCAAGGGTATGCCGGCCGACCTGGTGCCGCGGCTGGCGGCCGAGCAGGTCTACGCCGCGCCGCGCCTGGGCCGGCTGCGCATCAGCCCGCATGTCTACAACGACGAGGAGGACGTGGACCGGTTCCTGGCGGCGTTCCGCAAGGCATTCGCTTGAGACATGGCCGCGCCGCCGTCGATCTTCGCGATTCTCGACCTGCCTGTCACCATCAAGGTCGTCGATATCGGCGCCAACCCGATCGACGGCGAGCCGCCCTATGCGCCGCTGCTTGCGGCAGGACGCGCCGATCTCGTGGGCTTCGAGCCCAACCGCGAGGCCCTTGCGCGGCTCCTGCGGATGAAAGGCCCGCACGAGACCTACCTGCCCCTGGCGGTCGGCGACGGCAAGCGCCACACGCTGCACCACTGCCAGGCCCAGGGCATGACGTCGCTGCTGGAACCCAATCCCGCGGTGCTGGATCTGTTCCACGGCTTCGCGGACTGGGGGCGCGTCGTGCGGACCGAGGAGGTCGACACGGTGCGGCTGGACGACGTAAAGGAAAGCGAAGGCCTCGACCTGCTGAAGATCGACATCCAGGGCGCCGAGTTGATGGTGTTCCAGAACGCCACGCGGCGCCTGGCCGACGCATTGGTGATCCATACCGAGGTCGAGTTTCTGGAGATGTACCGGGGCCAGCCCCTGTTCGAGGACATAGCCGGCTTCCTGCGCGGCCAAGGCTTCATGTTCCACCGCTTCGCGCCGCTGGTCAGCCGTGTCGTCAAGCCGCTGCTGCTGGGCGGCGACATCCGCGCGGGCTATCGGCAGCTCCTGTGGGCCGACGCGATTTTCGTGCGCGACCTGGCGCGGCTCGACGCGCTGGCCGACGCGCAGCTCCTGCGCATGGCCGCGATCCTCCACGACTGCTACCGGGCCAACGACCTGGTGCTGCATCTGCTGCTGGCGCACGACAAGCGGGCCGGCACCGCGCTGGGCCCGCGCTACCTGCAGGCGATCACCGCCCGCGCCTAGTCTTTCGTCCGCCCGCGGCCGGAGTCCGCGCGATTGATCAGCGGCGCGGGCCCTTGTACAGCGCATCGACGATCGGACATTGCGGCACCTGGCCACCGGCGCAGGACGCGGTCATCGTCGCGAGCACCCGTTCGAGCTTGCGCAGATCGGCGATCTTCTCGCGCACGGCCTCGAGCTGGTGCCTGGCGATTGCGAGAACCTCGTCGCAGGTGACGGCGCGCCGGTCGATCAGGCCGAGCATCGCGCGGATGTCCTCGATCGCGAAACCCAGCTCGCGCGCGCGGCGGATGAAGGTCAACCGCCGCGTCGCGTCTTCGGCGTAGAGGCGATGTCCGCCCAGCGACCGCGGCGGCTTCGCCATGAGCCCGATGCGCTCGTAATAGCGTACGGTTTCCAGGTTGCAGCCCGCTTGCCGGGCCAACTTGCCGATCGACAGCGCCGCTCGCGCATCCGTGACCATGATCGCGCTTGATCCTGTAGCCGGTACGGGTTGTAGGGTAGGGCTGTCGAACAAGCGAGGTCAATCATGGCGGCTGATCGCGTGATCGCGGAGACCCAGGTCCCACCGGCCGAAGGCGGCGGCGCGACCGGCTCGCTCGCGGCGCTCGGCGCGATCGCGGGGATGGGCGGCCTGGCCGCGTCGTCGTGCTGCGTCCTGCCCCTGGCGCTCGCGGCGATGGGCGCTGGTAGCGCCACGCTCGGCGGGCTGGAAGCGTTGGCGCTCTATCGGGTTCACATCATAGCGACGGCGGGCGTGTTGCTGGCCGGTGCGTGGTTCACGTTCTGGAGACGCCGCGCGACGGCCTGCGCGATTGACGGCGCCTGCGCGAAGCCCGCGACCTCGCTGCGCACCACGATCACCCTTGCCCTCGCCACCAAGGTCGTGATCCTCGCCGTGGTATGGGACTACGTCGAACCGCTGCTCGCCCGCGCCGTCCAATGAGGGATGCAGCCGTGCAAGCCGTCTCCACCATCACCTGTCCCGCCTGCGGCGCGCGCGCAACGGAATCGATGCCGACCGGCGCCTGCCTCTATTTCTATGAGTGCGACGCGTGCAAGACGACGCTCCGACCAAAGGCCGGGGATTGCTGCGTGTTCTGTTCCTACGGCGACGTCCCTTGCCCGCCCGTGCAGGCCGCTCGCGCGACAGGAACAGCCGAGTCCTGCTGCGCGTAACGCGCCTTGACCCGCCGCTCCCTGCGCCGCTAGGGTCCGCGCGACCTTTCTCCCCTTGAAGGGAGGGCCGCCATGGTCGCGCCCAAGCATCCGCGCTTCGCCACCTTGAGCCTGCACGCCGGACAGCAGCCCGATCCGACGACCGGCGCGCGGGCCGTGCCGATCTACCAGACCACCTCCTTCGTGTTCGACGACACCGACCACGCCGCCTCGCTCTTCAACCTCGAGCGGCCCGGCTACATCTACAGCCGCATCGGCAATCCCACGGTGGCCGTGCTGGAGGAACGCCTGGCGGCGCTGGAGGGCGGGGTCGGCGCGGTGTGCACGGCGAGCGGCCAGGGCGCGCTGCATCTCGCGATCGCCACGCTGATGGGCCAGGGCGGGCATATCGTCGCCTCGGCCTCGCTCTACGGCGGCAGCGTCAACATGTTCGCCCACACCCTGCCGCGATTCGGCATCACCACCACCTTCGTCAAGCCGCGCGACCTGGCGGCGTTCCGCGACGCCATCCGGCCGGAAACGCGGCTGGTCTTCGCCGAGGTGCTGGGCAACCCGGGCCTGGAGGTGCTGAACATCCCCGAAGTGGCGGCGATCGCTCATGCCCGGAAAATCCCGCTGATGCTCGATGCGACCTTCGCCACGCCCTACCTGATCCGCAGCTTCGAGCACGGCGCCGACATCGTGATGCATTCCGCCACCAAGTGGCTGGGCGGGCACGGCGTCGCGATCGCCGGCGCCCTGATCGACAGCGGCCGCTTCGACTGGGAGGGCTCGGGTCTCTACCCGACGATGACTGAGCCTTACGCCGGCTATCACGGCGTCGATTTCGCCGAGGATTTCGGGCCCCAGGCCTTCATCATGCGCGCGCGGTGCGAGGGGTTGCGCGATTTCGGTCCCTGTATGAGCCCGGCCAACGCCTTCTATATCCTGCAGGGGGTCGAGACCCTGCCGGTGCGCATGGAGCGCCACATCGCCAACACCCGCGCGCTGCTGCAGTTCCTGAAATCGTCGGATGCCGTGGCTTGGGTCAACCACCCCGAGTTGCCCGAGCATCCCGACCATGAGCTTGCGAAGAAGCTCCTGCCCAGGGGCGCCGGCTCGATGGTCAGCTTCGGCATCAAGGGCGGCCGCGCGGCGGGCGCGAAGTTCATCGAGAAGCTGGAGCTGTTCTCGCATCTCGCCAACGTGGGCGACGCCAAGTCGCTGGTGATCCACCCCGCCTCGACCACGCACCAGCAGATGGACGCCGCCCAGCTCGCCGCCGCCGGGGTGGGCGAGGACATGATCCGCATGTCGGTCGGCCTCGAAGATCCCGCCGACCTCATCGACGACCTGAAACAGGCGCTGCGCGCCGCGACGAAGGCGTGACATGCACTTGGCCGTCCGCGGCAAGCAGATCTTCGCGCATACCGGCGGGCAGGACTTCGATCCGGCCAGGCCCGCGATCGCGTTCGTGCACGGCGCGGGCATGGACCACACGGTGTGGGCGCTGCAGTCCAGGCACTTCGCCCATCACGGTTTCGCCGTCCTGGCGGTCGACCTGCCCGGGCACGGCAAGTCGGAGGGCCCGACCTTGCAGAGCATCGGCGCCATCGCCGACTGGATCGCAGCCTTGCTCGACGCGGCGAAGGTCGGGCAGGCCACGTTGGCCGGCCATTCGATGGGCGCGATCGCGTGTCTTGCGGCAGCCGCACGCGCCCCCCAGCGCGTGGCGCGGCTGATTCTGTGCGGCGCCGCGCCGCGCATGGCGGTGCATCCCGACCTGATCGCGGCCGCCGAGAACGACACGCCGCTCGCCCGCGACCTCATCGTCGATTGGGCCTTCGGCGGGCATGGACGGATCGGCGGCAACATCGCCGCGGGCCTGTGGCTGATGGGAACGGCGCAGCGCCTGATCGACCGCTGCCCGCCCGGCGTGCTGGCGACCGATCTCAAGGCCTGCGACGCCTACGCCGACGGCGAGGCGGCGGCGAAGGCGCTGGCGTGCCCTGTCCTTCTCCTGCTCGGCAAGGACGACCGCATGACGCCGGCCAAGGGCGGGCGTGCCTTCGCGAATCTGATGAAGAACGCGACGGTGGCCGAGCTCGAGGACTGCGGCCACATGATGATGGTCGAGCAGCCCGGCCCCACGCTTGACGCGATGAAGGCATTCCTCGGCACGGCGCGATGACGAAGGCGCAGAAGGAAACCCGCGACCGCTACAAGCGCTTCGTCGCCATCACCACGCGCTGGTCGGACAACGATGCCTACGCGCATGTCAACAACGTGACCTACTACTCCTATTTCGATACGGCGGTGAACCACGTGCTGGTGACGGAGGGCGCGCTGGACATCGAGCATGCGACCGAGATCGGCGTGGTGATCGAGACGATGTGCCGGTTCTTCAAGCCGGTCGCGTTCCCCGACGCGCTGGACGCGGGCCTGCGCGTGACGAAGCTCGGCCGCTCTTCGATTCGCTACGAGATCGCCATATTCAAGAAGGGCGACGACGAGGCCGCCGCCGCCGGGCATTTCGTCCATGTCTACGTGCGGCGGTCCGACTTCCAGGTCGTGCCCGTTCCCGAGTCCGTCAGGCGAGTCGTGACGCCGCTGTTGGTTAATGCCTGATTCGGCGTGTAAGATCGGCGTCGGGAGAGAGAAGAATGCCGGTCAAGACCCAGGCGCCGCTGATCGCCATGCTCGCCGAAGCGCGCAAGGCGCCGCTGCCCGCCGGCCGATTGTCGGCGCTGCTGATGGAGCACGGCACGATGCAGCTCCGTCACTACAAGCCGCCCAAAGGCGGCGACCCGCAGAAACCGCATGACCAGGACGAGCTCTACGTCGTGATGAACGGCTCGGGCTTTTTCCGCTGCGACGACGCGCGGGTGAAATTCGGCCCGGGCGACGTGCTCTATGCCGGCGCAGGCGCCGTGCATCGCTTCGAGGACTACAGCGAGGACACCGAGTTGTGGGTCGTCTTCTACGGCGCCAAGGGCGGCGAAGCATGAGTCGCGCCGTGATCGCGGGGAGGGCCGGTTCAGCAGCGTGGTTAAGGCAAGCCTGGTTCTGAGCGCTGCGATGCGGCGGAATTAACTAAAATTCCTGATTTCACTTGCGGAGAGCGTGGGCCTGGCTAAGCTTTCAATCGTTATCGGCGATTGGCCGGATCGCCTAATCAACTGAACAGATGTTCCGGCCGGGGTGCGACGAAAGCGGATTGCCAGGGAGGCAGGGATGACGAGTTCCGCGATGCCGTTCATCGAGCGGATCTACGACGAGGCCAAAGCCCTGCTCGTGGAATCGCGCGACTACATGCAGACGCTGGCACCCGCCGAACGCGCGACGATGACGCCGCTGGAGAACCTGCAGTCGATCAGCGAGGGCCTGCGCCTTACCACGCGGCTGACCGAGGTGATGGCCTGGGCCATGACGCACAAGGCGGTGCAGGCCGGCGAGATCTCGCGCGCGGAGGCGGCCGCGCCCAACCGCCGGCTCGGCGGCCAGTCGATCTGCCTCGAGGAGATGACGCCGGGCATGTTCGAGCCGCCGCCGCGCCTGTCGAGCCTGCTGCGCCGCAGCCTGCGCCTCTACCAGCGCACCCTGCGCCTCGACCGGCTGATCGCCGGCGAGGAGATGCAGTTCGGCTCCTTCAATATCTGCCTGGCCGCGGACGAAAACGCGAAATCGTCGCAGGACAAGGATCCGCCGCGTCTCGTGTTGGCGTAGCGCGGCGGCCGACGCGGCTGCCCGCGACAAGCCCGGGCATGACGACCTCGTGAGAAGCGGCGTCGCTACTTCTTGATGCCGAGGCCCTTGAAGCGCTTGTTGAACTTGGCGAGCTGGCCGCCCGAGTCGTTCAAGCGGAAGATGCCGGTCCAGGCGGGATGCGACTTGGAGTCGATGTCCAGGCGCAGCGTCTCGCCCGGCTTGCCCCAGGTCGAGCGCGTCTTGAACGTCGTGCCGTCGGTCATTACCACGTTGATCTCGTGGTAGTCGGGATGGATCTTCTCTTTCATCGCGCGATACTCCCGGCGCGCCGGCCAGTGCCGTCGCGGTGCGCCGCAAATCCGTGGAAGCGGCGGCTTATACCGGCATTTCCCCGCCAAGGCAAGGCGCAGCCCTTTGCCCCGCTCCCGGCGGTTAACCTGTTGCGGGGCAAGGCCCCGGCTGTTAGGCATGGGCGGATCTCCTGGACAGGGGTGGCAGGGCCATGGCGCTGGACGAAGGGCGCTTCCAGACGCTCGCCGATGGGACGCTCGACCGCCTGATGACGGCGGTGGAGGAGGCTCTGGGCGACGCGGCGGAGGTGGAACTGGAGGGGGGCATCCTGACCATCGCGCCCGCGCCCGGCGGCAAGTATGTACTCAACAAGCACGCGCCGATGCGCCAGCTTTGGCTGTCCTCGCCGGTTTCCGGCGCCTGGCATTTCGCTTTCGACGAGGCGGCGGGCGCCTGGAAATCGACGCGCGGCGCCGAAACCCTGACGGAGGTGCTGGAGCGCGATCTGGCGGCCGCCACCGGCCGGCCGGTGGCGCTCGGCTGAGCGCATGGCGATGCGCGAGCGGCACTACGCCGAGACGGACGCCGAGCGCGGCGGCGGCCGGCGACACGGGGCGCAGCGCGACCTGAAGCCGCTGCTGCGGCTATGGCGCTTCGTGCGCCCGCACGGCTTGGCGATGGCGGGCGCCTGTGCGGCGCTGACCGTTGCCGCCGCCACGGTGCTGGGCCTGGGCGCGGGCTTGCGCCAACTTGTCGACCGCGGCTTCGGGACCGGCGACCGCGCGATGCTCGACCGGGCGGTGCTGGTGCTGTTCGCGGTCGTCGCCGTGATGGCAGCAGCCAGTTTCGCGCGCTTCTACCTGGTGTCGTGGCTGGGCGAACGCGTCGTGGCCGATCTGCGCAAGGCCGTGTTCGACCACGTGCTGCGCTTGAGCCCCGCCTTCTACGAGATCAACAAAGTGGGCGAGATCCTGTCGCGGCTGACGACCGACACGACCCTGCTGCAGGTCGTCGTCGGCACCTCGGCGCCGATCGCGCTGCGCAACCTGCTGATGCTGATGGGCGGGCTTAGCCTGCTTGCGATCACCTCCCCCAAGTTGACCGGCCTGGTCCTGCTGGGCGTGCCGCTGGTGGTGGCGCCCATCCTGCTGTACGGCCGCCATGTACGGCGCTTGAGCCGCGCCAGCCAGGACCGCGTCGCCGACGTCGGCGCCTACCTCGAAGAACAGCTCGGCGCGATCCGCACCGTGCAGGCCTTTACGCACGAGCCGATCGACCGCATACGCTTCGCCAATCGCGTGGAGAACGCCTTCACGACCGCGCTCGACCGCGTGCGCGCGCGGTCCTGGATGACGGCGCTGGTGATCCTGCTCGTGTTCGGCGCGATCGCGATCATATTGTGGGTCGGTGGGCACGACGTGCTGGCGGGACGGATCAGCGCGGGCCAACTCGCCGCCTTCGTCTTCTACGCCGTCGTGGTGGCGGGATCGGTCGGCGCGATCAGCGAGGTCATAGGCGACCTGCAGCGCGCGGCCGGCGCGGCCGAGCGCCTGTTCGACCTGCTGGCGACCGAACCCGAGATACAGGCGCCGCCACAGCCTCTCCTGCTGCCGGAACCCGCACGCGGCGCGCTGGTGTTCGAGGAGGTAACCTTCCACTACCCCTCGCGACCCGAACGGGCGGCGCTGGAGAACTTCTCGCTCGTCGTCAGCCCGGGCGAGACCGTGGCGCTGGTCGGCCCGTCGGGCGCCGGCAAGACGA
>CAYMTM010000140.1:0-12080 GCA_964393375.1 uncultured Rhodospirillaceae bacterium
CCGGGCGCTGGCGAAGCTTTACGACGACCGCGAGGCCTTCCGCAGCAAGGTGGTGATGCAGCGCCACGCCTTCGGGCGGGGCGAATACAAGTACTTTGCCTATCCGCTGCCGCCGGTCGTGGGCGAGCTTCGCCACGCGGTCTACCCGATGCTCGCGCCGGTCGCCAACCGCTGGAACGAGCGGCTCGGGCGCGACACGCGCTTCCCGCCCGCGCTCGACGCCTACTTGAAGCAATGTCATGCGGCCGGGCAGGCCAGGCCGACGCCGCTGATGCTGAAATACGGGCCGGGCGACTACAACTGCCTGCACGAGGACCTCTACGGCGACCTGGTCTTCCCCTTGCAGCTTACGGTCCTGCTCAGCGATCCGGCGACGGACTTCGCGGGCGGGGAATTCCTGCTGGTCGAACAGCGGCCGCGTCGGCAATCGCGTGGCGAGGCGATAACGCTGGGACAGGGCGAGGCGGTGATCTTCGCGGTCAGCGACCGGCCGGTGGCGGGCGCCCGCGGCTATTACCGCGCCCGGATGCGCCACGGCGTCAGCACGGTCGGGCGCGGCGAGCGCTTCACCCTCGGCATCATTTTCCACGATGCCAGATAGCAGGGCGGCAGTCGGGCTGCGCCCGCGCTACGCCCCATCCTCCTTCGCCAGCCTCTCGATCCCTGCGCGGTCGGTGCGGTAGGGCAGCCACTCCTTCATGTGCTCGATGCCCAGGCGGTGATAGAACTCGCGCGTCTTGTTCCAGTGCAGCACCCACAAATCGAGCCGCCCACAGTCACGCTCTTGCGCAATCCGTGCAATGCGCGCCATCAGCTTGCGCCCCAGCCCGTGGCCGCGCGCCCATTCGTGGACGAACAAGTCCTCGAGGTAGATTCCCGGCTTGCCGGTCCAGGTCGAATAATTGTGGAAGTAGAGCGCGAAGCCGGCGGGCTTGCCGTCCAGCTCGGCGATGATCGCCTCGAAGCGCGGGCGCGCGCCCGTGCCGTGCCGACGCAGGTCGCCGGCCGTGGCCTTCACCGCATCGGGCTCGCGCTCGTAGAGCGCCAAGCCCTTGATCAGGTCGAGCAGGGTGTCGGCATCGTCCGGGCCGTTCTCGGCCAGGCGCGCGTCGCGGATGACGATGGAGGGCATGGTCGGGTGTGACGCAGCTCACATACGCAAGAGAAGAGGATCGCCTAGAACCCTAGCCCGCCGCGCCGGACGGGAAAAGCCGTCGGTGCTGCCGGACGAGGAACCCTCCGGTTGGAATTGCCCCATGCCGGCCTCGTGCTCCCCCAACGCTGCCGAATATCGGAGGAGTGAAATGACGCTAAGGGACAAGCGTGACGTGCCCGTCTCGACATCGAACCGCGCCTCGCTCGACAAGCTGGAGCAGGCGAGCGAATTGCTGCACGGCTACTTCAATGACCCGGTCGCCGTGATCGACCAGGCGCTGGCGGAGGACCCGGATTTCGTCATGGGCCATTGTTTCCGCGCCGGAGTGCTGGCGACCACCTCGGACAAGCAGTTCCAGCCGGAGCTGCGCAAGTCGGTCGAGGCGGCGCGCAAATTGTCGGCCAAGGCCAACGACCGCGAGCTGCGCCACATGGCGGCAGCCGAGGCCTGGCTGGACGGCGATTTCGCGCGTTCGAACGCGCTGTATGGCGGCATCCTGGTCGACTATCCGCGCGACCTGCTGGCGCTGCAGTTCGCCCATGTCGAGGATTTCTTCCTGGGGCAGTCGAGCCTGCTGCGCGACCGCGTGGCGCGGGTGCTGCCGGACTGGGACAGGGACGTGCCGGGCTACGGCTATGTGCTGGGGATGCATGCCTTCGGCCTCGAGGAGATGGGCGACTATGGCCGCGCCGAGGAGTGCGGCAAGCGGGCGGTCGCACTCAACCCGCGCGATCCCTGGGCAATCCACGCGGTGGCCCATGTGATGGAGATGCAGGCGCGGCTGGATGACGGAATCCAGTGGCTGAACGAGCGGACCGGCGACTGGGCGCCGGAGAACGGCTTCGCCTACCACAACTGGTGGCACCTAGCGCTCTACCATCTCGACCGCGGCGAGACCGACCGGGTGCTCCGGATCTACGACAGCTCGATCCGGCCCGGGCGGTCGGACATGGCGCTGGAAATGGTCGACGCCTCGGCTCTGCTGTGGCGGCTGCATCTGCGCGGGGTCGATGTTGGCGACCGTTGGCGATCGGTCGCCGACAGCTGGGCGGACAAGGCGGGCGATGCCTACTATGCCTTCAACGACGCCCACGCGATGATGGCCTTCATCGGCGACGGGCGCGAGTCGGCGGCGGACACGCTGCTCGCCACGGTCGTGCGCAGCGCAGCCGCGGGCGGCACCAACGGCATGATGGCGCGCGACGTGGGCGTGCCGCTGTGCCGGGCGCTCCGGGCATTCGGGCGCGGCGACTATGCGGCGGCGGTCGACCTGCTGATGCCGCTGAGGCCGATCGCGCATCGCTTCGGCGGCAGCCACGCCCAGCGCGACCTCTTGAGCCTGACCCTCATCGAGGCGGCGCTGCGCGCGAAGCAGGTCCGGCTGGCCCGGGCGCTCATGTCCGAGCGCACCGAGCTCAAGCCGCAAAGCCCCTTCGCGTGGGAACTGGCCGCCCGGGCGCGCGAGCTGGCGGGCGACAAGTCGGGCGCCAACCAGGCGCTCGGCGCGGCGCAGCGCCTCGCGCGGCCGCGGCCGACGCGGGCCTCGGCATGAGGTAATATTGTACCGTCATCCCAGAACCTAGGCCGGGTGGCGCTTTCGCGTTGACACCGACCGGGGCCTGGCGTATCTCGACGCGCCCTATCGGGCGGAGGACACGGCCTCCGCCCGCAGTTTTTTCCGGACCGGGTGCCATGCGAACCTATGTGATGAAGCCGGCCGAGGTCGACAAGAAGTGGGTGGTGGTGGACGCCGACGGCGTCGTGCTGGGCCGGCTCGCGGCCGAGATCGCCAAGATCCTGCGCGGCAAGCACCGCGCCAGCTTCACCCCCCATGTCGACTGCGGCGACAACGTGATCGTGGTCAATGCCGAGAAGGTCAGGCTGACCGGCAACAAGCTGCAGGACAAGGTGTTCTACTGGCACACCAACCATCCGGGCGGCGTGAAGCAGCGCACGATGGGCCAGCTCCTGGGCGGCAAGTACCCGGAGCGGGTCATCACCAAGGCGGTCGAGCGCATGGTCCCGCGCGGACCGTTGGGGCGCCGGCAGATGCGCAATCTGCGCGTCTACGCCGGCCCCTCCCATCCGCACGAGGCGCAGCAGCCGGCGGTGCTCGACATCGCCAAGCGCAACGCCAAGAACAAGAGGAGCAGTGCGTAACATGGCCCAAAATCCGCAGACGCAAGAGCAGGGCCAGGGCATGGAGGCGCTGCGCGGCCTCGGCCAGGGCGCAGGCGCGCAGCCGGCGCCGGTCTTGCGCGAGAAGAAGGTCGACAAGCAGGGACGCGCCTACGCCACCGGCAAGCGCAAGAACGCGGTGGCACGGGTGTGGATCAAGCCCGGCAAGGGCGCCATCACCGTCAACGGCCGCGACTGGAACCAGTATTTCGCGCGGCCCGTGCTGCGTATGCTGATCGACCAGCCGTTCCTGGCCTCCAACCGCCGCGACCAGTATGACGTGGTCTGCACGGTCGTGGGCGGCGGGCTGTCGGGTCAGGCGGGCGCGGTGCGCCACGGCATCAGCAAGGCGCTGACCTATTACGAGCCGGACCTGCGCCCGGTCCTGAAGCAGGGCGGGTTCCTGACGCGCGACGCGCGGGTGGTGGAGCGCAAGAAATACGGCCGCGTTAAGGCGCGCCGCAGCTTCCAGTTCTCGAAGCGCTAGGGTCCGTCGGCCGCCCGCGGTCGGATGGGACGGGGGCCTTCATGGCCCCCGTTTCGTTTCGCGGCGCCCGCAATTCATGCTACGCGGTCGGCGGGACCGATGTGCATGGCGACCACGGATCCGAGCCCGACCGACCTCCTGAACCGCGCGGTCTCGGCCCATCGCGCCGGCCGGCCGGCGGAAGCCGAGCGCCTGTGCCGCGCTGCGCTGGCCGCCATGCCCGAGGCGTTCAATGCGCTGCACCTGCTTGGCGTCATCCTGGCGCAGTCCGGCCGCTTCGAGGATGCCTGGCGCTTCCTGGCGCGCGCCGTCGCGATCGAGCCGCGCGCGGCGGCGGCGCACCTCAATCTCGGCAACGTGCAGATGCGGCTGGGCCTCCCGGCCGACGCACTGGCGAGCTACGATCGCGCAGTGGCGCTGCGGGCGGACTATGCCGAGGCGCACTACAGCCGCGGCAACGCGCTTCTGGCCCTGGGCCGCGCGGCCGAGGCCCTGGCGAGTTTCGACCAGGCTGTCGCGATCCGGCCGGCCTATCCCGAGGCGCTGACCAACCGCGCCAACGCCCTTGCCGACCTCAAGCGCCTGGACGAGGCGGTGGCCAGCTTCGACCGGGCGCTGGCGGTCAAGCCGGACCATGTCGAAGCGCTGAACGACCGCGGCAATGCCTTAGTCGCGCTGGGGCGTCATGCCGAAGCGCTCTCCGGCTTCGACCGCGCGCTGGCGATCCGGCCCGGCCAAGCCGGCATTCTGAGCAACCGCAGCGCCGCGCTGCGCGGACTGGGCCGCCTCGACGAAGCGCTGGCGGGCTACGACGCGGCACTGGCGATCGCACCCGACCATGTCGACGCCCTCAACGGGCGCGGCGTCGTGCTCCACGATCTTCGGCGCCATGCAGAAGCCGTCGGCTGCTTCGACCGCGCGCTGGGGGCCGATCCGAACCATGCAGCGACGCTCAACAATCGCGGCAATGCACTGATGGCCATGGATCGCATCGCCGATGCGCTCCAGAGCTACGACCGTGCCCTGGCCGCGCGGCCCGGCGACGCCGAAGCGCTGAACAATCGCGGCATGGCGCTGCTGAAGCTCGGCCGATTCGCGGAAGCCGCCGCCGATTTCACACGTCTGCTGGAAGCCGATCCGGCCTATCCCTACGCGCGGGGCTACCGGGTTCACGCCAGGATGCATGGCTGCGACTGGCGCGCGCTGGACCGCGACCTCGCCGAGCTGCAAGCCGGCATACGCGCTGGCAAGCCCGCCGCGTCGCCGCTGACCTTGCTGGGCGTTTCGGCCGCCGCGGCCGAGATGCGCGCCGCCGCGCGGGTCTGGGCGCAGGACAAGGCCAAACCGGCAGCCGCCGCCCTCTGGCGCGGTGAGCGCTATCGCCACGATCGCATCCGGCTGGCCTATCTCTCGGCCGATTTCCGCGACCATGCCGTGGCGCGTCTGCTCGCCGGCGTGCTTGCGCGGCACGACCGCGCGCGCTTCGAGACGATGGCGGTCTCCTTCGGCACGTCGGTGCGGGACGCCTACCGCCAACGGCTGGAAGGCGCCTTCGAGCATTTCATCGACGTGCGCGATCGGGGCGATCGCGAGGTGGCGGCGCTGCTGCGCCGGCGCGAGGTCGACATCGCCGTCGACCTCATGGGGTACACGCAGGATTCCCGCCCCTCGATCCTGGCCGCGCGGCCGGCGCCGATCCAGGCGAACTACCTGGGCTTTCCCGCGACCATGGGCGCCGATTTCATCGACTACATCATTGCCGACCGGTTCGTGATCCCGCCGGAGCGGGCGGAGGACTACACGGAGAAGCCCGTCTACCTGCCCGATACGTTCCAGGCCAACGACGCGCGGCCGGCGCCGCCCACGCCCTCGCCGACGCGCGGAGCCGTTGGCCTGCCGGGGGACGGCTTCGTGTTCTGCTGCTTCAACAACAGCTACAAGATCACGCCGGCGGTGTTCGACGTCTGGATGCGGCTGCTCCGCGCGGTCGCGGGCAGCGTGCTGTGGCTTCTGGCGGCGGACGAAGCGGTGGCGCGCAACCTACGCCAGGCGGCCGAGATGCGCCAGGTGGCGCCGGACCGGCTGATCTTCGCCCCCCGCGTGGGCTACGCGGCATATGTCGCGCGCTACCGCCTGGCCGACCTTTTCCTCGACACGCTGCCCTTCAACGGCGGAACGACCGCCAGCGACGCGCTATGGGCGGGGCTGCCGCTGCTGACGTGCTGCGGCGAGGCATTTCACAGCCGGATGGCGGGTAGCCTTCTGCGGGCGGCCGGGGTGCCGGAGCTGGTCACGCATTCGCTCGATGACTACGCGGCGGTGGCGCTGCGGCTCGCGCGCGATCCCGCGGCGCTCTCGGGGATCAGGGCCCGGCTCGTCGCCAATCGTGACCGTTGTCCCCTGTTCGACACCGACCGTTTCCGCCGCCATCTCGAAGCCGGCTACCAGGCGATGTGGGATCGCTGTCAGCGCGGCGAGCCGCCGGCGGAACTCGCCGTCGAGGCGATCGGCTGATTGCAGAACAGAGACTATGCCTGTCCGACGCCGCCCGCTTCCTTCCTCTTCGCCACGTAGGCGTCGAGTTCTTCCATGATCGCCGGGTCGAGCGGCGGCGGCTGGTACTCGGCCAGAAGCTGCTTGTAGATGCGATGCGCGTGCTGCGCCGCGTCGGGCGATCCGGCTTCGCGCCAGGTCTCATGATTGCGCCAGTCCGACACCAGCGGCGCGTAGAACGCGGTGTCGTAGCGTTGCAGCGTGTGAGCCGCGCCGAAGAAATGCCCGCCTGGGCCGACCTCGCGCATCGCCGCGAGACCCAGCGTGTCGTCGTCCACCGGGATCGGCCGCAGGAATTCGGCCATCGCCTGCAGCAGCTCGGCGTCCAGCACCATCTTCTCGAACGAAGCCACCAGCCCGCCCTCCATCCAGCCGGCGGCGTGCATCACCAGGTTGGCGTGGCCCATCACCGCCGACCACACCGACATCTCGGACTCGTAGGCCGCCTGGGCGTCGACAATGGTGCAGGCATTGGCGTTGCTGGAGCGGTAGGGAATGCCGTAGCGCCGCGCGAGCTGGCCGCCGGCCAGCGCCGCGCGGGCGTACTCCGGCGTGCCGAAGGCGGGCGCGCCCGACTTCATGTCGACGTTCGAGGTGAAGCCGCCATACATCACCGGCACGCCGGGCCGCACGAGCTGGCACAGCGCGATCGCCGCCAGCGCCTCGGCGTTCTGCTGCACCAGCGCGCCGGCGATAGTGACCGGCGCCATCGCGCCCGAAAGCG
Source organism: uncultured Rhodospirillaceae bacterium (assembly GCA_964393375.1). Taxonomy (GTDB): domain Bacteria; phylum Pseudomonadota; class Alphaproteobacteria; order JAEULC01; family JAEULC01; genus JAEULC01. The sequence goes on from CAYMTM010000140.1 coordinate 7,099, forward strand.
TGAAGGGGGTCACGCAGACCACCTGGCCATGCGCCGCCATCTCGATCAGGCCCTCGATCATCGGACCGTCCAGGCGCAGCGGCGAGTTGGTATTGACGATGGTGATGAGGGCCGGTTTTTCCGTCTGCGCCGTCTCGTCGATGCCCCGCGCGATGCGGTCCATCGCCAGCGCATCGACGATGCGCTGCCGGCCGAGCGAATAGGGGTGCCAGACCTTGTCGGTCAGCGAGATGTAGCCATAGTAGCAGTCGAGATGGCGCGTCGGTGCCGGCAGGTCGATCGGCTCAACCGGGTAGCCGGCGCAGAGATGCACGATGTTGAGGCTCTGGGCCAGGCGCAGCAGGTTGCAATAATCCGCATGGCTGCCCGGCCGGCGGCCGCCGTCCATGTCCGAGCAGTTGGGCGCGCTTGCCACCGCCGAGAACACGGTCGCGTTGCCGCCGATCACGAGGTCATGGGCGGGATTGCGGGCGTGCAGTACGAAGCGCTTGGGCGCCTTGCCGACAAGCTCCGTCACCATGGCGGGGTCGAAGCGCACGCGGCGCGTGGCGCGGTCCACCGTCGCGCCCGCCTTCTGCAGCAGGTCGAGCGCCTGGTCGCCCAGGAACTCCATGCCCAGGTCGCTGAGCACGCGCAGCGAGGCGTTGTGGATCGCCTCGACCTGGTCGGCGCTCAGGACCTCGATCGGCCGGTAGGGGTTTTCGATCGCCCGCCAAGGAAGCTGCCTTGGCCCTCGGGTGGCGCGGCGCTCGCGGCGGCGGGTCGTGTCTCGGGCCATGGCATCGCCTTTGCGCTCGGGATCGGGGCCGCAACCTACGGGCCGGCGAGGGCTTTGTAAATCCGCGCGGGTCGGGCCTAGGCAAGGTCGGGATAGCGCCATTGCGCTGCTTGGCGCCGGGCGTCGGCAATTGCCCTATAGGCGTCCTCGGGCAGATGCGCCATCCCGGCAATCAGCAGGTCTGCGCGCACACCGGCAAGCGCCGGGTCGGCCATTGCGGCGGCCAGCCCGGCGCGCAGCCGCTTCAGCTTGTCGGCACTGGTGGCGGCGGCGGTGATATAGGGCAGCCCGGGCGCAGGGGCGGTTTGCGCCAGCACGCGCGTGCCGGCCAGGCGGCGCGGGGCATGGCGGGCGTAGAGCGCATGGGTGACGCAATCCAGCGCGGCGAGGTCAACTTCGCCTTTCTGCACCATCGCAACACTATTGGCATGCCCGCCGCTCCTGGCCACGCGGTCGAAGAAGCGGCCGTCCCTTGCCAGAGGCGCTACGGTCGCGCGCAGGATGTTGTAGCCGGAATGGGAATCCTCGCTGTTGAAGCAGGCGACCCGGCCGCGCAGATCCTCGATCGACCGCCAGGGCGCGTCCGCCTGCACGATCAGGACGCTGCGGTAGTAGGGACCTTCGCACCCCGGCGCGGCATAGCAGGGCGTTGCCACTACCTGCCAGCGCCCCGCGAAGGCGTGGGTCAGGGGAAAGCCGCAGCCCTGGGAGAACAACAGGCCCGGCGACCCCCAATGGTCGTGCAGGGCGACGCCGGGACGGGTATTGGTTTCGGGTACATCGTCGATGCCGGTGGCGCGGAAATGGCGGGCCAGCCCTTGCCACCACGCATCGGTCAGCGCGTGCACCTCCGGCGGGTCGTACATCGGCAGGCTGGCGAGCGGCGGGAGCCCGGTTGCAGCGTCGCCGGGGCTCGACGGCGCGGCCGTTCCGCGGCTATGCACGGCATGGGGCATTTTGTTACATTTCCCGCAAGAACCGATGGGTTGTTCAGGCCGCGATGGAAATATCACGGAATGGCTCGGCGTGCAGGGTCCGGCGGAACGTCTTGGTAAGAAAATGCCCGTGAATCAATGGACTGTGGTGGAACGTTGGCGTCATTTCGAGGTGCCGACCTGGATCGTCATCGTTGGCGTGTACGGCGCCTGGCTGGCGCTGACTTGGTTCTATCACGCGCTGCCGTGGTGGGTCCTGCTGCCGGCCGGCGCCTATGTGGTGGGCCTGCACGGGTCTGTGCAGCATGAACTGCTGCATGGCCATCCCACGCGCCGGCAATGGCTGAACGACCTGATGGCGCGGCCGAGCCTTTGGCTTTGGCTGCCCTACGGAATCTACCGCGACAGCCACACGGTTCATCACCGGACCGACAAGCTCACCTGTCCCCTCGACGATCCGGAGTCGAACTATGTGTTTCCCGAGCAGTGGGAGCGGATGGGGCCGATCCCGCGTGCGGTCTTCGCGGCGCGCGGCACGGCGCTCGGCCGGTTGGCCCTGGGCCCGGCGGTCGCTGTCGGCCGGCTGATTCGCCAGCAGGCTCCGCTGCTCGCACGGGGCGACGCGCTTGCCTTGCGCCAATGGTCGGCGCATGCGGCGGCCACGGCGTCGGTCCTCTATTGGGTGCTGGCTGTCTGCGATATCCCGTTTCACGCCTATGTCGCGCTGTTCGCCTATCCCGGCCTCTCGCTCGCGCTGCTGCGGTCTTTCGCGGAGCACCGGCCGGAGCGCGAGCAGGCCCGCGCGACGGCGATCGTGGAGGCGTCCTGGCCGATGGCGCTGCTCTACCTCAACAACAACCTCCACGCCCTGCATCACGAGCGGCCCGGAGTGGCGTGGTTCGCGCTGCCCGGCCTCTACCGCGCGGAGCGCGCGGCGATCCTCCGGCGCAACGGGTTTTTCCTGTTTTGCGGCTATCGGGAGATCCTTAGGCGTTATCTGGTGTCGCCGCGCGACCAGGTCCCGCACCCGTTCTATCGCGCTCGCTAGGCAATCAGCGTCGGCGCCAGGCCTGGGTGGTCCGCTCCATCCGGCGGGTGATCAGGACGTGCGCGATTTTCACCGCGGCCGAGGTGAACACGATCGTCATCGCCATGGCGGCGGCCGCGGCGGTGAAGCCGGATTCGTCCATGTTGACGATCGTGACCGACGCCAGCTTCGTGTCCGTCGAGTACAGGAAGATCACCGCCGATACCGTCGTCATGGCGTTGACGAACAGGTAGATGCTGATGTCGAGGATCGCCGGCAGGCAGACCGGCACGGTGACGCGGCACATGGTGCGGAACAGCGATACCTTGAGCGATGCCGACACGGCCTCGAACTCGGCGTCCATCTGCTTGAGCGCCGTCGTCGCGGTCAGGTGGCACACCGTGTAGAAATGCGTGATCGAGTTCAGAACCATAATCGCCAAGGTGGCGTAGAGGAAGCCGAGCGGGTTCCATTTCGCATTGAAGAAGAAGATGTAGGCGAGGCCCAGCACCAAGCCGGGCACGGCCATCGGCAGCATGGCCATGAACTGGGCGATCGCGCGGCCGGTCGGGAAGCCGCGCGATTTCTCCAGCAGATAGGCGCCGACGAAAATGATCACCGTGCCGATGGCTGCGGTCCATGTCGCAAGCCATACCGAGTTCCAGTAGGCCTCCCAGCCATTGGTGTCGAAATTGCCGAAGGCGTAGTTGTTGAGCGTCAGCGTGAGGTTGTACGGCCAGCGCGTGATCAGCGACGCCCAGAACGACACCAGGAGGACGCCAAGGATAAGACCGCCCGTCACGGCGCAGAACGCGAACATCGCCCAGTCGCGCCGCTCGGAGGGCTTCGGCTCCAGCGGCACGGCGCGCGCCGACAAGAGCGCCACCTGGCGGCGCTGGATCACGCGGTCGGCCACGAAGGCGACCACCGCCGGCACCAGCAGCACCATGCCGACGACGGCGCCCATCTCGAAATTCTGCTGGCCGATCACCTGCTTGTAGATGTCGGTCGCCAGCACGTTGAAGCGACCGCCGATCACCTTGGCGATGCCGAAATCGGTGATGACGAGGGTGAAGATCACGAAGCCGGCGCTGATCACCCCGTATTTCGCGCCCGGCAGGGTGACGGTGAAGAAGATGCGCGTGCGCGACGCGCCCAGCGCCTCGGCGGCCTCGTACAGGCGCGCGTCGGCCATGCCGAGCGCCGCCACCAGGATCATCAGCGCGTGCGGAAAGCAGTAGAAGACCTGCGCCAGCACGATGCCGCCTTCGCCGTAGATCGACCCGCCGAACAGAAGGCCCTTCAGGAAGCCCTGGTTGCCGAACAGGTAGATCAGCGAGATGGCCGGCAGCAGCGACGGCGCCAGGATCGGGATCAGCGCTAGGGCCTGGAACAAACCCTTCCAGCGCATGCAGGTCCGCGTCAGCGCGTAAGCGTAGATGAACGCCAGCGGCAGCACGATCATCGTGGACAGCACCGCTACCTCGATGCTGTTGAACACCGAAGCGAACAGCGCCGGCGTCGAGAAGTACTGGATATAGTTGGCCAGCCCGACGAACTTGCCGTCCTGGTCCTGGAAGCTCTTTGACAGCAGCGACCAGAGCGGCAGGGCGAGGGTCAAGGTAAGCCAGGCGATGAGCAGCGATATGCCCAACCGCATCAGGATGTCGTCGCGGTCCAACCGGCGGCGGATCGCCGGCGCGGCAACAGCAGTCGCAGCGGCTGCGGCAGTGGCGGCGGTGGCGGTCACGGCGCCTGCGGCGGCCGGGCGAAGACCCGCAGCCGATCGGGTGGCAGGGCCACCGGCATCACCTTGCCCTCGGCGATCGACAGGTCGCGCACGGCGTTGATCGAGAAGTCCGCCAGGAGTTCGGGGTCGCCCCCGTTGAGCGCAAGGCCCACCCGGCAGAACGAGCCTAGGAACTCGATCTCAGCCACCCGGGCGTTGAAGGTGTTGGGCGTCGACGCGGTGATGTTGCGCACCACCACGTCCTCCGGCCGGATCGCGAGCGTCACGTCCTGGCCGGGCCCGAGATTCACGCCCAGTTCGCAGGCCAGGTTGATGTCGCCCAGCTTCACATGGTCGGGCCCTGCAACGACGGCCGACAGGAAATTGGTGGTGCCGACGAAATCGGCCACGAAGGCGCTCGTCGGCTTGCGGTAAACCTCGGTCGGCGAGCCCACCTGCTCGATCACGCCGTGGTTCATGACCACGATGCGGTCGGCCATGGTGAGCGCCTCC
>CAYMTM010000141.1:0-12023 GCA_964393375.1 uncultured Rhodospirillaceae bacterium
CGCGCGCGGGCGCCGGGCGCTGGTGCTGCAGACCCTCGCCGAGGGCCTGGTGGCGATCCGCGACGGGCTCGGCCCGGCCTGGAGCAAGACCGTCGTGCTGGTGGCGACCGAATTCGGCCGCACCGTGCAGATCAACGGGACCGGCGGCACCGACCACGGCACCGGCGGCGCGGCGTTCCTGCTGGGCGGCGCGGTCAATGGCGGGCGCGTGGTGACGGACTGGCCGGGGCTCGCCCCGGGCCGGCTGTTCGAGGGCCGCGACCTGATGCCGACCACCGATCTACGCGCGGTGACCAAGGCGGTGCTGGTCGACCATCTGCGCCTTGCGCCTGCCGCCGTCGAGGCGCAGGTCTTCCCGTCGAGCGGCGCCGTGCAGCCGGTTGCGAAGCTGGTTCGGGTGTAGCGCGCGACCCGCCTCCTTTCTGCTAGTCTCCCTCCCCCTACTCCCTCCCGCACCCGTGCGCGCCGCCGGCGGCGTCGCGCTTGGGAAAGGGAGACAGCAGGATTGTCGAGTCGCTGGCGAAGCGCGTCAGAGGACGCTACCTTCCGCGAGCATTCCGTGGGATTCATCCATGCAGGCGGATTTCCTGATCATCGGCGCGGGCATCGCCGGCGCCTCGGCGGCCTACGAGCTGTCCGCCAAGGGCAAGGTGGTCGTGCTGGAGCGCGAAGCGCGCCCCGGCTACCACACGACGGGGCGATCGGCCGCCACCTTCATCGAGACCTACGGCAACGCCGTCATGCGCGGCCTGACCTCGGCCGGCAAGGCGTTCTTCCTGTCGCCGCCCGAGGGATTCGCCGCCGGGCCGCTGGTCGGCCCGCGCGGCTGCATGCTCGTGGCGACCCGCGAACATGTGGAAAGGCTGACGCGCGAGGTCGCGGACTCGCAGGCGCTGTCGCCCGCGGTGCGCGCGCTGGACGGCGCGCAGGCGCGCAAGCTGTGCCCGGCGCTGCGGCCCGAGGCTTCGGTCGCGGCGATGCTCGATCCCGACGCGATGGACATCGACGTCGACCTGCTGCACCAGGGCTTCCTGCGCGGCCTGAAGGCGCGCGGCGGCGCGGTCGTGACCGATGCCGAAGTTCAAGGCCTCGACCGCCGCAACGGCCAATGGCGCGTCGCGACGCGCCAGGGCGCATTCGCGGCGCCGGTGGTCGTGAACGCGGCAGGCGCCTGGGCCGATGCGGTGGGCGCGATGGCCGGCGCCGCCCCGATCGGGCTGGTGCCGAAGCGGCGCACCATCGTCGCCTACGATCCGCCCGCGGGGCTCGATCCCAGGCGCTGGCCGATCGTCGGCGATGTCGGCGAGAGCTGGTATTTCCTGCCGCAGGGCGGGCGCGTGCTGGGCTCGCCCGCCGACGAGACGCCGAGCGAACCCTGCGACGCGCAGCCGGAGGAGCTGGACGTCGCCATAGCGATCGACCGCATCGAGACCGCGACGACGATGCAGATCCGGCGCGTGCAGGCGAAATGGGCGGGCCTGCGCTCCTTCGTCGCCGACAAGACCATCGTCGCGGGCTTCGCGCCCGCGTGCGAGGGGTTCTTCTGGCTGGCCGGCCAGGGCGGTTACGGCATCCAGACCGCGCCGGCGATGGGCCGCGTGGCCGCAGCGCTCGCCACCGGCGGCGAACTGCCCGCGGACATAAGTGCGCGCGGCATCACCCCGGCCATGCTCAGCCCCGACCGCCCGGCGCTGCGGCAGGTCGCCGCGCATTGACCATATCAGGGCCCGCTACTATAAGCCGGGCATGGATGCGCGGCCGATGAAGGTCGAGGACATGCGGGCCAATGCCCGGCGCGCCAGCGTGCTCTTGAAGGCGATGAGCAACGAGCGGCGGCTCTTGATCCTCTGCCACCTGGCGGAGGGCGAGAAGTCGGTCGGCGCGCTGGAAGCGCTGGTCGGGCTCGGCCAGTCGGCGTTGTCGCAGCACCTGGCGCGGCTCAGGCGCGACAAGCTGGTGACCACCCGCCGCGCGGCGCAGACCATCTACTACGCGCTCGCCGGCAGGGAAGCCGCCGCTGTCATGGCCACCCTGCACGATCTCTATTGCGGGCCCGCGCGCGCCAGGAAGCCGGCGCTGGCGGCGCAGTAGCGCAGGCTCACACCGCGTTCAGCGGCAGCTTCAGGTAGGAAAGCCCGTTGCCTTCGGCCCTGGGCAGGCGGCCGGCGTCGATGTTGACCAGCACCGAGGGCCACAGGAGTTGCGGCATGCCGAGCGTGGCGTCGCGCGCGCGCCGCATGCGCACGAACTCCGCCTCGCTGACCCCGTCGCGCACGTGCTTGTTGGTCAGGCGCTGCTGGCCGACGGTGCTGATCCAGGCGGGCGGCCTTCCGCCCGGCTGGTAGTCGTGCGCGCAGCAGACGCGCGTCTCGACCGGCAGGTCGAGGATCCGCCGGATCGAGCGGTAAAGCGTCTCGGCCGATCCGCCGGGAAAATCGCAGCGCGCCGTGCCGTAGTCCGGCATGAACAGCGTGTCGCCGCAGAACACCGCGTCGCCGACGCGATAGGACACGCAGGCCGGCGTGTGGCCGGGGGTGTGCATCACGTCGGCCTGGAGCGATCCGATGGCGAAGCGCTCGCCGTCCTTGAACAGGTGGTCGAAGCCGTCCGTACCGGGACAGGCGATGTTGTATAGCTTGGCGAAGCATTGCTGCACCGCGCGGATATGCTCGCCGATGCCGATCCGGCCGCCAAGCCGCGCCTTGACATGTTGCGAGGCGCTCAAATGGTCGGCATGGGCGTGGGTTTCCAGCACCCAGTCGATCCGCAGCCCCGACTTCTCGACAAACGCGCAGATCGCATCGGCGAAATCCGTCGCCGTGCGGCCGGCCGCCTGGTCGAAATCGAGCACGGCGTCGATCACCGCGCCGCGCCGCGCGGCGGGATCCGCCACGACGTAGCTGATGGAGCTCGTAGGCTGGTGGAAGAAGCCGGTGACCTCCGGCCGGGCGGAACTCATGGGCGGGCGCAACTCCTGGGACGACCGCCGCACTATATTAGAAACGGCTAAAGCAAGGAACCCTTGCGGCCGGCTTCGGCCGGAGGCCGGGTTGAACGGTCCGGCGTTTCTGCTATTTCTTGCATCCTTTCCTTGCGTGCAACCCTTCGGGAATGAGCGATGCCAATCCGCTGCAGCCTATCCGCCGTCGTCCTGGCCGCTACCCTCGTACTGCAGGTCGGTCCGGCGCTTGCCCAGTCCAAGCCGATCCCGATCAAGAAGATCGCGGTCATCGCCTGTCCCGAGCCGACCGAGTCCGTCGCATCGACGGGAGCCGGCGGCGCGTCGGGCTTGCTGATGGGCGGGCTGATCGGCCCCAACCGCCGCCGCACCGAGATCGCCGATGACGGCTTCGGCTACGAGCAGGGGCGCGTGTTCCGCAGCGGCTATGCCTTCGGCTCGGCCTACAAGTTCGCAGCTTCCGCGCGCCAGGGAGGGGTTGCTGGCGAGCGCCGGGCCGCTGGCCGCGGACGTGGTAGCCAAGATCAATGACGTGCGCGACGGCAAATCGCAGTCGCCCTCCAGCGTGATGGGATCGGCCGACCCTGCCGCCCGCAAGGGCCCGGATGCCGACTCGGCGCGCTGAGTCGGTGGACGCCTATCGCCTCCGTGCCGTCAGCGCCCAGGCCGCCAGCGCCACCCAGCCGCCGAGGAGCGCAAGCCCGCCTACCGGCGTCACCATGGCGAGCGGGCGCCAGCCGCTGAGCGCGAGCGCGTAGAGCGAATAGCTGAACAGCACGATCCCGACCGCGAACAGCCAGGCGGAAAGGCGCAGGAAGAAGGGCATCGGCGCTTCGGCCCCGCCGTGCGACCCCTGTTCATGCATCCAAAGGGCGACCACGATCCCCACCGCCAGCGCGTGCCACATCTGGTAGCGCTCGGCCGTCGCAATCAACCCCAGCGCGCGCTGGTCGAGCACATGGGCGAGCGCATGGGCGCCGAGCGCTCCGGCCATCACGCCGACGAAGCCGTTGACCGCCGCGAAGATCAGCCAGTTCCGCATCGCGACACTTTCCGGCCTGCTGTGCCGGCTGGCAAGCCGGGAGCCGATGCGCAGACTCAGGCGCCGAAGGGCAGCAGCTTGCGTCGACTCGTGGCCGTTGTCGGCGCGGATGACCTTGGACAACTACCGCGTGGGGTAGCGTATCCTTGGGGGCTGGAGAGGCCTTTGGCGCCGACCGGCAACCGGTTGGCCGTCGCGCGGTTGGGGGGATCGCATGCAGTGGAGCCGCTGGTTTCAGATCCTGAGCTACAGCCGCTCGTCGCTTTGGATCGTGCCGTTCTTCGCCATCGTGTTCCAGCAGGTCGCGATCCGGCTGGCCGACCGTCTCGAACCCCTGATTCCCTGGTCGTTCTACGGCATCGGGCTGAACGGCGCGCAGGCGGTGCTCAACGCCATCGTCTCGATGATCCTGGCCTTCCTGGTGTTCACCTTCGGCTCGCTCTTGGTCGCGATCCAGATCGCCGGCGGGCAGCTGACGCCGCGGATCATCGCATCCATGCTGCTGCGGAACAACGTCGTGCGCTATTCGGTCGGCCTGTTCGTCTTCACGCTGCTTTACGCCATGGGCGCGCTCAGCCGGACCGAGAGCGCCGTGCAACAGCTCCATATGGCGATCGCGGTGGTCGCCGGTTTCGGCAGCATCATCGCGTTCCTCTATCTGATCGACTACGCCGCGCGGCTGCTGCGACCGGTCAGCATTCTGCAGCTTGTCGGCGAAGCGGGATTGAACGTGATCGAGGCGGTATACCGGCGCCGCCACGAGCGGCCGCGGCTCGCGCAGCCCCAGAAGCTGCCGGTGCGGCCGCGCCAGGTCGTCTACCACAAGGGAACGTCGGGGATCGTCCTGGCCGTGAACACCGCTCAACTCCTGACCATGGCGCAGGAACGGGACTGCATCGTCGAATTCCTGCCCTTCGTCGGCGACTTCGTGGCCGTCGACGAACCGCTGTTCCAGATCTATGGCGGCGCGGCGATCGACGAGGAGCGTCTGCGCACGGCGGTCGCCTTGGGCACGGAGCGCACGATGGAGCAGGACCCGATATTCGCGTTTCGAATCCTGGTTGACATCGGCATCAAGGCGCTGTCGAAGGCGATCAACGACCCGACCACCGCGGTGCTGGCGATCGACCAGTTGCACCGGCTGCTGCGCAAGGTCGGTCGGCGGCATACCAGCAACGATCAGATCGTGGGCGCCGATGGGAAACTGCGGGTCGTGCAGCGCACGCCGAACTGGGCGGATTTCGTCGCCACTGCCTGCGCGGAGATCCGCTTCTACGGGGCGGAGAACCTCCAGATCGCCCGCCGCCTGCGCGCGATGCTCAACAACCTGATCCAGACCTTGCCCGAGAGCCGGCACGGGGCGCTGCGCCTGGAACTCGACCTGCTCGACCGCACCATCGACAAGATCTATGCCTTCCCCGAGGACGCAGCGATGGCCCGGGTCGCCGATTCCCAGGGCCTGGGGGCTTCGGGCACGGCCGGGACGGTCTAGTCCGCTCGGGCGCTCGGCTGCCGGAAATCACCGATTCCGCCGAAAATCAGCCGCTTAGGGGTCCCGGGCGGTCCAAGTCTTGACGCGTTGTTAACCTTCCGTTGCTACCCCTTAAGCCAAAGGTTTTCCGGGCGCCAAACACCATGGGTCTTGGCTTCGACGACATGCTGCGCCGGCTTGCCGACCTTGCGCGCGACGCGCTGGTCGTGCTCGCGCGCGGCAGCAGCCCGGATGCGCCGTGGCTGGTCGTACATGCCAACGCGGCGCTCGAGCGCCTGACCGGCGCCGCGCCGGGCGAGTTGATCGGTACGGCGCCCCGCTTCCTTGCCGATCCCGCCAGCGCCGAGCCCCTGCCCGGCCGCCTCATCGACGCGCTGTCGGGCGACCGGCCGGCGAGCCTGCCCGTGTCGGTGCGCGCGGGCGACGGCGCGCTGCGCCCGGCGATGCTGACGCTGGCGCCCTTCGCCGCGCCGGACGGTCAGCCGCATTTCTGGGCCGGGGCGATCCTGGCGCTGGACGGCGAGCCGTCCCAACTCGAGCGCTATGCGCTGGCGGCCGAGGGCGCCAATGACGGGTTGTGGGACTGGGACCTTGCGACCGGCCATGTATGCTACTCGCCGCGCTGGATCCAGATGCTGGGCGCTAGCGAGGGCGAGATCGGCGACAGCCCGGAGGAATGGCTGGGCCGCGTGCACGAGGACGACATCGACGCGCTGCGCCTGGCGATCGACGCCCTGGTCGAGGGCACCTCGGGCGAACTCGAGCACGAGCAGCGGGTGCGCCTGAGCGACGGCAGCTACCGCTGGATGCTGACGCGCGGCGTGGCCAAGCGCGGGGCCGACGGGCGCGCGGTGCGGATCGCCGGCTCGCAGACCGACATCTCGGACCGTCACTGGGCGCGCGAGCAATTGGCCTACGACGCGTTCCACGACGGGCTGACCGGGCTGCCCAACCGGGCGCTGTTCCTCGACCGCCTGGGCCAGGCCCTGCTGATGGGAAGGCGGCGCAACGAAGATTGCTGCGCGGTCCTCGCGCTCGACATCGACCGCTTCAAGCTGATCAACGATTCGATGGGTCACGGCGCCGGCGACGAGTTCCTGACCGTGCTGGCGCGCCGGCTCGAAGGCAGCCTGAAGGAGGGCGACACCCTGGCGCGGCTGGCCGGCGACGAGTTCGCCATCCTGGCCGAGCGCGTGGGCGACGTGAACCGGGCGATGATGATCGCCGAGCGCGTGCAGTCCGTCCTGGCGCTGCCGATCCTGCTCGACGACCAGGAGATCTTCGCGTCCTGCTGCGTCGGCATCGCGATCGCGCCGATGCGCGGGCGGTCGGCCGAGGACCTGATGCGCGACGCCAACCTCGCGCTCTACCGCGCCAAGTCGCGCGGCACCGGGCGGATCGAGGTGTTCGACCAGGCGCTGCACGCCTCCGCCGTGTCGCGGCTCAAGCTCGAGACCGACCTGCGCCGCGCCATCGACCGCGACGAGCTGGAGGTGTTCTACCAGCCGGTGGTCGAGCTGGAGACGCGGCGCATCGTGGGCATGGAGGCGCTGGTCCGCTGGCTCAAGGCCGAGCGTGGGCCCGTGTCGCCGGCCGAGTTCATCCCGATGGCCGAGGAGACCGGGCTGATCCTGCCGGTGGGCAACAAGGTCATGACCGAGGCCTGCGCGCAGCTCGCCGACTGGCGCAAGCGCGGGCTGGTGGGCGACGCGCTGGCGGTCAACGTCAACATCTCGGCCAAGCAGATCGCCCAGACCGACCTGGTGGGCGAGATCCGCGACATCCTGAAGAAGACCGGGCTCAACGGCAGCCAGCTCAAGGTCGAGCTGACCGAGAGCGTCATCATGGAGAACCCCGAGCTCGCCGCCGCCATCCTGGTCCAGGTGCGCGGCATGGGCGTGGGCCTGGGCGTCGACGACTTCGGCACCGGCTATTCCTCGCTCAGCTACCTGCACCGCTTCCCGATCACGACCTTGAAGATCGACCGCAGCTTCATCGCGCGGGTGGACAGCCAGGCGCCCGAGCTGGCGCTGATCACCACCATCATCAAGCTGGGCCAGAGCCTGGGGCTGGAGATCGTGGCCGAGGGCATCGAGACCGAGGAGCAGCGCCGCCAGCTGATCAAGCTCGGCTGCCGCCTCGGCCAGGGCTACCTGTTCGCCCCGCCGATGCCCGCGCAGAAGATCGAGACCATGCTGGCCGGCCAGATCAACGAAGCGATCGACCACCCGCCCGCCGCGCCCACGCCCAACGCCGGCGCAGCGGGCCGTGCCCACGCCCCGCGCAAGGCCGCCGCCGGGGACTGACGCCGCCGGATTAACCATCCGGACCGTGACCGCCGTCACTGTGACAATCCTGGGACCGACCTAGGGTGGGTCTTGCCGCCCGGCAGGAGACCACCATGGAGCGACAGGAGACCCGTCGCATCGCCTTCATCATCGCGGCCGAGATCACTTTGGTAGCGATCGGCGTCGTCGGCCTGGCCTGGTTCGGCGCCGACATCGTCGTGCGGGCGCTGCGACTCACCCTGATCGGCCCGGGCGTCTAGCCGGCGCTCCCAATCGCCGCATCGGGTCGCGCCCGCGCCCTGCATCCCGGCAGTGCGTTTCTGCACAGGCGGGCGCCGCCCCATCTGGTAGATTCCCCAGAACGACCGGCGTGGCCCTTGGCTCGGGAGGAGCGATGCGGCGGCGCGAGTTCATCGGCCTTGTGGGGGGAGCAGCGGCGGCGTGGCCGCTCCCAGCGGCCGCCCAGATCGCGTCGAAGCCCAGGCGCATCGGCATCCTTGTGGTTGGCGGGGCGACCCCGGGCATGATCGGACCCGAACCCGAAAATCCTTATGTCGCGTCCCTTCTCGCCGGCTTGCGCCAGCTCGGCTGGGTCTATGGCCGCGACTTCACGACCGAGCCGCGCGGCGGTGCGGCCATGCCCGAGCGCTATGCCGCGCTGTGCGCCGAAGTCGTCGCGCTGAAGCCCGACGTGATCGTGGCGGCCGGGCCGATGCTGCCCTTGTTGAAGCGGGAAACGTCGAGCGTTCCGGTCGTGATGACGGCATCCGACGATCCGGTCGGCGAAGGCCTGGTGAAGAGTCTGGCAGAGCCCGGCGGAAACTTCACGGGCTTGAGCCATCTTTCGGTCGAGATCGTCGGCAAGCGGCTGGAGCTTCTGAGCGAACTCTCGCCGGCCGCATTCCCCGTCGCTGTCCTGTGGGACTGGCAGAGCGTCGGCTCCTGGCGAGCCGCCCAGTCGGTCTGCCAAGAGCGCGCCTGGCCCGTCATCTCGCTGGAGATCAAGGACGGCGATTCGATCGAGGCGGTCTTCCAGGCCGCCGCCGACGCGCACGCGCGAAGCCTGTTGGTATTTGCGGCCGGGCGCCTGTTCGGGCGCGCGCGGCAGGTTGCTGCGCTCGCGATCAGCCACCGACTGCCCGCCATGTACCACCTGCGGCCCTATGTCGAGGCGGGAGGGCTGATCTCGTACTCGACAAGCCTAGTCGAGATATGGCGCCGAGGTGCGGTGTATGTCGACCGCATCCTCAAGGGCGCGGACCCAGCAAGAATCCCGGTCGAGCAACCGACCAGGTTCGAGCTCGTGATCAATCTCAAGACCGCCAACGCGCTCGGCATCGCTGTGCCGCCGTCCCTGCTTAGCCGCGCCGACGAGGTGATCGAATGAGACGGCGGCGATTCATGGCGCTGTTCGGCGGCGCGGCGGCGGCTTGGCCCCTGGCGGCGGACGCGCAGCAGCGCGCCAAGCCCTACCGCATCGGCTTCCTTTGGGAGAATTCCGCGACCTTTCCCGAGGCTCTGGAAGCATTCCGGCAGGAGCTTCGCCAATTGGGGTATGTAGAAGGCCAAAACCTCCTCATCGACTATCGGTGGGCGGAGGGTGACCCGGAGCGGATGCGTGCGCAGGCCGAGGAGCTTGTTCGGCTGCCGGTAGACGTCATCGTCGCGCCAAGTTCCATTTACACGGCGGCCGCCAAGACTGCGACGTCGACAATTCCCATAATCTTCTTAAGCCACGCCGATCCGCTGCGGACCGGACACGTGGCGAGCCTCGCGCGGCCAGGCGGCAACGTCACCGGGTTCTCCCTGATGATGACGGAAACCAACGTCAAGGGCCTGGAGTTGCTCAAGGAGACCGTTCCCGGCCTCGTGCGGGTCGCGGTCCTGTTCGATCCCGCGACGCCTTCGCACGCACCGGGTCTGAAGGCAGCGGAGGCGGCCGGACCGAGCCTCCAACTGCAAATCCAGCCCGTGGCAGCGTCCAGCGCGGCGGAGTACGAGGCGGCGTTCTCGAAAATGGCCCAGGAACGCGCCCAGGCGGTCCTCGTGCTCTCGACGCCGCTGTTCATCGCCGGGGCGAAGCCGCTTGCGGAGCTTGGACTGAAACACCGGCTTCCATCGCTTTTCGGGCCGAAGGAACACGTCGCGGCCGGGGGCCTGATGAGCTACTCGCCCGATCGCGCCGATCTCTGGCGGCGCGGAGCCGGCTATGTCGACCGGATCTTCCGGGGCGCCAAGCCGGCCGACCTGGCAGTACAGCAGCCCATCAAGTTCGAGCTGGCCATCAACCTGAGGACCGCCAAGGCGATCCGGCTTGCCGTGCCCGATGCGATCCTCGCCCGTGCCGACGAGGTGATCGAGTAGTGTGCCTATCGCGCCGCCTGCTTCTTCCGCCAAGCCTGCCAGTCGATCGGGTCGGCCTCGGTGGCCCTGCGAACGAGATCGGCGGGCGCGATGCGGTCGGTGAACAGCACGAGGTTCAGGCAGTCCCAGCGGGCGCTGGGCGCGACCAGCCCGTCGAAATCCAGGAAATAGGCCGCATCGGCGATCGCTTGCGTGCGCGCGTAGTCGCGCTCGCGATAGCGCGCCACGTCGACGCCAAGGCGCGCGAGTGTCGGCAGGTCGGCCAGCCGCAGCGTTCGCGACGCGCCGACGGACAGGCGATGGACATGCCATCTGGGCTTGGACGGGAATACGGGCTGGCTGTTGAGCAGCGCGAAGATCTCGGCCAGCGCGCCGTCACGCTCCAACGACGTGTACAGGACGTCGAAGCCGCCGGTGCACCACCTGCTTCGCGACGCCGCGCCGAGCAGCGGATCGCGCCCCGCGCGCGTAACGCGCCAAGCCGTGCCCTTGAAAGCCGCGCGCGAGAAGGCGTCGACGGCATCGAGCAGCGCAATGTCGCGGGCCTTGCGGGCGTCATCGACCACCTAGGTATAGGCGCCCGAGTCCAGCGCCTCGATCGCGGCCAGCACTTCCTGTGTGCGGCCCGCGTTGATCAGGTCGATGGCGCGCGCGCCGCCCAGCATCGGATGGCCGGTGTGGAGCCACAGCCGCGTCTCCTCCGGCGAGTAGAACTCGGCCAGCCGATCGACGACGTAGCGAAGCTCGGCGATGACGGTCTGGGTGCGCAGGTCCGGCACGGCCTTGCCGCTCGACCAGCGCGAGACGGTCGCGGGCGAAACCGCGACGATATTGGCCAGGTCCTTGCCCTGCAGCCCGCCTTCCTCGCGCAGCACGTCGATGATTTTCCGAACCGCGGATGCCATGGCCTGTCCTTGCTATGGTCGTATAATTGCATATTGATTTCACATTGTCAAATTGAGAAATCGATCTGCAATCGTTGCCCTACCCCGCCAGCGCCCCTTCGAACGGCGCCTTGGACAGCGGCACGGCGCCGTTCCTGGTGATCAGCGCCTGCTGCTCCAGCTTCACGCCCTCCTTGCCGCCGACGGCGCCGATGAAGCTTTCGACGCACACCACCATGTTCTCCTCGAACACCCCGTCATAGCCCCAGGCCTTGAAGTCGGCGGCGTAGGCGATCGAGGGATACTCGTCGACCATGCCGGCGCCGTGTACCATCATCATATAGCGGTGCGGCACGAATTCCTCGGGCACGGCCCAGCATTTCTCGCCGAACTCGCGGAAGCCCACGCCGGGCCTGAGCAGGCGCAAGTTGTAGTTCACCTGCTCCTCGGCCAGCGCATATTGCCTGACCTGCGCGTCCGTGGGTTTGCGGCCCGGGCACACCCAGCTGCGCGAGATGTCCGCGAGGTAGCCGAGCGGCCCCACCATGTCGGTATCGAACGCCACCAGGTCGCCGGCCTGGATCACGCGGTTGCTCGACTCGCGGAACCAGGGATTGGTGCGCTCGCCCGAACTCAGAAGCCGGCACTCGATCCACTCGCCGTCGTGCGCGATGTTGACCTCGTTGAGGACGGCCCAGAGCTGGTTCTCGGTGATGCCGGGCTCGAGCGCCTGGCGCATGCGCTCGACGCCCGCGTCGCATACGTCGATCGCGAGCCTGATCGCCTGGATCTCCTCCGGCGACTTGATGGCGCGGGCGCGCTCGATCGGCCCCTGCGCGTCGAAAAGCTCGACCCCGCGGTCCTTCAAGAGGAATGCGCCCGGCGGCTCCAGCCGGTCGACCGCCAGCCGCCGGTTGCGCCCGCCATGTTGCGCGACCAGCGATGCGATCTCGTCGGCCCATTGCGCGGCCTTCTCCTCCCAGCGCGCGGCGAC
>CAYMTM010000142.1:0-12004 GCA_964393375.1 uncultured Rhodospirillaceae bacterium
ATGCCGGTGCTGGTCAACCTGTTCGGCACCGTCGAGCGGGTCGCCTGGGGCATGGACCGCGAGCCCGACCAGCTCCGCGCGATCGGCGAGACCCTGGCCTTCCTGCGCCAGCCCGAGCCGCCGGGCGGCTGGCGCGAGGCGCTTGATTTATTGCCGCTGGTCAAGACCGTGCTGTCGATGAAGCCCAAGGTCGCGGGCACGGCACCGTGCCAGGAGGTCGTGCTGCGGGGATCGGACATCGACCTCGGCCGCCTGCCGGTCCAGACCTGCTGGCCGGGCGAGCCGGCGCCGCTCGTCACCTGGCCCTTGATCGTGACCAAGGGCCCGTCGAGCCGGCGGCGCGAGGACAGCTACAACCTCGGCATCTACCGCCTGCAGGTGATCGAGCGCGACAAGACGCTGATGCGCTGGCTCAAGCATCGCGGCGGGGCGCAGCACCACCGGCGCTGGAAGGAAGAGCGGCGCGAGCCCTTCCCCGCCGCCGCGGTGATCGGCGCCGATCCGGGCACGATCCTTGCGGCGGTGACGCCCTTGCCCGACACCTTGTCGGAATACCAGTTCGCCGGCCTGCTGCGCGGCAAGCGGGTCGAGCTGGCGGACTGCAAGACCATCCCGCTGCAGGTCCCGGCCGAGGCGGAGATCGTGCTGGAAGGCCACGTGTCGCTCGACGACTACCGCGACGAGGGCCCCTATGGCGACCACACCGGCTACTACAACGCGGTCGAGCCGTTCCCGGTCTTCACGATCAGCGCCATCACCATGCGGCGGAATCCGATCTACCTGTCGACCTTCACCGGCCGGCCGCCCGACGAGCCGAGCGTCTTGGGCCAGGCGCTGAACGAGGTGTTCATCCCGCTGTTCCAGCAGCAGTTCCCGGAGATCGTCGACTTCTGGCTGCCGCCCGAGGGATGCTCGTACCGCATCGCCGTGGTGTCGATGAAGAAGGCCTATCCCGGCCACGCCAAGCGCGTGATGATGGCGGTGTGGTCCTACCTGCGGCAGTTCATGTACACGAAATGGGTGATCGTGGTGGACGACGATATCGACGCGCGGGACTGGAAGGACGTGATGTGGGCGATCGCCACGCGCATGGACCCCGCGCGCGACATCACGGTGGTCGAGAACACGCCGATCGACTATCTCGACTTCGCCAGCCCCGAATCGGGCCTGGGCAGCAAGATCGGGCTGGACGCGACGAACAAATGGCCGCC
Source organism: uncultured Rhodospirillaceae bacterium (assembly GCA_964393375.1). Lineage (GTDB taxonomy): Bacteria > Pseudomonadota > Alphaproteobacteria > JAEULC01 > JAEULC01 > JAEULC01. Next base: position 1,212 of record CAYMTM010000142.1, read on the forward strand.
CGAGACCGGCCGCGAATGGGGCCGCCAGATCCGCATGGACGACGCGGTGGTCCGGACCGTCACGGAGAAATGGCCGCGCCTCGGCCTGCCGGGATCGGGCAAGCCGATCTGGAAGCAAGGCCGCTAGCGAAATCGTCCGACCGCACTGCGCGCGCGAAATCCGCGAGCGCCAGCTCCAGGCGCGCGAGAATCTCGTCGATGTCCGCCGCCGTCGCCACCAGGGGCGGTGCCACCATGAACCACTGCCCGTAGCGCCCGCCCGAGGTCGCGCGCGAATAGAGCAGCAGCCCGTGGTCGAGCGCGAGGTTGCGCAGCCGGTCGACCGCGTTCCACGCCTTGGGCGGCATGGCCTTGGTCGCCTTGTCGGCGACCAGCTCGACCGCCCACAGCATGCCCAGGCCGCGCACGTCGCCGACCACGGGACTCGCGGCGGCGAGCGCCCGAAGGCCCGCTTCGAGCTGCGCGCCGCGCGCGCGGCCCTGCGCCACCACGTCGCCGCCCGCCAACGCGTCCAGCACCGCAAGGCCGACGGCGCAGGCGATCGGGTTGGCGTTGTAGGAGAAGGCGAAATCGAACCCGATCAGCCCGGCCAGCCGGTCGGCCATCGCGGCCGGCACCAGGGTCGCGCCTAGCGGGGCGTAGCCCGCGCCCAGCGCCTTGGCCATCGCGATGATGTCCGGCCGCGCGTCGGGCCAATGCTCCATCGCGAAGAACCTGCCGGTGCGCCCGGCGCCGCACAGCACCTCGTCGAAGATCAACAGCACGCCGTTACGCGTGCATATCTCGCGGATCGCGCGCATGTAACCGGCCGACGGCACCAGTGCGCCGGTCGACAGTCCGCCTACCGGCTCGATGACGAAGGCCAGCACGTTCTTGGGTCCCAGCGCTTCGATCTTGCGCTCCAGCGCCCGGGCGCAGTCCTGCTCCCAGCTCTCGGCCGTGCGGCCCGCGGGCAGGCGATAGGTCATCGGCGCGGGCACGGTATCGGCGATCGTGGCGAAGCCGTCGAAGAACGGCGCCTCGGCGTTGTTGCCGCTCGCCGCCAGGGTGGCGATCGTGCCGCCGTGATAGGACGGATCGAGGGTGACGATCCGCCGCCGCGACGCCTGGCCGGTGGCGATCGCGTATTGGCGCGCGAACTGCAACGCGCGCTCCATCGCCTCGCTGCCGCCCGAGCTCAGGCACACCCGCTCGAACCCCGGCCCCGCCAGCGCGGCGAGACGCTCGGCATAGTCGCGATTCGGCCGGTTGCGTCCGACACGCGAGAATACGTAGTCCAGCCGCAGCGCCTGCTCGGCCATCGCCGCGACGATGCGGCGGTTGCCGTGGCCGAGGCTTGACACCATCGGGCCGCAGGACGCGTCGATATAGCGTTGCCCCGCGTCGTCCCAGAAATGGATGCCCTCCGCCCGCACCATCATCGGCAGCCGCACCGTGCTGCCGCGCGCGTAGAACACGTCCTGCGTGCCATCCACCGGGCCGGGGGTGGCCGCGTCCGACGGGCCTCGGTTGTGCCCTGCGGCTACGATCATGATTGCCTCCATTGCCTTTATGATGCATTGGAATATTGCCGCCTACATTGAGTCAATGTATTTATTGTCTGCATGACAATATGGCTGCCCGACCTTGGCCCCTATGCCGGGCCGCGCTACCAGGCGATCGCCGACGCCCTCGCCGCCGCGCGGGCCGCCGGCGCGTTGCAGCCGGGCGCAGCCCTGCCGCCGCAGCGCGACCTTGCCCATCGCCTGGGCTTGTCGCTCAGCACCGTCACCCGCGCCTATGCCGAGGCCGAGCGCCGCGGGCTGATCCGTGGCGAGGTCGGGCGCGGCACCTTCGTGCGCGAGGCCGGGCCGATGCGCCTCGATGCGCAGCGCCTGACCACCACGGCGGAGGCGGACGGCACGGTCGATCTCGGGCTCAACCTGCCCGCCCCCGGTCCCGCGCCGGCGCTGGCCGCCGGCCCTCTGGCCGACATGGGCGCCACGGCGGTCGCCCTGCTGGCGGACAACGGCGCCGCCTTGCAGGCGCGCCATGCCGCGGCGGGCGCGTCCTGGCTGGCGCGGGTGGGCCTCGACGCCGCGGCGGAGAATGTTTTCGTCACGCTTGGCGCCCAGCACGCGACCCTGGTGGCGCTGCTGGCCACCACGCGGCCAGGCGACGCGCTCGCGATCGAGGCGCTGACCTACCCCGCGATCAAGCAGCTGGCCCAGCACCTGAAGCTTGCCCTGCATCCGGTCGCGATCGACGCCGACGGCATGCTGCCCGACGCGCTGGACGAAACCTGCCGGCGCACGGGCGCGCGCTGCCTGTACCTGATGCCGACCCTGCATTGCGCGACCGCCGCCACGATGCCGGCGGCGCGCCGGGAGGCGATCGCGGCGATCGTCCGCCGGCACGGCGTGACGGCGATCGAGGACGACGTGTTCGGCCGCCTGCTCGACCACCGGCCGCCGCCGCTTGCCGCCTTCGCGCCCGAATGCAGCTTCTACGTGACCGGCCTGTCGAAGAGCGTGGCGCCCTGGCTGCGCGTCGGCTACCTGCACGCGCCGCCGGACCGGCACGAGGCGATCCGGGCGGCGATCCACATGACCTGCTGGATGGCGCCGCCCCTGATGGTCGAGCTCGCCGCGCGCTGGATCGAGGACGGCACGGCGGAACGGCTTGCATCCTGGCAGCGCAGCGAGGCGGACGCGCGCCAGGCGATCGCGCGCGAGGCGCTGCGCCCGCTCGCCCCACGCCTGCAGGGCGGCGGGCTGCATCTGTGGCTGGAATTGCCCAAGCCCTGGCGCGCCGAAGCCTTCGCGGCGGCGGCCGAGCGGCGCGGGCTGCGGCTGGTCGCGAGCGACCTGTTCGCCGTCGGCGCGCCCGCCGGCGAAGCCGTCCGCCTGGCCCTGGGCCGGCCCGGCAGCCGCGACCGGCTCCGCCAGGGATTGGCGCTGGTCCGCGACCTGCTGCGCCGCGGCGACGAGCCGGCCGCCAACGTGATTTAGCGCCCGCCCGGCCCTAGCCTGGAAACCGCACCGCGCCTAGACTGAACGGCAACAAGATACCGGCCAGGGGGACGGGACATGCAGTGGTTCATCAACTGCCTGTCGGGATTCGTGGGGTGGCTGTGCCGCATCTTCGGCGTCACGCCGAAGGAGATCGACCGGGAGCGCGAGAAGAACCCGACGACCCTGCGCGATCGCTAGCGCGGCGCGATCCGCCAGGGCAATCCGCTCCGAAACCGCCGGCCGGAGGGTCGCACATGACGAAGGCACCGTCCATCCTCGCCGCGCTGAGCATCGGTGCGGCCTTGGCCTTGGCGGCGACTGGCGTCCGGGCCGATGCGATCGACGGCGACTGGTGCGGCCCGGACGGCAAGCATCTGGAAATTCACGGCCCCAAGATCATCACGCCCGCCGGCAACCAGATTGCGGGCAACTACACGCGCCACAGCTTCGCCTATGTCGTTCCGGCGAACGAGAAGGACGCCGGCGTCACCGTCACGATGCAGCTGTTGAACGAGGAAATGGTTCGCATCACGCCGCGGCCCGGCGCGCCCGCCGAGACGTGGCTGAGGTGCAAGGCGCGGCCCATATCCTGAGCCGGGCTCCCCGCCCGCAATCCTTGGACTTGACCGGCCCGCGGAATTCGCTAGCCTGCGGGTCATGTTCGACCGCGCGACAATTCTGGCCCTGCGACTTATCCGACTGTGCCGCTAGGCACGAGAGGCCGGCCGCGCCTTGTCTTGAGCGGCCATCCAAGTCGAAGCCAGAATCCGCGTCGCGTGTCATGACCAGCCAGAATTCCGCCGTTTCCGCGTCCTCCGCCAGCGCCCGCCTTGCGGCCGCGCTGCGACTGTCGCTGCGACTTACGACCGGCCGCCGGCGCCCCTGAGGCACGACCGTCGGCCGCGCAAGCGCCCGGTCCGGGCGCCGTCCATTTGCCGACACGCATGCCGCGCCCCGTGGCGCGCAGGATTTGAGGACCTGAACCATGTCCATGTCGAAGCACGCCGCCGAGAAATACGCCGCCTTTCCGCCCGTCGATCTTCCCGACCGACGATGGCCCGGGCAGACCATCAGCAAGCCGCCGATCTGGTGCAGCGTCGACCTGCGCGACGGCAACCAGGCGCTGGTCGAGCCGATGGACGCCGAGCGCAAGGCGCGCATGTTCAGGATGCTGGTCGATATCGGCTTCAAGGAGATCGAGATCGGCTTCCCCGCCGCCTCGCAGACCGATTTCGACTTCGTGCGCCTGCTGATCGAGAAGGACCTGATCCCGCCGGACGTCACCGTCCAGGTGCTGACCCAGGCGCGCGACGAATTGATCGACCGGACCTTCGAGTCGCTGCGGGGGGTGCGGCGGGCGATCGTGCATCTCTACAACTCGACCTCGACCCTTCAGCGCCGGGTCGTGTTCGGGCTCGACCGCCAGGGCATCATCGACATCGCGGTCCGGGGCGCCGAGCGCGTCAGGCGCAACGCCGCGCGGATGGCGGGAAGCGAGATCGTCTACCAGTATTCGCCCGAGAGCTTCACCGGCACCGAGCTCGATTTCGCCCGCGACATCTGCGCCGCCGTCGCCGAGGTCTTTCGCCCCAGCCCCGAACGCAAGATGATCGTCAACCTGCCGGCCACGGTCGAGATGGCGACGCCCAACGTCTATGCCGACCAGATCGAATGGTGCGACCGCAACTTCAAGTACCGCGACCGCTTCATCCTCAGCCTGCACCCGCACAACGACCGCGGCACCGGCGTGGCGGCGGCCGAGCTGGGCGTGATGGCCGGGGCGGAGCGCATCGAGGGCACGCTGTTCGGCAACGGCGAGCGGACCGGCAACGTGTGCGTCGTCACGCTGGCGCTCAACCTCTACAGCCAGGGCGTCGATCCCGGCCTGGACTTCTCGGACATCGATGCGATCCGGCGCACCGCCGAGTACTGCAACCAGATCCCGGTGCATCCGCGCCATCCCTATGGCGGCGAGCTGGTGTTCACCGCCTTCTCGGGCTCGCACCAGGACGCGATCAAGAAGGGCTTCGACGCGCTGAAGGCCAGCAACAGCAAATTGTGGGAGGTGCCCTATCTGCCGATCGACCCGGCCGACCTGGGCCGCAGCTACGAGGCGATCATCCGCATCAACAGCCAGAGCGGCAAGGGCGGCATCGCCTATCTGCTGAAGACCGACCACGGCCTCGACCTGCCGCGACGCCTGCAGATCGAGTTCTCCAAGACGATCCAGCGCATCGCCGACGAGACCGGCAAGGAGATCGGCTCGGAGCTGATCTGGTCGACCTTCAAGGCGGAATACCTGGACCGCGACCGGCCGATCCGCTTCGTCAACCACAAGAGCTGGCCCGATACGGCGCAGCCCGGAAAGCGCGCCGTGGAGGCGGAGATCGCCGACAAGAGCGGCGAGCGGAAGATCACGGGCAGCGGAAACGGCCCGATCGCCGCCTATGTCGATGCGCTGGCCAGGCAGGCCGGGGTGGCGATCAAGGTCAGCGACTACCACGAGCACGCCACCGGCCACGGGGCGGATGCCACCGCGGTCGCCTATATCGAGGCGGAGGCCGCCAACGGGCGGACGGTCTGGGGCGTCGGCATGGACCCGGACATCGTGACGGCATCGCTCAAGGCCGTGACGGGCGCGGCCAACCGCGCGCTGGCCGGCTAGCGCGCGCCCGTCGGGATGGCGCGGATCAGGACGGCCGACTAGACTGCCGCCCCGATCCGACCGCCGGCCCCGGGAGCACCATGACCCAGAGCGACAGCGCTCTCGACCTGCTCGCCGACCTGATCCGCCGCGCCCGCCGCGGCGGGGCCGACGCGGCCGACGCCATCCTGGTCGGCTCGGCCGCCGTCAGCCACGCGCGCCGGCTGGGCAAGGTCGAGAAGCTGGAGCGCGCGGAAAGCCGCGACCTGGGGCTGCGCGTGCTGGTCGGCAGGCGCCAGGCCATCGTCGCCACCAACGACACCGGGGCGAAGGCGCTGGACGAGCTGGTCGTGCGCGCGGTCGAGATGGCGCGCGTCGTGCCGGAAGACCCCTATTGCGGCCTGGCCGAGCCGGAGCAGGTGTTCAAGGGCAGACCGGCGGAGCTCGACCTCAACGATCCCGGCGAGCCTGCGACCGAGCGCCTGATCCGGCTCGCCCAGGCGGCGGAGGATGCGGCCCTCGCCGTCAAGGGCGTGACCAACTCCGAAGGGGCGGAGGCCGGCTGGAGCCGCTCGACCGTGGCGATGGCCGCCAGCAACGGCTTCGCCGGCGCCTATGCCGTGTCGCGCCACAGCCTCAGCGTTTCGGTGCTGGCGGGCGAAGGCACGGGCATGGAGCGCGACTACGATTTCTCCTCCGCCGTGCACGGATCTGACCTCGACGACGCGGCCAGGCTGGGCCGGTCGGCGGGCGAGCGCGCGGTCAGGCGCCTGAACCCGCGCAAGGTAAAGACCGCGGCCGTGCCGATCGTCTACGACCGCCGGGTCGCCGGCGGCCTGATCGGGCACCTGGCCGGCGCGATCAGCGGGCCGGCCATCGCGCGCGGAACCAGCTTCCTTAAGGACATGCTGGGCAAGCGGATATTCGCCGAGGGTGTCACCATCACCGACGACCCGCATCGCCGCCGCGGCCTGCGCTCGAAGCCGTTCGACGGCGAGGGCATCGCCAATGCGCGCCGCGCCGTCGTCGCCGACGGCGTGCTGACGACCTGGCTGCTCGACCTGCGCTCGGCCCGCCAGCTCAAGATGGAAACGACCGGCCATGCCGCGCGGGGCATCGGCGGCCCGCCGTCCCCCGCGCCGACGAATTTCTACCTGGAGGCGGGCGCGCTGTCGCCGGCGCAACTAATGGCGGACATCAAGGAGGGATTCCTGGTGACCGAGCTGCTGGGCAGCGGGGTCAACGGGGTGACCGGCGACTACAGCCGCGGCGCCACCGGCTTCTGGATCGAGAACGGCGCGCCCGCCTACCCGGTCAGCGAGGTGACGATCGCCGGCAACCTGAAGACCATGTACCCGAAGCTGACCCCGGCCAACGACCTGGAGTTCCGCTACGGCACCGACGCGCCGACGGTGCGCGTGGAGGGCATGACCGTGGCGGGGAAATGAGGCGGCAAGGCAGCGATTTGGTAAGAATTCGCGCGTTCAATGCGCGCCGGGCGGCGGCCAGGATGCGGCCGTTCGCCGCCCGCGCCGCGCCGTCGCCGTCGCGAGAAGCCTGTCGATGAATCTGGACGAAGCCCTTCGCCGTTCGCACGCGCATGGCCAGGCGGCGCCGGCAGACCGGCGCGCGCCAGGCGACGCGGCGGCTCCCGGCAACCCCCTGGTGACGGTGCTGATCCCCGCGTTCAACGCCGGCAGGACCATCGAGCGCGCCTTGCGCTCGGTGCTGATCCAGGACTACGCGCCGCTCGAGATCATCGTCGTCGATGACGGCAGCGCCGACGACACCGCCGCCGTCGTCGAGCGCATGGCGATCGCGAACCTTCGGCTCGTCCGGCTGGAGCGCAATGTCGGCGCGTGCGGCGCGGCGAACACCGGGCTTTCCCTGGCGCAGGGCAAGTATATCGCCTTCCTCGATGCGGACGACGAGTGGCTTCCCGGCAAGTTGAACAAGCAGGTTCCCCTGCTCGAGCGGAATCCGCGGATGGTGTTCGCGACCTGCGGCTGCCTGTTCGTCGATTCGCGCGGGATCCCGTTCCGCGAGTTCGGTTTCCATCCTCCCGATCTGCCGCCGGACCAGACCTGGCGCGCCCTGCTGCACGCGAGCATCGTTGCCAAGCCTTGCGTCGTCGCGCGCGCATCGGTGATCAAGTCGACCGGCGGCTTCGATCCCGAGCTGCTCGTCGCCGAGGACCAGGACATGTGGATCCGCCTCGCCGCGATGGGCGAGGTCGGCTTCGTCGAGGAATTCCTGGTCGTCGCGCACGACACCCCGGGCAGCCTCACCAAAGTCCATGCAAAGCGGATCGCGGATTTCGTCATCCCGATGGTCCGCAAGAACATCGCCCGGCTGCGCGACCGGCTGACCGATGACGAGATCCGGCGGATCCTCGGCGAGCGGTATTCGTTCATCGGCCGGAATCTGTATGCCGCCGGCAATGTCGGCGTCGGGCTCGGATTCCTGGCGCGCGGCATCGGCAAGGGCGCGCGGGTGGCCGAGAACTGCTGGTACGCGGTGACGGCCTCGCCGCCCGCGCGGTTCGTGAAAGCGAAGGTGATCGGCGAACGGCCGGCGCGGCGAATCGTCGCGCGGCCGGTCGCCGGCGGCATGTTCGACGCCAGCCTGCTGACGCCGTCGGCCAGCCAATTGGCGCGCTTCGCCGCGGGTCCGCCGAGCCTCAGCGTCGTCATCGACACGGAAGCGGAATTCCAGTGGTCGAGCCCGTTCCGCCGGGACATGACCAGCGTCAAGAATCTCGCGCACCAGGGACGCGTGCAGTCGATTTTCACGCGCTACGGCGTCAGGCCGACATACGTGGTCGCCTATGCGGTCGCCTCGCAGGAGAGCGGCTATGCGCCGCTGCGGGAGTTCCTCAAATCCGAATTGTGCACGATCGGCGCCCATCTCCAGCCCTGGGAGAACCCGCCGTTCGAGGAATCCCTTGGACAGCGCAATTCCTACGTCGGCAATCTTCCCTATGCCCTGCAGCAGGCGAAGCTCGAGCTGCTAACCCACGCGATCGAGCGCAATTTCGGCGTCAGGCCCATCGTCTACAAGGCGGGGCGCTACGGCGTCAGCGAGGACACGGGCCGGCTGCTGGCCGCATGCGCCTACGAGATCGACCTGAGCGTGCTGCCCGCGCGCGACCTGCAGCCGGCCGAAGGGCCGAACTTCGAGGTGGCCTTCAACCGGCCCTATTGGTTCGGCCCCTACCGGCGTCTGTTCGAGATTCCGATGACGGTCGGCTTCGTCGGCGCGCTGGCGAAGGTCGGCGGCGGCATCTACCACGCGATCTCGGACCGGCGCCTGACGTCGGTCCACGTGCCCGGGGTCTTCGCCCGCCTCGGGCTGCTCGAGCGCATCACGCTGACGCCCGAGGGCGTGTCGCTGGAGGAGATGAAGCGCCTGACGCGCAAGCTTCTGTCGGCCGGGCACCGGGTCTTCACGCTGACCTACCACAGCCCCTCGCTGCTCGCGGGCAACACGCCTTACGTGCGCAACGAGGACGATCTGCGCCGCTTCATGGACCGGCTGGAGGGGTATCTCGACTTCTTCTTCACCGAGGTCAAGGGAATCGCCCTCGACGTGGTCCAGGTGCGCGACCTTGCCCGCGACCAGGCGACCCGAACGGCAGCGTGACCCGGCGCCCCGTCACACTCCCGCCGTGAACTCCTCGATCAGGAAATCGACCACCTTGACCAGCGCCTCCCGGGGCGCGGCGCCGGCCTTGATGGCGTCGGCGTGGACCGCGACCTGGCGGTGCGCCGAGGTGCCGCGGCGCACGATGTCGCGCGTCGCCGCCACCTCTTCCGTGCAGCCCAGCCGCGCCGCGTCCTCGGCCACCAGCGCGATCATCTCCTCCAACAGTCCGGCGTAGGGCATCACCTGGCCCTTGCCGAAATCGACCAGCCCCTCGTCGATCCCGTAGCGCTGGGCGCGCCAGCGGTTCTCCTCGATCAGCATGTTGGCGTAGAGGCGCCAGCGCTGGTTGGCGCCCTTCAGCCGCCACAGCATCGACAGCAGGCAGCGGTAGAGCGCGGCGATGGCGATCGCGTCGTCGAGGCGCGAGCAGCAATCGGTAAGTCGCATCTCCAGCGTGGGAAACCGCGCCGAGGGCCGCACGTCCCACCAAAGCTTGGTGGCGTCCTCGATCAGGCCGGCGCGTTTCAGCACCTCGACATGGCGCGCATACTCGCCGAAGCTCTCGAAGCGCGTCGGCAGGCCGGTGCGCGGCAGCTCGTTGAAGATCGAGACGCGGTAGGACTTGAGCCCCGTGTCGCGCCCGCGCCAGAACGGCGAGGATGTGCTGAGCGCCAGCAGATGCGGCAGGAAGTAGCTGACCTGGTTCATCAGGTCGATGCGCAGGTTGTCGTCGTCGATGCCCACGTGCACGTGCAGCCCGCAGATCATCAGCCGCTGCCCCACGGCCTGCAGGTCGCGCGCCAGCGCGGTGTAGCGTTCCTTCTCCGTCGCGCGCTGCGATTCCCAGGTGGCGAAGGGATGCACGCCGGCCGCGATCGGCGCCAGGCCGTGCCGGCCCGCCACCTCGGCCACGCTGCGCCGCAGCCGCGCCAGGTCCGCCCGCGCCTCCTGCATCGTCGCGCATGGCCGCGTCGCCACCTCGATCTGCGCGCGCAGGAACTCGGGCATCACCTGGCCTTTCAGCAGCGCCTCGCATTCCTGCATCATCGCCGGCGGCGGATCGTTGGCCAGGTCGCGCGTGACGCGGTCGACCAGCAGGTATTCCTCCTCCATGCCGATCGTGAAGGCGGGCGCCGTGACGGTCACTTGTGCCGCACCACGCGGTAGAGCCCGGGATCGTCCAGGATCGGCGCCAACGCGTCGCCCAGGATTCCGGCCCAGCGCGCCGCGCCCTTGTGCGTGTCGATCAGGTCCTGGCGTATCTCCACCATCACATGGGGCAGACCGACATCGTGGGCATGGTGGTGGATGGTCTTGCCGGCCTGGCCGCGCCCCGAATAGGGCTTGTTGTCGCCCACGCAGACGTCGCCCCGCGCCGCCAGCGCCTTCATCAGCGGCCCGGCGATCCGCAGGTCGCGGTCGTGCAGCACGCCGATATGCCAGGGCCGCTCGTGCCCGTTCATGACCGGCGTGCAGGAATGGATCGAAAGGATCGCCGGCACGCGGCCGGC
>CAYMTM010000143.1:0-11997 GCA_964393375.1 uncultured Rhodospirillaceae bacterium
TTTCCCAGATTCGATTCCCCGATGCACCTCCTTCCGTGAGAAATCCGGGCTAGCCGCATGGCCGGCGATCCCGCCGCAACGTTGCGCGAGACAGCCCTGGCCGACGCGGCGCTGCTCGCCGCGCTGCATGCCGACGCGATGGATGCGGGGTGGTCGGCCGAGACGTTCGCGGGCCTTCTCGCGCTGCCGGGTACGTTCGGCATGCTCGCCCGTGTGGGCGACGACCCCGCAGGGTTCGTTCTGGCGCGCGCGACGGCCGACGAAGCGGAAATCCTGGCGCTGGTCGTCGCTGCCGCATTCCGCCGACGGCGGATCGCCAGCGCCTTGCTTGCGGCGGCCGCAGCGGCGGCGCGCCGGCACGGCGCGCTTCGTCTGTTCCTCGAAGTGTCGGCCGAGAACGCGCCTGCCCGCGCGCTGTACCGCGCGCATGGATTCGACGAGGTGGGCCGGCGCAAGGGCTACTACGCCCGCCCCGGCGCCGCAGCCGTCGACGCGCTGATCCTGTCCGCCAGGCTTGAGGCGGCGCGCGCCTAGCGATGCCGCGGCACGGTTGTAGATGCGATTCCAAGCGCCTATAAATACGGTTCTTGCGCTCCAGCAGGGGACGCTATCTATGACCAAGCCCGCCGCCCAGGAGATCCTGACCCTTACCGCGCGCATCGTCTCCGCCCATGTCGGCAAGAGCCCGTTGTCGCTCGGTGAACTGCCGAAACTGATCGGCGATGTCTATCGTTCGCTCGCGACCCTCGGCGCGGCAGTACCCGCGGCGCCCGCGCGTCCGGAGCCGGCGGTTCCGATCAAGAAATCGGTCACTCCCGACTACATCGTCTGCCTCGAGGATGGCCGGAAGCTGAAGATGCTGAAACGCCACTTGAAGGCGGCCTACAATCTTACGCCCGGCCAGTATCGCGAGCGCTGGGGTTTGCCGGCGGATTACCCGATGGTCGCGCCGAACTATGCCAAGCACCGCAGCAAGCTGGCCAAGGATATCGGTCTCGGCACGGTCAAGAGCCGCCGGCGCGGGTAGCACCGGGCCGGACGGCGCACGCTAGCGATACTCACTCGCAGAAGATTTTTGAGGTTATTCCGCGTGTTTGGGCGCTTGGGCCGGACCCGGCGGCGCGATATAGTTCGAATCGCGAAATGAGGGGCCCAGGGGTGCCGGAACGCCCCGGGAATCCGGAAGGGGAAGCGGGTGCCGTCGAGAATTGAACGGCTTTGCTTGGAAAAAGGACTGAAGATGACCGACCAGCGGCGCGTGATCGCGCGCGTGCTGTCGGAATCGGCCGACCACCCGGATGTGGAAGCCGTGCATCGCCGCGCCGTGGCGATCGATCCGCGCATCTCGATCGCGACCGTCTACCGCACCGTGCGCCTGTTCGAGGAGGCCAACATCCTCGAGAAGCACGATTTCGGCGACGGAAGGTCGCGCTACGAGGAGATCCCCGAATCGCACCACGACCACCTGATCGACATCGAATCGGGGCGCGTCATCGAGTTTCGCAACGAGCAAATCGAGGCGCTCCAGCGCACCGTCGCCGAGACCCTCGGCTATCGCCTTGTGGATCACCGGCTCGAACTCTTCGCGGTGCCGATCAAGCGCGAGAGCAAGAACGGCCAGGACTAACGCAGCCGTCCTCGCGCGCGGCGCTGTAACAATCATCCCGCCGATCCATCACGGCGGCGTCATCGCCCGATCTTAGGGTCGACTCGCATCGCTCATCGCAGACGATCGCGAGGCCCTGGCCATGATGGACCTGTCGGCCGGACCAGCCGGAATCGGTTCCGCCGCTGCGCGGAGCCTGGGCGAAGGGCTTGGTAACGCGCACCTCGAAGTCAGGCTGGCGCAGGACGCGGCGGAAATCGATGCCGCGATGGCGCTTCGCTACCGCGTATTCTTCGAGGAATTGGCGGCCCGGGGCGATGCGCTGTGTCGCCTGGCCCGACGCGATGCCGACGCCTTCGACAGCGCTTGCGACCATCTCGTAGCAATCGACCACCGCAGCGGCGCAGTCGTCGGCACCTACCGCCTGCTGCGTCGGTCGGTGGCGGACCGGCGCGGGGGGTTCTATTCGGCGCAGGAATTCGACCTTGCCCCGCTTCGCGCCCATCCGGGCGAACTGCTGGAGCTGGGGCGAAGTTGCATCGACCGGCGCTACCGCACCGGCGGCGCGGTGGCGCTGCTGTGGCAGGGCCTGGCGCGCTACGTCTTCGCCCACGGCGTTACGCTGATGTTCGGCTGTGCCAGCCTTCCCGGCGCCGATCCGGGGCGGCTGCGCGACGAGCTCGCCTATCTCCACGCGCATCACCTTGCGCCGCCCGTCGCGGCGGCCGGCTTCGCGGACCGCAAGCGCCTCGCTGCCCCCTGCCAAGCCCAGGTCGCCGCCGGGCTCGCGGCAGCGCCGGCGCGTCCGCCGTGGTGGGACGGGATCGGGGCGCTGCAACCCGCACCGGCGGTCGACTTGACTCCCGGGGGACGGGTGCTATCGTCGTGAAATGACGGCCATTTTAATGGTTTTCGGGCCCGGCGCCGGCACGGTGCCGAGGCGTCAGACGCGCCGTGGCCGGTAAGGGTTGACCAAGTCCTTGGCGAAACGCGTCTTTATCAAGACCTATGGCTGCCAGATGAACGTCTACGACTCCGCCCGCATGGCGGATGTCCTGGCGCCCCTCGGCTTTGCCCAGGCCGACCGGCCGGAGCAAGCGGACATGGTGGTGCTCAACACTTGCCATATCCGCGAGAAAGCGGCCGAGAAAGTCTACTCGGAACTGGGCCGCCTGCGGCGCGTGAAGGAGCGGCGCCGGCGCGAGGGAGCGGAGTTTCTGATCGCGGTTTCGGGCTGCGTCGCGCAGGCCGAGGGCGAGGAAATGCTGCGGCGCGCGCCGTTCGTCGACATCGTGTGCGGACCGCAGGCCTATCACCGTCTTCCGGCGCTGGTGGCGCGCGCGGCGCGCATGCCGGGCCGGGGCGTGATCGACACGGAATTCCCGGCCGAATCGAAATTCGACTTCCTGCCCGAGGCGCATGCGCCCCAGGGCGTGGCGGCATTCCTGTCGGTGCAGGAGGGTTGCGACAAGTTCTGCACGTTCTGCGTCGTGCCCTACACGCGCGGGGCCGAGGCGTCGCGGCCGGTCGCCGCGGTGCTTGCCGAGGCGCGGTCCCTGGTCGGCGGCGGCGCGCGGGAGATCACGCTGCTCGGCCAGAACGTCAATGCCTATCGCGGCGAGGGACCGGACGGATCGCGCTGGGGCCTAGGCCGGCTGATCCGCGCCCTGGCGGAAATCGAGGGGCTCTGGCGCCTGCGCTACACCACCTCGCACCCCCGCGACATGGACGAGGAACTGATCGGGGCGCACCGCGATGTAGGCGCGCTGATGCCATTCCTCCACCTGCCGGTGCAATCCGGCTCGGATGCGGTGCTGGAGCGGATGAACCGCCGCCATACCGCCGACGACTACCGTCGGCTGGTTGATCGGCTGCGTCGGGCGCGTCCGGACCTGGCCCTGTCATCCGATTTCATCGTCGGATTTCCGGGCGAAAGCGACGCCGATTTCGCCCGAACGCTGCGTCTGGTCGAGGATATCGGCTACGCCCAGGCGTTTTCGTTCAAGTACAGCCCGCGCCCCGGCACGCCCGCCGCCGAGATGGATGACCAGGTGCCCGAAGCGGTGAAGGCCGCCCGTCTGGAGGAATTGCAGGCGCTGTTGCGACGCCAGCAGGACGCCTTCAATCGGGGCTGCGTCGGGCGCGTCATGCCGGTGCTGTTCGACCGGCCGGGGCGGCGCGCGGGCCAGAGCCTCGGCCGCAGCCCGTTCCTGCAGGCCGTCCATGTCGACGATGCCTCGGTCGCGACCGGGGACCTGCGCGAGGTGCGCATCGTCGCCGCGCAGCCCAACAGCCTGGCCGGCGCGACGCTGGCGGAGGCGGTGCCGGCATGAGCGGACCCACCCCCGTCGTCGTGGGCGCGCCGGTTCTGCTGCAGTTCGACGACAATTCGTTGCTGCCTCTGCTCTACGGCGAGCACGACCAGCATCTCGCGCGCATCGAGCAGCGCCTCGGCGTGTCGCTGATCTCGCGCGGCAATCGCCTGGCGATCGAAGGGCCGCCCAGCGCGCAACAGCTTGCGCGCGCGACACTGGATACGCTCTACGACCGGCTCAAGCGCGGGCGCGCCGTCACCGGCGCCGAGGTGGACGCGGCGTTGCGCATGGCGATCGAGGGCGACGAGGCCGTCGCTTCCTCGAATGCCGGCGCCGACAGATCGGCCGAGCGGGCGCCGAACCGCGACGCGCTGGCGCGCTTCGTCGGCGCCGACAACTCGATCCTCACCCGCAAGCGCCACATCTTTCCGCGCACCCCGACCCAGGCCGCTTATATCCGTGCGCTCATGGACCACGAACTGGTGTTCGGCCTCGGCCCCGCCGGCACCGGCAAGACCTATCTGGCTGTGGGCATGGCGGTGGCGATGCTGCTGGCCGGCCGCGTCGACCGCATCATCCTGTCGCGCCCGGCGGTCGAGGCCGGCGAGCGCCTGGGCTACCTGCCGGGCGATCTTCGCGAGAAGGTCGACCCCTACCTGCGTCCGCTCTACGACGCGCTCTACGACATGCTGCCGGCCGACCAGGTCGCCAAGCGCACCGCCTCGGGCGAGATCGAGGTGGCGCCGCTGGCCTTCATGCGCGGGCGCACGCTGGCCAATGCCTTCGTCATCCTGGACGAGGCGCAGAACACTACGCCGACGCAGATGAAGATGTTCCTGACCCGCCTGGGCGAGAACGGGCGCATGGCGGTGACTGGCGATCCCAGCCAGATCGACCTGCCGCGCGGCGTCGATTCGGGCCTCGACGTGGCGCAGGAGGTATTGCGCAAGGTCGAGGGCATCTCCTTCATCCGCTTCACCAAGAAGGACGTGGTGCGCCATCCGCTGGTCACGCGCATCGTCACCGCCTACGAGGCCGCCGAGGATCCCAGCCTCGATCTCGGCGACGGCGAGCATGCGCGCTGAGTCCATCCAGATCGCCGTGCGCGCCGAAACGCCGCGCTGGCGCCGGGCCGTACCCGGCGCCGTGCGTCTGGCCGAGCGTGCGGCGCGGGCGGCCGTCGCGGGCGCCGCGCCGAAGTCGGCCGGCGAGATTGGCGTCCTTCTCGCGGACGACGCGACGGTCCGGCGCCTGAACCGTGTCTATCGCGGCAAGGACAAGCCGACCAACGTGTTGTCCTTCCCCCTCGCCGGCGGGCCCATGCCCGCGGGCGGCGGCGCCCCGCTGGGCGACGTGGTGCTGGCGCTTGAAACGGTGCTTGCGGAGGCCAAGGCGCAGGGCAAGCGCGCATCGGATCACCTGAGCCATCTGGTCGTCCACGGCGTGTTGCATCTGCTGGGCCACGATCACGAGCAGCAAGCGCCGGCGCGGCGGATGGAGGCGCTGGAGACGCGCATCCTCGCCGGCATCGGCATCGCCGACCCGTATCGCGCGCGGCGAGCGGCGGCATGAACGAGCAGACCTCCGCACCCGCGCCGCAGGAAGCCGAACGCGGCGAGGAGAAGCGCGGCGGCGAGGGCAGGCTGGGCCGCGCCTGGCGCGAGATCCTGCGCGGGCTGCGCGGCCCGCGCGCCGGCGACGATCTGCGCGAGACGATCGACGAGATCATCAAGACCCAGGAACACCCGCCGGTAGACGTCAGCCAGCACGAGCGCGTGCTGCTCGCCAACCTGCTTAAATTCCGCACGCTGACCGCCGAGGACGTCAGCGTGCCGCGCGCCG
This sequence comes from uncultured Rhodospirillaceae bacterium, assembly GCA_964393375.1. Taxonomy (GTDB): domain Bacteria; phylum Pseudomonadota; class Alphaproteobacteria; order JAEULC01; family JAEULC01; genus JAEULC01. The sequence goes on from CAYMTM010000143.1 coordinate 5,764, forward strand.
ATATCGTGGCGGTCGAGGCCGGCGTGAGCCTGGAGGAACTGACCAACATCTTCGTCGCCCAGCAGCATTCGCGCCTGCCGGTCTACCGCGAGACCTTGGACGACGTGATCGGCATGATCCACATCAAGGACGTGCTGTCGTGCATCGCCAACGCGCGCAAGTTCGAGCTGCGGTCGATCCTGCGCAGGGTCCTGTTCGTGGCGCCGTCGATGCGCGTGCTCGACCTCCTGCTCGAGATGCGCCGCACGCGCCTGCACATGGCGCTGGTCGTCGACGAGTTCGGCGGCGTCGCCGGCCTGGTCACGATCGAGGATCTGGTCGAGGAGATCGTCGGCGAGATCGAGGACGAGCATGACGTCGACGAAGGGCCGAAGCTGGTTCCCGCCGCCGACGGCACGCTGATTGCCGACGCGCGCACCACGATCGAGGAATTCGAGACCCGCGTCGGCCCGATCCTCAACGACGAGGAGCGCGGGCAGATCGACACGCTGGGCGGGCTGGTGTTCGCCGTAGCGGGCCGCGTGCCGGGCCGCGGCGAACTGGTCCAGCATTCCTCCGGGCTCGAGTTCGAGGTGCTGGACGCCGACCCGCGTCGCGTCAAGCGCGTGCGCGTGCGCAACCTGCCGAAGCCAGCGGACGCGGCGTGACGCGCTCCGCCCCGCCGGCGGGACGCCTCGCCGCCGGCTTGGCGTTTTCCGGCGGCATCCCCGCAGCCCTGGCGGCCTGGCGCGGCCGGGTCGTCGCGCTCAAGGGCTGGCGGCGCGCGGTCGTCGCGCTGGTGCTGGGCGCGCTTCTGGCCCTGGCGCTGCCGCCGTTCCATCTCCTGCCGCTTGGCGTGGTTGCGCTGACCGGTCTCGTCTGGCTGATCGACGGCGCGCGCGGGCCGCGCGGCGCCTTCGGCATCGGCTGGCTGTTCGGGTTCGGCCATTTCCTTGCCGGGCTCTACTGGATCGTCAACGCGCTGCTGATCTTCGGCTGGCAGTTCCTGCCGGCCTATCCGATCGTGGTCGGATTCCTGCCGTCGGTTCTGGCGTTGTTCGTCGGGCTGGCGGCGATGGCGACGCGCGTGCTGCCGTTCCAGGGGGCCGCACGCGTCCTGGCGCTCGCGGGGTTCTGGGTCGCGGCCGAATGGCTGCGCGGGCACCTGTTCAGCGGCTTCCCCTGGAACCTCGCGGGCTATGTCTGGACCTTCTGCGACCCGATGATCCAGCTGGCCTCCTTCGCCGGGATCTACGGGCTCAGCCTCCTCACCGTCGCGGTCTTCGCCTTGCCGGCGATCCTGGCCGAGCCGTCGCGCGCCCGTGCCCGCGATCTGGTCGCCTTCGGGGCGGCGCTGCTTGCGCTCTTCGGTGCCTACCTCCATGGCAATCTGCGGCTTTCAACCGCCCCCGCGACGGGTGAGGACCCGGTGCCGGGCGTCGTCTTGCGGGTGGTGCAGCCGAACGTGGAGCAGGTCGCCAAGTGGGACCGGGTCCGGCATGCGGCGAACTTCCAGCATCACCTGCAACTGAGCGCGAGCGTCGGTGCGCGGCCGGTTACGCATGTGATCTGGCCGGAAACCGCGGCGACCTTTTTCCTCGCCGAACAGAAGCCGGCGCTGGACGCGGTGGCCCAAGTGGTGCCGCCGGGCGGGCTGCTGCTGACCGGTACGCCGCGGCGGGGGACCGAGGGCGGCGAGCGGCGCCTGTGGAACAGCCTCATCGCGGTGGACGAACGCGGCCGTGTGGCGGCGACCTACGACAAATTCCATCTCGTTCCCCTTGGCGAGTACGTGCCGTTCAAGGATTACCTGCCGCTGACCAAGATCGTGCAGGGGGCTTCCGACTATTCGCCGGGGCCCGGTCCGCGCACCTTGCAGATGCAGGGCTTGCCGCCGGTCAGCCCGCTGATCTGCTACGAGGTGATCTTCCCCGGCCGCGTGCTCGACCCGGCCGACCGGCCGCATTGGCTGCTCAACATCACCAACGACGGCTGGTACGGCGACAGCCCCGGCCCGCGCCAGCACTTCGCCATCGCGCGGCTGCGCGCGGTCGAGGAGGGACTGCCCCTGGTGCGGTCGGCCAATACCGGCATTTCCGGCGTCGTCGATGCCTATGGGCGCGTGGTCGCCAAGCTCGACCTCGGCCGCACGGGCGTCGTCGACGCGCCGCTGCCGCGAGCGCTCGCGGTGCCGACGATCTATGCACGCCTGGGCGACTGGTGCGTCCTGGCGCTGCTGCTGGCGACGGGTGTGGCGGTCTTCGTGTTCGCAAAAGGCGAACGCCACCTCCTGCGGCGCTGAAGGGCGATTGCGCGCGGGACAAGGTTTTCGGCCTTGTAGGCGCTATCACGTTTGATACTGCAATGCGATACGAGGCAATTGGCGTTTCTGGGATTGCGATTTGCCGAAACCCGGCGCATGAATTCCCGGCGTCGCGGCCAACCCAAAGCGGCGACGCGCAGCCTTCCCTCAGCAGTGTAGTTTTGAAAGAAGGGCACTTCGTCAATGGCTCCTCGTTCCAAGGTCAGGCGCGCCGGTCCGCGCCGTCGGCGCGGCGGTGGTTCGCATCCGATCGACGTGCATGTCGGGGCGCGCATCCGTCTGCGCCGCACGCTTCTTGGCCTCAGCCAGGAGAGACTCGGCGAGCTGATAGGCCTGACGTTCCAGCAGGTGCAGAAATACGAGCGCGGCTCGAACCGCGTCGGCGCCAGCCGGCTCTATGACCTCAGCCGCGTGCTGGACGTGCCGATGTCGTTCTTCTTCGAGGACATGCACGAGGAAGCGCCGGCGAAGGCGGGCAAGCGCGGCAAGGCCAGCGAGGAGCGCGCCGGCTATGACGGCGGCAAGGCGCCGATCGCCAAGCGCGAGACCTTGGAGCTGGTGCGCGCCTATTACCGCATCGACGACAGCTCGGTCCGCCAGCGCGTTTTCGACCTGATCAAGACCATGGGCCAGGCAGGCGTCGCGGTCTGAAGCACGTTCGCCGCGGACGGGCCGGCCCCCGTTCCGGCAGTTCGCCGGCCGATTGCGGGGGGTTCCATTTTGCTTGACGGGGCCGGCAAAGCCCTGCACAAGACCGCCCGTCCACGCCATGCGCCGCCGGCAAGCGCCGGCGGAAGCCGTGGTGTGGCCAATCCCTTAGGGCCCGTGGCCACGTCACCTGCCAGCGCACCGTGCGTCAGCGATAGGGGGTAGAACTTGCCGCTCAGCGATTACGTCTTCACCAGCGAATCCGTGTCCGAGGGCCACCCGGACAAGGTGTGCGACCGGATCTCCGATACGGTCGTCGACGCCTTTCTCGCCGTCGATCCACAGGCCCGCGTCGCATGCGAGACCCTGGCGACGACCAACTTCATCTGCATCGCCGGCGAAGTCCGCCTCAACAAGAAGGCCTGCGGCCCGCGTGCGCCGATGCTCAAGAACGGCGCCGTCAACAAGAAGAAGATCGAGGCGATGGCCCGCGCGGCGGTCAAGGAGATCGGCTACGAGCAGAAGGGCTTCCACTGGAGGACCGCCAGGATCGTCAACAAGCTGCACGGCCAATCCGCCGATATCGCCCAGGGCGTCGACGCAGCCGGAAACAAGGACGAGGGCGCGGGCGACCAGGGCATCATGTTCGGCTACGCCTGCAACGAGACGCCGGAGCTGATGCCGGCACCGATCCAGTACGCGCACAACATCCTGATGGCGCTTTCCGAAGCGCGCCATGCCGGCAAGGAGCCGATCCTGCTGCCGGACGCGAAGTCGCAGGTGACCTTGCGCTACGTGCATGGTCGGCCGACCGCCTGCACGGCCGTGGTGGTTTCCACCCAGCACGTCGCCAAGGACAGGAAGGGCCGCGCGCTCGAGTCCGGCGACATCAAGGCCATCGTCCGCCCCTATGTGGAGAAGGTGCTGAAGGCCGTCGGCATGCCCGAGGACGACAGCCACTTCTACGTCAACCCCACCGGGCGCTTCGTGATCGGCGGTCCGGACGGCGATTCCGGCCTGACCGGGCGGAAGATCATCGTCGACACCTATGGTGGCGCGGCGCCCCATGGCGGCGGCGCGTTCTCGGGCAAGGACCCGACCAAGGTCGACCGCTCGGCCGCCTATGCCGCGCGCTATCTGGCCAAGAACGTGGTCGCGGCGGGCCTCGCGCAGCGCTGCGTGATCCAGCTCGCCTACGCCATCGGCGTGTCGCATCCCTTGAGCGTCTATGTCGACACCCAGGGCACCGGCGAGGTCGACGAGCAGCGGCTTTCCAAGGTGCTGCAGGAACTGGTGAACCTGAGCCCGCGCGGCATCCGCGAGCATCTCGGCCTCAACAAGCCGATCTACGCCCGCACCTCGGCTTACGGCCATTTCGGCCGCACGCCGACCAAGGATGGCGGCTTTTCCTGGGAGAAGACCGACCTCGTGCCGGCGCTCAAGACGGCATTCAACGGGCGCTAGGCCCCGTCTCCCCGTGGGGATCGGGCCATGACCGATCCCGCCAGGCACGGGGTATTGCGCACCTATGGCCGCAAGCGCGGCCGGCCATTGCGGCCGGAGCGTGCGCGGCTGCTCAAGGACCTGCTGCCGCTGGTCCGCGTGCCGCCGGCAGTTCTGGCCGCAAGCCCGGGCAGCGTCGATCCCCGCGGGCTGTTCGACCCGCCGGTCCGGGCGGTATGGCTGGAACTCGGCTTCGGGGGCGGCGAACATCTGGCAGCGCAGGCCAAGGCGCACCCCGCAACCGGGCTGATCGGTTGCGAGCCGTTCGAGAACGGCGTCGCCGCCTTGCTGCGCAGGTTGGACACCGATCACCTGGAAAATGTCCGCATCCTGCCGGATGACGGGCGGCCCCTGCTGGATGTCCTGGCCGAAGCCAGTATCGCTCGGATTTTCGTGCTGTTCCCCGATCCCTGGCCCAAGAAACGCCACTTGCGCCGGCGCCTGGTCTCCTCGGCGACGCTTGATGCCCTGGTGCGCCTGTTGGCGGACGGCGGCGTCTTGCGCCTGGCCACCGACGATCCCACCTATGCCCAGGCGATGGCCGAACTCGTGGAGGCCCATCCGGCCTATCGGCTGGTCGGCGGAGGGCCGCAGGCGCTGGGCTGGCGGCCGGCCGACGCGCCGCCCAGCCGCTACGAACAGAAGGCGCTCAAGGCCGGCCGCGCCCCGGTGTTTTTCGAGCTCGTGCGGGTGGCGCGCGGGAAGCGTTAACGCGCTGGTCCGGCCCCGGCGACCCTTGCGGCTGGTGGCGAAATGGTATAGGAACCACGACCATCGCATAGGGTCCGGCTAGGTGGCGGACTCAAAAACAAAAATGGGCCGCCGGCCCATTTTTTTGTGGCCACGATCTGGCAACGAGGAAGGCAAAGGCCCGGCGCGACGGAAGACGCCGCGCGGGCGACATGGCGAACGAGGAGCGGGTTGAAAGATCCGGTGGGCGAGGTCACCCGGCTGATCGAGCCGTCGCTGTCGGCGATGGGCTACGAACTCGTGCGCGTGCAGCTGGCGGGCGGGCGCGACCGTCCGACCTTGCAGGTGATGGCCGAGCGCGCCGATGGCAGGGGCATGACGGTCGAGGACTGCACCGAGATCAGCCGCGCCGTCTCGGCGCTGCTCGATGTGGCCGACCCGATGCCGGGCCCCTTCGTGCTCGAGGCGACGTCGCCCGGCATCGACCGGCCGCTGATCAAGCCGCGCGACTACGCGCGCTTCGCCGGCCACGAGGCCAAGGTCGAGACGCGCTGGCCGATCGGCGGCCGCAAGCGATTCCGCGGCACGATCGTGGGCCTGGTAGGCGACGCCGTGCGCCTGGCGCAGCCGGAGGGCCAGGTCGACCTGCCGCTGGCGGAGATCGAGCGCGCCAAGCTGGTGCTGACGGACGAGCTGATTGCCGCGAGCCTGCGCCGCGGCAAGAACGAGACAAGGAACGTCGATCAAGGACGAATGGACTGACATGGAAACCGTGACAATTCCCCGCATCGAACTGCTGCAGGTCGCCGACGCGGTCGCTCGCGAGAAGGGCATCGAGCGCGAGCAGGTGCTCGAGGCGATGGAATTGGCGATCCAGAAGGCGGGACGCTCGAAGTACGGCCACGAGCACGATATCCGCGCGGTGATCGACCGCTCGAACGGCTCGGTGAAGCTTGCGCGCTACCGCCAGGCGGCAGACCCGGTGGAGAACGAGGCGACCCAGATCGCGCTGGCCGAGGCGAAGAAGATCGACCCCGCGATCGAGCTCGGCGGCTTCATCGTCGATCCGCTGCCGCCGATCGATTTCGGCC
>CAYMTM010000144.1:0-11899 GCA_964393375.1 uncultured Rhodospirillaceae bacterium
TCGGTCGCCTTCTTGGTGGCGCCGTAGAGCGACACCGGGCTGTCGGTCCGGTCCTCGACCGCAAACGGCAGCTTGGTATTCGCGCCGTAGACCGAGGACGAGGAGGCGTAGACCATGTGCCGGCATTGCTGCAGGGCGCGGGCGAATTCCAGCAGCGCCAGGTGGCCGGTGCCGTTGCTGTCCATGTAGGCGAAAGGATTGACCAGCGAATAGCGCACGCCGGCCTGCGCCGCCAGGTGCACGATGCGGTCGATGTCGGGATAGGCGTCCTTCAGGCTCATCACCACCCGGAAATCGGCGATGTTGAGCTTTTGGAAGGCGAAGCCGTTGCGGCCCTGCAACCGCTTGAGGCGCGCCTGCTTCAGCCGCACGTCATAGTAGTCGTTCAGGTTGTCGACGCCGACCACGCGCTCCCCGCGGTCGAGCAGCGCCTGGGCCACGTAATGGCCGATGAACCCGGCGACGCCGGTGACGAGAACGGTCATGGAGAAACCTGCGAGGACGCTCGAAGCCGCCTCGTATAGCCGCCTTCCGGCCGGGAATCACGCTTCAATTGCTTGCAGGGTGCCGGGCGCGGCGCAAGCTTCGTTCGCCGGCCAATGGCCATCCGGCAAAATTCGGTCCGCGGAGCGGGGCGGCGCGCAGCCTTGCTGCCAATCGGTGTTGAAAGGGTGTGGCGCATTGTCACGCCGCCGGCTAAGGACTACCTTGGTCGGGAAAGATTATTGCGTAGGCGTCTCGGGGGAGAGCGATGGCGCTAGCGGCGGTCAGTCTCGACGACAAATACGCCCTCGAATCCGGCCGGGTGTTTCTGACCGGCACGCAGGCGCTGATCCGCCTGCCGATGATCCAGCGCCAGCGCGACCAGGCGGCCGGGTTGAACACGGCCTGTTTCATTTCCGGCTATCGCGGCTCGCCGCTGGGCAATCTCGACCTGGGCCTGTGGCAGGCGCGCAAGTTCCTGAAGAAGAACCACATCCATTTCCGCGCGGGCATCAACGAGGAGTTGGCCGGTACCGCGGTGTGGGGCAGCCAGCAGCTCCGCCTGTTCCCCGGCGCCAGGTACGACGGCGTCTTCTCCATGTGGTACGGCAAGGGGCCGGGCGTCGACCGCTCGGGCGACGTCTTCAAGCACGGCAACGCCGCCGGGTCGGCCAAGCATGGCGGCGTGCTGGTGTTGGCGGGGGACGACCACACCTGCAAGTCCTCGACCCTCGCGCACCAGAGCGAATACGCGTTCATGGACGCGATGATCCCGGTGCTGAACCCGGCCAATGTCCAGGACATCCTGGACCTCGGCGTCTATGGCTGGGCCTTGTCGCGTTACTCCGGCTGCTGGGTGGCGATGAAGACGATCGCCGAGATCATGGACAGCTCGGCCTCGGTGTCGATCGACCCGGCGCGCGTGGCGATCAACATCCCCACGGACTTCGAGATGCCCGAGGGCGGTCTCAACATCCGCTGGCCCGATGCGCCGCTCGACCAGGAATTCCGGCTGCACAAGTACAAGCTGTACGCGGCGCTGGCCTTCGCCAAGGCCAACAACCTGAACCGCACCGTGATCGACAGCCCCAGGGCGCGCTTCGGCATCGCCACCTGCGGCAAGTCCTATCTCGACGTCATGCAGGCGCTCGAGGACTTGGGCATCGACGCCAGGCATGCGGCCGAGATCGGGCTCAGGGTCTACAAGATCGGCATGACCTGGCCGCTCGAACGCGAGGGCGTGCGCCAGTTCGCCGAGGGGCTGGAGGAGATCCTGGTCGTCGAGGAGAAGCGCGCGGTTATCGAGAACCAGCTCAAGGAGCAGCTCTACAACTGGCGCGAGGACGTGCGCCCGCGCGTGATCGGCAAGTTCGACGAGAAGCGCCAGTGGATCCTGCCGTCGAACGACGAATTGACCCCCGCGCGCATCGCCCGTGTGATCGCCCAGCGCATCCAGCGCTTCTACTCCTCCGAGCGCATCCAGCGGCGCTTGGCCTTCCTGGCGGAGAAGGAGAAGGCGTTGGCCGAGCCGCGGCCCGAAATGAAGCGCGTGCCCTATTTCTGCTCGGGCTGCCCGCACAACACCTCGACCAAGGTGCCCGAGGGCAGCCGGGCGCTGGCGGGCATCGGCTGCCACTACATGGCGCAGTGGATGGACCGCAATACGGCGACCTTCACCCAGATGGGCGGCGAGGGCGTCACCTGGGTCGGCCAGGCGCCATTCACCGAGACGCCGCACGTCTTCGCCAATCTCGGCGACGGCACCTATATCCATTCGGGCATCCTGGCGGTGCGCCAGTCGGTCGCCGCGGGCGTCAACATCACCTACAAGCTGCTCTACAACGACGCGGTCGCCATGACCGGCGGCCAGCGCCACGACGCCAATTTCGACGTGGCGGGCATCACCCACCAGCTCTACGGCGAGGGGGTGAAGAAGGTCGTCGTCGTCACCGACGAGCCGGAGAAATATCCGCTCGGCGCCGATTTCGCCCAGGGGGTCACGGTGCATCACCGCGACGAGCTGGACCGCATCCAGCGCGAGTTGCGCGAGATTCCCGGCGTGACGGCGATCGTCTACGACCAGACCTGCGCGGCCGAGAAGCGCCGGCGGCGCAAGCGCGGGCTGATGGCCGATCCGCCCAATCGCGCCTTCATCAACGACCTGGTGTGCGAGGGCTGCGGCGACTGCGGCATCAAGTCGAACTGCCTCAGCGTCGTGCCGCTGGAGACCGAGTTCGGGCGCAAGCGCGCGATCGACCAGTCCTCCTGCAACAAGGACATGTCCTGCGTCGAGGGCTTCTGCCCGAGTTTCGTGACGATCCACGGCGGCGGATTGCGCAAGCCCGAGAAGGTGAAGACGGGCGGCGAGATCGAGATGAAGCTGCCCGATCCGGCGATCCCGTCGCTCGAGCGACCCTACGGCATCCTGGTGACGGGCGTGGGCGGCACCGGCGTGGTGACGATCGGCGCGCTCATCGGCATGGCTGCGCATCTCGAGGGCAAGGGCTGCTCGGTGCTCGACATGACCGGCCTGGCGCAGAAGGGCGGGTCGGTGCTGTCGCATATCCGCATCGCGGCCAGGCCCGAGGACATCCATGCCGTGCGCATCGCCGCCGGCGGGGCGCGGCTGGTCCTCGGCTGCGACCTGATGGTGGCGGCGGGGTTCGAGGGGCTGGCCAAGATGGAGCGCGGCACCACCCGCGCGGTCATCAACAGCCACGAGACCACCACCGGCGAATTCACCCGCATGCCGGACCTGCAGATACCCGGCCGGGCGATGCAGGAGGCGATCGTGGCGGCGGTCGGCAAGGACGCCGCCGCCTTCGTCGACGCCACGCGGCTCGCCACCGCGCTGCTGGGCGATTCGATCGCGACCAACCTGTTCATGCTGGGTTTCGCCTTCCAGCGCGGGCTGGTGCCGGTCTCGGAGGAAGCGCTGCTGCGGGCGATCGAGCTCAATGCCGTGGCGGTCGACGCCAACAAGGCGGCCTTCCGCTGGGGGCGGCGCGCCGCCCACGACCTCGATGCGGTCGAGCGCGCCGCCAAACCGGTCACGCCGATCGCGATGGCCAAGCCCGACATCGCCGCGACCCTCGAGGACATGGTCGAGCGCCGCATCCGCTTCCTGACCGGCTATCAGAACGAGGCCTATGCGCGGCGGTACAAGGACATGGTGGTGCGTGTCCAGCGCGCCGAGGCCGAACGCGCCAAGGGCATGACCGGGCTGGCGCAGGCGGTCGCGCGGAACTATTTCAAGCTGCTCGCCTACAAGGACGAGTACGAGGTGGCGCGGCTCTATGCCGATCCGACATTTCTTGAGAAGGTCCGCGCCAATTTCGCCGGCGACTACCGGCTGCGCTTCCACCTCGCGCCGCCGATGATCGCGCGCAAGGATCCGAACACGGGCGAGGCGAAGAAGATGACCTTCGGCCCGTGGATGCTGACGGCCTTCCGCCTGCTGGCCAGGCTCAAAGGCCTGCGCGGTACGCCCTTCGACATCTTCGGGCGCACCGAGGAACGGCGGATGGAGCGCCGGCTGATCGCGGACTACGAGAAGACGGTCGACGAATTGCTGGCGCGCCTGACGCACGACAACCACGCCACCGCAGTGGCGATCGCCGAGGTGCCCGAGCATATCCGCGGCTTCGGGCACGTGAAGCTGCGCCATCTGCGCGACGCCAGGGCCAGGGAATCGGCGCTGCTGGCGCGGTTCCGGGCGCCGGCCGAGCCGCCGCGCGCGGCGGCGGAGTGAGCGAAGCGCGCCTTTCCACCCGCCTGTGGGTGCAGGCGATGGTCCGCCGATGCTATGCCGACGGCTATAGCGCGGTGGTCGCGCGGCGCGGCGACGAGGACCGCGGCGCGGTGGTGCTGAAGGTGAACCGCTTCGAGGCGGGTTGCACCATCTGGACCCAGACCCGAACCATGGACGGCGCGCCGGCCTGGATGCGCGGCACCGGCAGGGAGCCGGTCGCCGAGGCGGAGGCCGACGCCTATGTCGAACGCCAGGTGAAGCGCGACCCCGATCTGTGGGTGGTCGAGATCGAGGACCGCCAGGGACGCTACGCGCCGGACGGCAAGCTGCTCTGAACCCCTCAGCCGCCTGGCGCGGTCCGCGCGCCGCCCAGGCGCGTCGCCAGCCGTATCGCGGGCGCCAGGCACAGGAAGCCCAACAGGACCGCGAACCACAGCGTGGTCACGCGCATGATCGCGGTCCCGGCGACGGCGGCGGACTCCGCGACGCCCATCGCGATCAGCAGCCCCACCATGCCGAGCTCGGCGCCGCCGACGCCGCCCGGCAGCATGGTCGCCACGCCCATCAGGATCGACAGGCAGAACACGACGGCCGCCGCGGCGAGCGGAACGTCGCCCGACAGGCGCGTCAGGACCAGGTGGAAGGAGTAGCTTTCCAGCGCCCAGCCGGCGGCCGTGACCAGCAGCACCGGACCGTAGATGCCCGGCCGCGCCAGGCGGCGCATCAGCTTCAGCGCCACGCGCAGGCGCGCGAACAGGCGCGGCGCCACGCCCGTCCAGCCATAGGCGATGTTGACCATCGCGATGAAGAGCTGCGGGCGCAGGAAGGCGAGATTGGCCGCCAGCGCGACGGCCAGCACGAACAGGCTGACCTCGCGATAGACGCCGAGGCTCAGCGCACCGACGCATCCCACCGCGGCGATGCCTGCGGTGTCGGCCAGGCGGTCGATCAGCAGCAGCGGCGCCGTAGTCTCGTAGCGGTAGCCGTGGCTCTGCCGCAGCAGCCAGAGACGCAGGACCTCGCCGACCTTGCCCGGCGTGACCGTCATGGCGAAGCCCGCGAAGAAGAACAGCGCCTGCCGCGGGAACGGCACGTCCACGCCCACCGCGCGCGCGCAGTAATGCCAGCGCAGGCACCGCAGCGAGAAGCTCGCCAGCGCCAGGCCCAGCATCGTCGCCAGCAGCGGCAGGTCGATCTTGGCCAATTGGCGGAGCAGCTCGTCGACTCCCGACAGGGCGGCGGCGATCATGGCCAGCGCCACGAAGGCGGCCAGCATCGCCACGATCCAGCGCTCGGCCTTGCGCCGGTCGGGCGGCGCGGCGTTCGGCCTTGCCGGAACTTCCTTCATGGCCTGCCGCCCGCCCGTTCCGGTTTTGACATCGTTCGAATCCACGTAGTAAAGAGGCGCCGCCGTTCGTGGGTTGCCGTACGACCGCGGACGGGCGTGCGGTCGGGACGATCATGGCGCCGGGGCGCGGCGGGTCCTGGTCGAATGGATCACTTCCTGCGGGTTCGTCGGGGCCGCATGGGATATCATCTTTCCCTTTCCTGCTCAATCTAGGCGGCGCCGGGATGGCCGACCCTCTCCTTCCGCACGAAGCGCGAGCGGCGCGGCGCTGCGACATCGCCGCCGTCCTCGCGTTCGCGGCGGCCAGCGTGGCCTTCTACCTGACATCGCCTTCCGGCGGAGACTTTGTCTGGTCCGACGCGCCCCGCCACGCGCTCAACGGCGCGTTCCTCTACGACATGCTGCGCGACTTCCCGGTGCGCGACCCCGTGCGCTGGGCCTACGACTACTATCTGCAATATCCGGCGCTCTCGATCCTGTTCTACCCGCCGCTGTTCTATGTGCTGCTGGTGCCGGTCTACGCCCTGCTGGGCGTTTCGCAGGCGAGCGCGCTGGTGCTGAGCGCGCTTTTCACGTTCATGCTCGGTCAGTCGACCTACGCGCTCGCCCGCCGGCTGATGCCGCCGCTGGCCGCGCTCGGCGTCGGCCTCGCCGCGATGGCGAGCCCGGAAATGGCGTTCTGGGGCCGCATGGTGATGCTCGACATCCCCGCCATCGCGCTGACGGTCTGGGCGCTGGTGCACTTTCTGCGCTTCTGCGACAACAACCGCACCGCCGATCTCGCCGCCTTCCTGTTCCTGTTCCTCTGCGCGCTCTATACCAAGCAGACGATGGCGTTCCTGGCGCCCGCGCTCGGCGTCTACCTGCTGTGGATGCGGGGATGGCGGTTCGCCACCGAACCGCGCACCTGGATCGCCGGCGCGCTGACGGCCCTGGCGCTCGCGCCGCTGGTCTACATCAACCTGCGCTTCGCCAGCTTCAACTTCGAGCAGGCCGGCGCCGAATCGCTCAAGCGGGGGGCCGGCTGGTGGGGCGAAGCCGCGTTCTATCTTGTCGCGCTGCCGCAGCAGCTGGGATGGCCGGTTTTCCTCGCCGGCCTGGCGGGGCTGGGAACGCTCGCGTTCGGCCGGCTGGAGCGCCGCCACCTGGCGCTGCACCTGCTGCTGGTCGCCTGGATCGCGCTTTGCTACGCGATGTTCACGCCCATCGCGCTCAAGGCGCCGCGCTACACGCTTCCCCTGGTCGTGCCGTGGTCGATCTTCGCGGGGCTTGCCGTCGTGCGCTTGCTGCGCCGGCCGGGGCCGTGGCTTGCGGCCGCCGGCGGGGTCGCGGTGCTCGCCTACACGCTGGCGTTCAAGCCGGTGTTCTCGTTCAAAGGCATGCACGAATCCGCCATGGCCGCGGCCAAGGCGGCGCCGCCCGATTCCAACGTGCTGTTCTCCGGCAAGTACGACGGCGCATTCGTCTTCGCGATGCGCGCCGATACCGGCCGGCGCGACCTGTCGGTGATCCGGGCGGACAAGGTGCTGGTCCGGGTCCGCGTCGAGCGCGCGCACGGAATCACCGAGGCGCGGATGACCGACGAGGAAATCCTGCAGAAGGTCCGCGAGCTCGGGCTGAAGACCATCGTGCACCACGAAGGGTTCTGGACCGACGTGCCGATCATCGCGCGCTTCGAGGCGCTGCTGAAATCGCCGGCCTTCACCGAGATCGCCCGCATCCCGATCGTGACGAATTTCCGCACCGACGACGCCACGCGGCTGATCGTCTACCGCCCGAATTTTCCGGTCGCCGACGGAAGGCCCAAGGTTCCGATGGAGCTCGGGCACACCGGCGACGTCATCAAGTAGCAAGGTCGACGGCGCATCGGCCCGTTGCTAGACTCCTCGCAAGCATTGCGTATCGCAATTCGCCACGGGAGGATCCGATGGCCGCGTCCAGGAACGATCTCAGCGAAGGCTTGGCCTTCTTCTGGCGCAAGGACCTGACGAGCGACGGCAAGCAGGTCAGCGATCTGGCCCAGCGCTTCGTCGCCAACCGCGCCAAGGCGCTGATCTATCATCACCAGGGCCTCGGCAACTACTTCACCTATCGCCACGCCATCCCGATTCTCGCGGTCGATCCCAAGTCGATCTTCGCCGACGGCAAGCTGAAGCTGCCCGACCATTACACCGATCTCGGCTACATGTGGTCGCAGGCGGGGCCTCCGCAATGCGCGCTCGACGCCATCCGCGCCCATGTCGACGAGGAGACCGTCGCGCCCTATCCGCCCGACCTGATCGCGCCGCTGCGCGAGATCGCGGCGACGCAGAAGTTCAAGCGCGCGCGCTCGGCCGACTTCGACGTGATGGGCGTGGAGGGCGCGCAGGGCGGCATCGGCTACACCTTCCTGTCCTATCTGGATCCCGGCGACGAGATCCTGATCACCGATCCCAGCTACATGCATTTCGCCCCCGGTCCGCAGGTCGAGGGCGCGGTGGTGAAGTCGATCCCGCTGGGTCCGCACAACCGCTTCCGCCTCGATCCCGACGAGGTCAAGGCCGCGATCACCAACCGCACCAAGATGCTGGTCGTCTGCGACCCGCTCAATCCGTTCGGCACGGTGCAGAGCCGCGACGAGCTTCTGGAGATCGCCCGCATCTGCCGGCGCAACAACGTGATGATCTTCAACAACATCACGCACGCGACGCACCAGACCAATCCGGACGCCACGCATACGCCGATGACCGCGCTCTGCGGCGAGACCGACGTCGACCATGTCGTCGCCACCACCGGCATGTCCAAGGGCTATGCGCTGGCGTCGATCCGCATCGGCTTCCTGGCCGGCCATCCGCACCTGCTAAAGGCGCCGGCGATGCTGAAGATGGAGGTGACCAAGATCCACAACAACATGCTGGGCCAGTACGCGGCGCTCGCGGCGCTCGAGGACAAGGACTACGTCGCGGCCGCCACGCAGGTGATGCGCCGCAACCTGGCGCTGGTGAAGAAGGCGGTGGCGAAGTCGGACGGCGTGACGATCCCGGTCGAGCCGGACTACGGCTTCTGCATGTGCCTGGACGTGGCGGGCACCGGCGTCAGCGCGCAGGAGCTGACCGTGGCGCTGTTCAAGCACGGCTATTGCGCCATTCCGGGCGACGCGCTGGGCGATGTCGGGGCGACGCGCTTCCTGCGCATCAACTATTCGCAGAAGGAGGCCTGGCGGCTGGAGAAGTTCGCCGACGCCCTGCCGGCCGCGATCCGCGACGCCCGGACCGGGCAGTACCTGGAAGGCGTCAAGGGCTTCTACCGCCAGGTCAGGACCGACCGCTCGGCCCGCATCCTGGCCGAGCTCGAAGGCCGCAAACTGCCGCGGCCGCGCGCGACGGCCGCAGAGTAGCGCGCGAGGACGCCTTCGCCCCGGCGGCAGGTGGGCTGCCACACTTCCGGCCGTGCCTTCGATATGGCACTATGGGCGGCGTCGGCGCGGCATCCCTGGGGGCAGCATTGGCGCGCGTCATTGGCGGCTTCTCGCTCGCATGTGCGATGGCGCTGGGCGCCCTTTGCGCGAGCAGTCCCGTTTCGGCCGCCGCCCAGGGTGAATCGCGGGTCGCCCTCGTCATCGGCAACGCTTCCTATCCCGAATCGCCGCTGAAGAACCCCGTCAACGACGCCCGCGCCATGGCGCTGACCCTGCGGGCGCTGGGCTTTGAGACGATCGTGCGCGAGAACGCGTCCTATCGCGAGATGCGCCGCGCCGTGGGCGAGTTCGGCCGGCGCATCGCCTGCGGCGGCGTGGGCCTGTTCTACTTCGCCGGCCACGGCGTCCAGGTCCGCGGCCGCAACTACCTGATGCCCGTGGACGCCGAGATCGGCACGGAGGCGGAGGTCGCGCTCGAATCGCTCGACCTGGCGACGGTGCTCGAGCAGATGGCCGCCGCCGGCAACCGGGTCAATATCGCGATCCTCGACGCCTGTCGCAACAACCCGTTCGAGCGCCGCTTCCGTTCGGCCGGCGGCGGCCTGGCGTCGGTCGACGCGCCCAAGGGCACGCTGATCGCGTTCGCCACCGCGCCGGGCAAGGTCGCGGCCGACGGCGCCGGCGCGAACGGCCTCTATACCAGCGAACTGCTGAAGGCGATCCGCCAGCCCGGCGTCAGGCTCGAGGACGTGTTCAAGCAGGTGCGCGTGGAGGTGACGCGCCAGACCCGCGACGAGCAGACGCCCTGGGAGACGTCCTCGCTGACCGGCGATTTCTACTTCACGCCGGCGGCAGCCGCGGCGGCGCCGGCCACCGGCGCCGCGCCGCCGGGCCGGCCGGCCGCGGACGCGCCGGGCTCCGCCGACAATGCGGCGATCGAGCTGGCCTTCTGGAACGCGATCAAGGACAGCAGGGACGCGGGCGACTATCGCGAATATCTCAAGCAGTTCCCCAAGGGCCGCTTCGCCGGCCTGGCGAACAACCGCCTCGCCGCGCTGGAGGCCGCGCCCGCCGCGGAGCCGCCGGCCGCGGTGGACCGGCTCAGCGCCGCGTATCGCGCGGTGCGCGCCGGCAATGTCCGCAGCCGGCCGCACCAGCAAGCCACGCCGATCGGCAAGCTGTCGCCCGACGATTCCGTCGCCGTCACGGGGAGGGTCAGGGGCTCCGATTGGCTGCAGGTCGCGCTGGCGGACGGGCAGACCGGCTATGTCGCCAGCTTCCTGGTCGAACCGGAGCAAGTCTGGCAGCGCCGCCGAACGCCGGGCGCGGCCGACCCGCCGGCACCTGCGCCCGTCGAGACGCCCAAGGCCGTCGCGGCGCCCGATCCGCGCCCGGCCCAGGCCGAGCAGGCGGCGGCGGCGCCGCGTCCGCGCGAAGGCCTGGCCCGCTTCGACGGCGTATGGCGCGGCCATACCTACACCTGCATCGTCGGCACGCCCAACCCGGTCGAGGTGACGATCTCGAACGGGGTCATGACCGGGATCTACGAGCGGCCGCTGGGCCCGCCGCGCGAGCTGACCGGCCGGGTCGACGCGCAGGGCAGGGTCAAGGGCACGGGGGTCGACGCCGAGTTCGAAGGCACTATCGTCGACGACAAGCTCACCGGCAACTTCGAGTCCTTCAACATCCCGGTGATCAAGCAATGCCGCAGCAGCTTCCACTTGACGCGGAAATAGCGCCGCCCGGCCGCCGCCGGGCGCTGGCGCTGCTTGCCGCCGCCCTGTCGTACTTGCTGTTGCGGCCCGCCGCGCTGGGGCAGGGGGCGGCGTCCCAGGGCGCGCCGGCCGGCGATGCCTGGCTGCGGCGCGCGATCGAGCGCGCGACCGACATCCTGACCACCCCCGGCACCGACGAAGAGCGCCGCCTGGCCTTCGGGCGGCTGCTGGCCGAAGAGGTGTTCGATTTCCAGGCCGTCGTGCGCTTCGTGCTCGGCAACCACTGGGCCCAGGCGAGCGAGGCGCAGCGCTCGGCTTTCGCCGACGCGCTGCTCGATTACCTGATCGTGGCCTACGCGCGCCTGCTGCGCCGGCTGTTCGCCGGTACGATCGACGTGTTCGCCAGCCGGGCCGAGAAGGACGGGCTGGCCGCGGCGATCGGCGAGGAGCTGGCCCGCGCGGAGAAGATGCTGGCCCGCACCGATTGGTCGGTCGTGGCGGACAACGACGTCGTGCTGCTGTTCGTGCAGTTCAAGCCGCGCGAGGGCGAGGCGATGCGCACCATGCTGCGCGTGATCAAGCGCGCGGGCGGCTTCCGCATCCTCGACATCTGGGTCAACGGCGTCAGCCTGGCGCGCACCCATCGCGACGATATCGCCGGCGTGATCCGCGCCCAGTCCGGCGACCTGAACGGAACCATCGCCATCGTCCGGCGCAAGGCCCGGCAGCTGGCTGGGTCGTGACCGCGTAGGGTGGCCGGCTTGCCAGGGGAGGGCGGCAGGGGCTATGTCCCTGCGGCCATGAACGACTGCGAGGGGCTGCTGGCCCCTGACGAACCCCCGCCGTTCGAGCTGGTCAATGCCGGCGGCAGGGCATCGGCGCTGCTGCTGTGCGACCATGCCAGCCGCGCGGTGCCGCGCGCGCTGGGCCAGCTCGGCCTCGACGACGCCGCGTTGATGCGCCATATCGGCTGGGACATCGGCGCGGCAGAGGTGACGCGGCTGTTGAGCCGGCGCTTCGACGCCCCCGCGGTGATGACCTGCTATTCGCGGCTGGTGATCGACTGCAACCGCGTGCCGGGCGACAAGCAGTCGATCCCCGAGGTCAGCGACGGCGTGCGCGTACCGGGCAATTGCGGCATCTCGCGCGCCGAGGCGGAGCGGCGGCGGCGGGCGCTGTTCGACCCCTATCACGCCGCGGTCGAC
>CAYMTM010000145.1:0-11831 GCA_964393375.1 uncultured Rhodospirillaceae bacterium
GCGGGCCTGTCGGTCACGGCCATGTTCCTGCTGGTGGGCGTGCTGAACCTGGCGGTGGTCGTCTATATCGCCGGCCTGCTGCCGGACGAGATCGTCAAGACCCTCCTTTCGAACGCGCTGCGCTTCCTCTATCGCGTCGACGTCAAGGGGCTGGAGCACTACAAGGCGGTCGAGGGGCCGGCGGTGATTGTGGTGAACCACGTCTCGTTCCTCGACGGCATCCTGCTCGGCGCTTTCCTGCCCGGCCGGCCGATGTTCGCGGTCGACACCTTCATCGCCAAACAGTGGTGGGTCAGGCCGATGCTGAAGCTGGTCGACGCTTTACCGCTCGACCCCACCAACCCGCTGGCGATGCGCACGATCGTGCGGGCCGTATCCGGCGGCGCGCGCTGCGTGATCTTCCCGGAAGGACGCATCACCGTGACCGGCGCCCTGATGAAGATCTACGAAGGACCGGGCCTGATCGCCGATCGCGCCAAGGCCAAGGTCGTGCCGGTCCGCATCGACGGCGCGCAATACACGCCCTTCTCGCGCCTGCGCGGCAAATTGCGCCTGCGCTGGTTCCCGAAGATCGTCATCAGCGTGCTGCCCGCGCGCGACTTGAGCGTGCCCGACCAGATCCGCGGCCGGGCGCGCCGGGCGGCTGTCGGGCGGCTGCTGCATGCCGAGATGACGAACCTTGTGTTCGAGACGAGCGGCTGGGACCGGCGGACGCTGTTCCAGGCGTTGATCGAGGCCCGCAGGGTCCACGGCGCGGCCAAGCCCGCGATCGACGACATCCAACGCAAGCCCCTGCCGCTCGGCCGGCTTGTCGCCGGCAGCCTGGTGCTGGGCCGCGCCCTTGCGGCGCGCAGCGAACCGCGCGCGCGCATCGGCCTGCTGCTGCCGAATTCCCGCGCCGCCGCCCTCGCGTTTTTCGGTCTCCAGGCATATGGCCGCGTGCCGGCGCTGCTGAACCATACGACCGGCGCCGCAGGCATGCAGGCGGCGTGTATGGCGGCCGAAGTCAAGCTGATCGTCACGTCGCGCCGCTTCGTGGAGCTGGCGCGGCTCGGCGACTCGGTCGCAGCGCTGGCGGACGGCACGGCGATCCTGTTTCTTGAAGACCTGAGGATCGGCGCGATCGCCCGGCTTGCGGGGCTTGTCCGCGCGCGCTTCGCCGGGATGGTGCACCGTCGCGCGCGCGTGTCGCCGCACGACCCGGCGGTCGTTCTGTTCACGTCGGGATCGGAAGGCACGCCCAAGGGCGTGGTGCTGAGTCATGCCAACATCCTCGCCAACCGCGACCAGCTGGCGGCGGTCGTCGACTTCAACCCGACCGACATCGTATTCAATGCGCTGCCGATCTTCCATTCCTTCGGGCTGACCGGCGGGTTCCTGCTGCCCGTGCTCTCGGGCATCAAGACCTTCCTTTATCCTTCCCCGCTGCACTACCGCATCGTGCCCGAACTGGTCTACGAGACCAACGCCACAATCCTGTTCGGCACCAACACGTTCCTCGCGGGCTACGCACGCACCGCGCATCCCTACGACTTCTACAGCGTGCGCTACGTTTTCGCGGGCGCGGAACGCGTGAAGGACGAGACGCGGCGCGTCTGGGCGGAAAAGTTCGGCCTGCGGATCCTCGAAGGCTACGGGGCGACCGAGACATCGCCCGCGCTCGCCACTAATACCGCGATGTTCTATCGCGCCGGTACGGTCGGGCAGCTCTTGCCAGGCATCGAGACGCGGTTAGAGTCCGTCCCCGGCGTCGATCGCGGCGGCAGGCTCTACGTGAAGGGGCCCAACGTGATGTTGGGCTATTTCCGGGCGGAAAATCCTGGCGTGCTGGAGACCCCGGAAGGCGGTTGGTACGATACTGGCGACATCGTCGACATCGACGGCGACGGGTTCGTGTCCATCCTTGGCCGGGCCAAGCGTTTCGCCAAGGTGGCCGGCGAGATGGTGCCCCTGGGCGCGGTGGAGGAGTTCGTCGCGCGCTTGTGGCCAGGGCGTGCCCATGCCGTCGTCGCCCTGCCCGATCCCCGCAAAGGCGAGGCGATCGTGCTGGTCACGGAGGAGGAGACGGCGACCCGGGCGGCACTGCTGGTGGCCGCGCAGCGCGAAAGCATGCCCGAACTGTTCGTGCCGCGCGGCGTCGTGTACGCGAAGAAGCTGCCGTTGCTCGGCACAGGCAAGACAGACTATGCCGCGGTGCGCGCCCTGGCCGAAGGCGCAACGGCGCCGGCCGCAGCCTGAGGGTCAGCGGAACACGCCCGGCTTCTCCGGCTCGGCGGTGAGCTGCATCAGGTCCTCGCCGAACACGATGACGCCGTCGTAGATTCGCGCCATCTCGGCGATCACCTTTTCGCGCACGCCGGGCAGGTCGAACTGGCTGTAGATGTGCGAGGCGACCAGTCGCTTCGCCCCGGCCGCCGCGGCGGTGCGCGCCGCCTCGACATGCCCGCTGGTGCCGAGCCGCGTCGCCTGGTTGTCGACCGAGCCGCTGATGTGCGAGCACATGTGGATCAGCACGTCGCAACCCTCGGCGAGCTTCTCGAGCGCCCGGCTGGGCCCTGCATCGCCCGTGTAGACCACGGAGCCCGCCTCGGTATCGAGCCGCAGCGCCAGGCACGTGAGCCATGGCTGGGCGTGCGGCACCTCGACCGTGCGCACGCGCCAGCGCTCGGTCTCGATCGCCTCGCCCTTGCCGATCTCGCGCACCTCCGGCGCAGGCCACTTGCGCGGCTCGACGCCGCCGCGCGCGCGGAAGACGTGCAGACTCGCGTCCCAATGCGTGCGCGCATCGAGATCCGGACCGAACACGCCGTCCGGCCCGATCAACTTTTCCACCATGTTCTTGAGGGGCGGCGGGCCATAGACCTTGAGCTCCGGTATGTGGCCCGCGCCGTGGTCCCATCGCGTCAGCAGAAGCCGCGGAAAGTCGACGCAATGGTCATAGTGGAGATGCGAGAAGAAGACGTGGGTGACATCGGTCGCCCTTGTTCCAGTCTCCAGCAGGCGGTGATGGCTGCCCGGCCCGTGGTCGAACAGGATCACGTCCGGGCCGACCGACACCATGTAGCCGGGCCCCATGCGTTTCAGCGACGGCGCCGGATTGCCCGTGCCCAGCAACGTGATCTTCATGCGCCTCTCCACCGCCCCGCTCAGGCCGCCTTGAACTCCTTGTCCCAGAAATCCTTCAGCTCGCCCGCGCTGCGCGCCAGGAAATCGAGGTCCGGATTGACGAACAGCTTCTCCTCCTCTTCCCCGAAGCCGATCCGCTTCTGCAACGCCGGACCCACGTTGTGATTGCGGATCACCGGGTTGTAACCGAGATCGACCGCAAAGCCGGTCTGCACCGACGGCTCAAGCGCCGCGTTCAGGAATGCATAAGCACCCTCCTTGTTCGGCGCGTTTTTCGGGATCGCGAAGCCGGAAACGTAGGTGATGATGCCTTCCTTGGGCGCCACGATTTGGATATTGGTGCCGGCATTCTGCCATTGCACCGCGCGCGCCTTCCACATGATGCAGAGTCCGACCTCCTCGGTCTTCAGCGCCTGCGCGAGCGCCTCGTTGCTGGGATAGAAGCGCGGCTTCAGCTTCTTCAGCTCCAGCAGCGCCTTCTTGGCCTTGTCGAAATCGCCGGTCATGCCGCCGCCCACAAGCGCCGCCGCCATCGTCGTGTAGACATGCTGGATGTCGACCACGCCGACCAGTCCTTGGTTCCTGGCGTCCCACAGGTCGGCGATGCCGGTCGGCACGTTCTTGATCAGCTTCGGATTGTAGAGCACGACCTTGCCGCTGTAGATGTGCGGCGACAGGAACGGCGATTCGGCGATGCTGAACGTCTTGATGATGTTCTTGGCGTTCGGCATGCGCTGAAGGTCGAGCTTCTCGAGCACGTCGGCGTCGCGCAGCTCGGCGATATCGGTTGCGGTCAGGGCCTGAACGTCGGACGTGCCTTTGGGCAGACGCTTCTCGGCCAGCGTCTTGGTCTTGCGCTGCGCCACTACGGCTTCGTCGTTCACCACCTCCCAGCCTTTCGGGGCAAGGACGGGAACCGAGATGTGCTTGGTCAGAAGCTGGCCGTAATCGCCGCCCCAGGTCGACAGCACGATCTTCTTGTTTGCAGGTTGCGCCCAGGCGGGAACGGCGCCGAGTACGGCGGCACCGGCGGCCCCTAAACTCTGCAAGGCGGTACGACGGCTGATCTTGCGATTCGTCGCGGTCGACATGGCGTTCTCCTCCCTGTTTCGAGCGTTGCCGATGGCAGATCGTCGCTATGGTCCGGTTCCGGCCACCTCCAGCTCGATCGGGCGGTGGCCGGCCGGTATCTGTAGCGACTGGTAGGTGATGGCCTGCTGGTAGGAATAGCCCACGACATCCCACACCGTGCCGAACGTGCCTTCGGGCACCAGCAGGTGGCGGCATGCCTCCGGCGACAGCCGGCGGCTTTGCAGGCGGTGCGTGGTCCTCAGCGTAGGCAGGTTGAACTTGCGTCCGAGGATGCGGTGGAACGACGCCCCGTGCAGATTCTCCAGCGGCTCGCGCAGCAGGTGCCGGCCGTGTTCGTAGGCGATATGGAAGCGGCTGAACGCCGGCGAGTCGCCCTCGACCCAAACCAGCCGCTCCACGCGCACGCAGCGGGCCGCGCGCAGCGCGTCGCGCCAAGGGCCGGCACTGGCGTCCTCCTGCACCGACAGGACGCGCGTGAAAGGGATCAGCACCTGCCCGGTCTCGGGATTCTTGAAGCGGAAGACGAACACGTCTTCGGCCTGTCGGCCGGCGACGAAGGTCCCGCGCCGGCGGGTGCGCTGCAGGAATCCGGTGTCGGCGAGGTGGACCAATGCCTTTTGGACCGTTCCCAGGCTGACCCGGAACAGCTTGGCGAGCTTGGTTTCCGGCGGCAGCCGGTCGCCCGGGCTCAGCGCGCCGCGCTCGATCGCACGGACCAGGGCGTCGATGATCTGGCGGTAGCGCGGGAAACCGGACCGCCCCTCCGACCAGGCGAAGCCTTTCGCGATACGCGCCAATGCTGCATCCGGCATGGCCGCTCCTACTCCGCACTTATAGTCATATTACTCTATAGTTATTGTCAATACGCGGGGCCGCGCGCTGCGACGTTGCCACCGAGGCAATCCCCGGCCAGTTCCTGTAGGGTGCGATCCACATATAGGCCGCGCCCTTCGGATCGAGCCGCATGAACCACTCCCTGTTTGTCCCGGATTTCAAGTTGACGCCCTATTGGTGGGACCGCACGCCGCGGCCCTCGCTGCACGATGCGACGCTGCCGGCGCGGGTGGACGTGGTGGTGATCGGCTCGGGATACACCGGCTTAAGTGCGGCGCTGGAGACGGCGCGCGGCGGGCGCGACACGCTGGTCCTGGACGCCGAGGATGCCGGCTTCGGCTGCAGCACGCGCAACGGCGGGCAGATTTCCACCAGCGTAAAGCCGAGCTTCGAGGATCTGGCCCGCCGATACGGCCCGCAGCGCGCCTTCGCCATCATCCGGGAGGGCCTGAACTCGCTGGCTTGGGTCGGCGAATTCGTCGAGCGCGAGAAGATCGACTGCGACTTCCGTATCGCCGGGCGGTTCCACGCCGCGCACAATCCCCGGCAGTACGAGGCCTTGGCGTCCCGCGTCGCGAACCAGCCCAAGGGACTCGAGGTGCCGGTGCGCGTCGTGCCGCGCGCGGAACAACGCACCGAGCTGGGCACCGATGCCTATTTCGGCGGGGTCGTGTACGAGCGTCATGCCGCGGTCGACCCGGCGCGTTTCCATCAGGGTATGCTCGATCGCGCGCTGGGCGCCGGCGTGCGCGTGGTCCCACGCTGCGCCGCGAACGCGATCGCCTGCGATGGCAAGGGGTTCGTGATCGGCACGGCCAAGGGCAGGCTTGCAGCGCGCCAGGTCGTGGTGGCAACCAACGGCTATACCGGGTCCCTGGTGCCGTGGCTGCGCCGGCGCGTGATCCCGATCGGCAGCTACATCATCGCCACCGAGGAACTGCCGCCGGCATTGATGGACAAACTGATGCCGCGCAATCGCATCGTCAGCGACACGCGCAAGGTCGTCTACTATTACCGCGCGTCGCCCGACCGAAGGCGCATCGTGTTCGGCGGCCGCGTCTCGTTCAACGAAACCGATCCCACGATCAGCGGCCCGCTGCTGCACCGGGAGCTGGTGCGGCTCTTTCCCGAACTCGCGGCCACCCGGATCAGCCACTCATGGTTCGGCTTCGTCGCCTATACCTTCGACGAGCTGATGCATTGCGGCCAGCGCGACGGGCTGTTCTACGCGATGGGCTATTGCGGCTCGGGCGCCGGCATGGCGGGCTATCTCGGCATGCGCATCGGCCAGCAGGTGCTGGGCAGCAAGGAAGGCAGGACGGCGTTCGACGACCTGACCTTCCAGACCCGTCCGTTCTACACCGGCAATCCTTGGTTCCTCGCGCCCTCGGTTATGTACTACCGCTGGCGCGACAGCCGATGATGGTCGATTTGCAGGAGTGGTCGGAGCGGCGGGATTTGAACCCACGACCCCCAGCGCCCCATGCTGGTGCGCTACCAGGCTGCGCCACGCTCCGGACCGGTTCTTCGTAGAGGGTCGGCGGCAGAGTTTGGGGCGTCCGCCGACGCGCCGGGAATGTAGTCGCCCCGGCCGCCCGCGTCCAGCCTTCCGCGGCCCGCTATTCCTGGCGCGGCGGCAGGCTCATGCGCGCCTGCACCAACTCGTCCAGGATGTCCTCCAGCACGGCACGGGTTTCGGCGCGCAGCGGCAGCGACGCCGCGCCGCCCGCCTCCGCCCCGCCGGCCTCCTCCGCCTCCGCCACCTCCAGTTCCGAGCCAGCGTCGTCGCCCAGGCCTTCCGTCGGGGCAAGCGGACGTCCACCGGCGGTCTTCAACCCGCCCTCGCGCAGCAGGCGCTGTACGCCGCGGATCGTGTAGCCCTCCTGGTACAGCAAGGCGCGGATGCGGCCCAAAAGCTCGACGTCCTCGGGCCGGTAATAGCGCCTTCCGCCGCCGCGCTTCAGCGGACGGATCTGCGGGAACTTCGTCTCCCAGAAGCGCAGCACATGCTGGGGCACGTCCAGTTCGTCGGCGACCTCGGAAATGGTCCGGAACGCCGCCGCCGACTTGCCCGGGCGCCGACCCGGCCCGGATTGGCCGCCAGCCTCGCCCAGATCGGCCATGCTCACCCGACGCTCCCGCCACTAGACGCAGGCGGGGTCTGGGTTGCCGGCGCGGCGGTTCCGCCCGCCTCCGGCGTGGGTTCATTGACGCGATCCTTGAGCACATGCGACGGCCGGAAAACCAGGACCCGCCGCGGCAAGATGGGCACCTCGTCGCCGGTCTTCGGATTGCGGCCGATGCGCTGGCCCTTCTGGCGCACCCAGAAGCTGCCGAAGGATGAGATCTTCACCATCTCGCCGCGCACCAGGGCATCGGCGATCTCGTTCAGAACCGTTTCCACCAGTGCCGCGGATTCGTTGCGCGATAGGCCGACCTCCTGGTAGACGGCCTCGCTCAAATCCGCTCGAGTGATGGTCTTTGCCGGCATTGCTTCCCCCCGCCCACGCCGTGCCTATGGCAACCACGCTATCGCGGGTCCCTAAATCCGTCAAATCCAAAGGGATGCCCCAATTTCTTGAGGCTTGAGTGTGACCGATTCGCCGATATGGGGGTCGGGAGGAGAAAATCACCACCGCGCCAAGCACGAACCCCAGGCCAGGCCGCCACCGATACCCTCCATCAGCACGATCTGGCCGGGCTTCAGCCTGCCGTCGCAAGCCGCCTCCGCGAGCGCCAGCGGGATCGAGGCGGCCGATGTATTGGCGTGACGCGCGACGGTCGAGACCACCTTTTCGGGCCCGAGCCCGAGCTTGCGCGCCATGCCGTCGATGATGCGCTGGTTGGCTTGGTGCGGCACCAGCCAGTCGATATCGGCGGCGGACAGGCCGTTCGCCGCGAGGGCCTCGTCCACTGTCGCGGCGAGCTTCGCCACCGCATGGCGGAACACGCCCTGACCGTCCATGCGGACCTTCCCGACCGTGCCGGTGCTCGAAGGGCCGCCGTCGACATAGAGCAGGTCGTAGGTGCGCCCGTCCGTGTGCAGATGGGTCGACAGGATGCCGCGCGCATTGGGGCGTGCCTCCGCATCGGCCTGCAGGACCACCGCCCCGGCCCCGTCGCCGAACAGCACGCAGGTGCCGCGGTCGCTCCAATCCAGCAGCCGCGAGAAGGTTTCGGCGCCGATCACCAGCGCCGACTTCGCCTGCCCCGCGCGGATGAAATTGTCGGCCACCGCCAGCGCGAAGATGAAGCCCGCGCACACCGCCTGCACGTCGAAGGCGGCGCCGCCGGTCATGCCCAGCGCCGCCTGCACCTTGGTCGCGGTGGCCGGAAACGTGTGGTCGGGGGTCGTGGTGGCAAGCACGATCAGATCGAGCGACTCCGCCTTCGCGCCGGCCGCGGCCAGCGCACCGCGCGCGGCGGCGAGCGCCAAGTCGGAGGTGACTTCGCCGTCGGCGGCGACATGGCGCTGGCGGATGCCGGTGCGCTGGGCGATCCACTCGTCCGACGTGTCAACCCGCGCCGACAGCTCGGCGTTGGACACCACCCGGCTGGGCAGATAGGAGCCGCAGCCGACAATCCGCGAACGGATTGCCATCAGAGGGCGGCCGATCGCGGCTTTGGCGTCGGATCCAGGTCGGCGCCGAGCCCTTGCAGCTCTTCCTGGATTCGCGCCGTGATACCGTTGGCGAGCATCTCGACCGCCACGCCCAGCGCGTTGGCGAAGCCGACCGCGTCGGTGCCGCCGTGGCTCTTGACGGCGATGCCGTTCAGTCCAAGCAGGATCGCGCCGTTGTAGCGGCGCGGATCGATGCGCTGGCGGAACTCGGCGAGCGCCGGCTTGGCTAGCGCGTAGCCCAGCTTGGCCCGGGAAGAATTGGTGAAGGCCTGGCGCAGGAAGCTGGAGAAAAGGCGCGAGGTGCCTTCGGCCGTCTTGATCGCGATGTTGCCGGTGAACCCATCGGTCACGATCACGTCCACGGTACCGGCGGCGATGTCGTCGCCCTCGACGAAACCATGGAATGCAAGGTCCAGTTTGTTCTCGCGCAGCACGGCACTGGCGGTGCGCAACTCTTCGTGGCCCTTCTGATCCTCGGAGCCGACGTTGAGCAACCCGATGGTGGGCTTCGCAAGGCCCAGCACGGTGCGCGCGAAGACCTCGCCCATCACGGCGAACTGGACCAGGTTGCGCGCATCGCACTCGACATTGGCGCCGAGGTCGAGCATCACGCTGGACCCGCGCATGGTCGGAAAGAAGCCGGCGATGGCCGGCCGGTCGATGCCAGGGGCGGTCCGCAGCACCAGCTTCGCCATGGCCATCAGGGCGCCTGTGTTGCCGGCCGAGATGACCGCGTCGGACTTGCCCTCGTCGACGGCATTGATCGCCAGTCGCATGCTCGACTGGCGGCCCCCGCGCAGCGCGGCCGACGGTTTGGCGTCGTTGGTGACGACCTCGGTCGTATGGCGCAGTGTCGAGACCCCGAGCAGATCGGAATGCCGTTCCAGGAGCGGGCGGATGCGCGCCTCGTCGCCCACGAACAGGAAGCGTGCGGCGGGAAACTTCTGTCGCGCGATCTCGGCCCCGGCGATCACCATGTCCGGCGCCTGGTCGCCGCCCATGGCGTCCAGCGCAAGGGTGATCGGCTGAAGCGGGGTCGGGGCGCTCACGGGCTGGCCCCCATGGATGCTGCCGCGGCCGCGCCGCGTCTGAAGATCAGGCGCCGGCAGCCGCGACAACTTCGCGGCCGTCGTAATAGCCGCAATGGCCGCACACGTGGTGCGGCCGCTTCAATTCGCCGCAATTCGGGCATTCGATATGCGATGAGGATTTGAGCGCGTGATGCGACCGGCGCATGTCACGGCGCGACTTGGATACCTTTTTCTTCGGAACGGCCATGACCGTGCAACTCCCGGGCAGTCGACATGAAGCGGCTTCTTTAGCCGAAACCCCCCAGCCCGGCAAGCGCGCCCGGAAGCCCCCAACAGAGCGCGCATCACACGAAACGCTATCATCCGCGCCGGCCGGAAAACACGCCTCGGCGCACGCGCTCGGCCCACATGACCCACCCAAGGCAAGATCGTATTTTTCAATTGTAATCAATATATTATGCTTCATTTCTACCGTCATTTCTTCGGTCGAGCCAGTGCGGCGAACGCGCTGCTTGGCCTTGCGGATTTGGTGGCATCTCCGCCGGCCTTCCCCTCAGCGCCGGGCCGATCCCCGATCACTACGCCCTCGAATCGGGCGCCGGGCGCGCGCGGATAGGGGTCAAGCGTGACCGCGAGCTGTTGAACGACGGCTTCCCCGAGATCGATTGCGCCATCCGCCAGCGCTTCCGGCGGGTCATCCGCCTCAAGATCGATATCGCCCCCTGGCGCCAGGGACCGCAGGACGGCCGGGTCCAGGGCGTAGCGCTGCTCCACCGAACCCTCGACCGTCGCAGCGACCGGATCGAGGGTCACGACGCATTCCTGCGCGACCTTCGCCGTGAAGTGCGCCTGCAGTTCGATCATGCCGCCGGCAACGGACCGCAGCCGGCAGGTCGCGACCAGCGAGTCGAGCGCGATCAGGCCGAACCGCCGCGCCAGCGCCCGGCGTTCGGGCTCCGCGGCTTCGATGCTGACCGTGAGTCCCCCGCGCCCGACGCGGTCGGCGGCGATCGGGCGGGAGAATTCGACCGCTGGCCGCTGGTCGTCCGTCATGCCGGTATCCCGGGCGGCGCAAACTTCACCCTGCCGGCAAGGATCTCGTCCGACCCGGTGCCGGCCAAGAAGCGGGCCTGCATGCGCACATAGCCGGCCATCGCGGCGACATGGTCGTGGGCGGCCTTCACGGTTCCATAGAGGTTGCGGCGCAACGCGTCTTCCAGCGCTGCGCCAGCGGCGTCGGAAAGCGCCCCGTCGTAGGCGGCAACGCGACCGTAAAAACCGGCGGCCATCTGTTTGACTTTCCTGCCGACCGAGAGGTCGCCCACGCCTATCTCGCGCAACGAAGCGTCCATGTCGGCGAACATCAGGTCGAACAGCGCCTGCGCGACCGGCCCCTGCCCCTGGCCCGCCCGTTTCAGACGATGCAGGACCAGAAATGCGTGCAGCACGATCATGTCGAAGCGCCCGTCGATCGTGTCGGGCACGCCGCGGCTGCGATAAAAATCCGGCAGCCGCGCCTGCGCCACGATCGATTCGTACAGCTGCCTGGCCGCCGCCCTGCTTCCGTCCGCACCGAATAACGCCTTGATTCCCATCCGCAACTCCGGCCGACAACGCCTTGGCCGATCCATGACGCGCAATTGACAGGGATTCGCCCCGATGCCATCTTGCGGCGCCAAGTGATTGCCGGTCCTTGCGGCGCGGGTCAACCCCACGCGCAGCGGCGGCGCCGACCGGCAGCGAAAGGCTCCAAGCGAGGAACGGTCCAGCCCCCATGAGGACAGGACGCGCGAAGCGTCGCCCGACGATTCCGGCCTTGGCCGCCCTGGCGCTCGGCGCCCTGGCACTGTCGGGCTGCGCCGCCACGGTGGCGCAGCGCGGCAACGTGCCCGACGCGGACAAGCTCGAGCAGATCAAGCTCGGCGACAGCAAGGACAGCGTCGTGCAGCTGATCGGGTCGCCTTCCACGATCGGCACGTTCACCGACAAGCGGTGGTATTACATCAGCCGCAAGACCGAGAAGGTCGCCTTCTTCAACCCCACGACCGTCGACCAGCAGGTGGTCGAGGTCTTGTTCGACGAGCAGGATAAGGTGCTGGAGGTCAAGAAGCTGAACCTGGGCGACG